>JADLBT010000484.1 GCA_020847555.1 Gemmataceae bacterium
AGCGCCGGGCCGTTGTCGCGCCCGGCGCTGGCGCTCCGGGCTGGTCCGACGGCGGTCCCCTGGACCAGGGACGGTCCCATGCAACCGCTGACGCTCGACGACCTGATGTCACTGGACGAGTACACCAGTCGGCGCGGCGAGTTCTTCGAGGCTCTGCAACAGTACCTCAACCGTTACCGCCGGGTGCGCATCGGCCCGCGTCTGACGCTGGTGTTCGAGAACCGCCAGACGCTGTGGTTCCACGTCCAGGAGATTGCGCGGGTCGCCCGCCTCGCCGATCCGCGGCGCCTCACGGAAGAACTCCAGGTCTACAACCGCCTCCTCCCCGGCCCGGACCAGCTCCAGGCCGCCCTGCTGATCGAGATCGAGGACGAGCGGCGGTTGGGGGAGGAACTGCGGCCGTGGCAGGATCTGCGGGGGGAGTACCTCGGCCTGCATGCCGGGGAGGTCCACGTCCCTGGGACGCTCGTCACCTGCCGGCCGGAAGACCGCTGCACCGGCACCGCCCACTGGGTGAAGTTCGTGTTCGACACCGCCGCCCGGGCGCAGTTCGCCGACCTTCGCCAGCCGGCGTATTTCACGGCAACGCTTCCGTCCTACGCGCACCAGGGGCCGCCCCTGAGCGACGAGGTGCGCCAGAGCCTGCTCGACGATCTGGCGCTGTCCGACCGCCGCGCCGCCTAGCGCAGGTTCGAGGAGGATGGTGTGCGGAGGTTCCTTGCAGCAAAGCGCACGGGTGACGTCCCGTGCGCTTTACACAACAACTCCCTTCCCCCTGCCCGCCACAATTTCCCGTTGCACACTCCGGATGCGTGCGTTTGAATGAATTGCTCGGCATTCCGCTCCGCGCCCGCACCGGGGGAACCGTATGTTGTGGCTGTTGCTGTTGCTGCTGCTGGCCGCGGTCGGCGCGGGGTGGTGGTTCCTCTGTTTCCACCGGCTGTTCCCCCTCTGGCTGGCGCCGACCCGCCCGAACCCCCCGTGGCCCGGGATCGCCTTCCGCCGCTGCCTGGCGCTGTTCTGGCTGCTGCTGTCCCTGACGTTTGTCACCCTCTTCGCCCTGCTCGCCGACGAGCTGCTGGGCCGCACCCGCGCCCCGTGGCTCAGCCGCAACTGGCCGATGCTGGCCGCCCTGCTCCTCGGTCTGGGCGGCGCGCTGGTGATCTGGGCGCCGTGGCAGCGCGCCCGGGGGCAGTGAGCGCGTCAGGCCCGCGGGACACGCCCCGTGGGTCAAGCGGCGGGGACTTCGCCCACGGGGCGCCACCCGTGGGCCTTGAGATTTGACAGGGGTTGATTGCATGCCCGCCGACACGACCACGACCGCCCCCGAACAGATCGCCGCCTACGTCGCTCCCACCCTGCTCATCGGCCTGGGCGGTAGCGGCAAGGACGTCCTGCTCCGCATCCGCCGCATGTTCTACGAGCGCCACGGCCGGCGCGCGGACGGGTCGATCGGCTTCCCCATCGTCGGCTACCTCGCCCTCGACACCGACCCCGGCGCGTTCGAGCGCCTGGAGGGCGACAGCCCCGGCGACTTCGTCCTGCGCAACATCCAGTTCAAACGCGGCGGCACCCCCGAGGCGATCGACTGTACCGTCGAGCCGCGCCAGCTCGAAGATTATTTCCGCGGCGGCGAACAGAGCTACCCGCACATCTTCCGCTGGCTGCCGCCGGAGATGAAGCGCTTCGGCGCCAACGGCATCGTCGGCGGGGCCGGCCAGAACCGGCTGTTCGGGCGTCTCGCCTTCTTCCACCACTTTCCGATCATCGCCCAGACGCTCCGGGCACGCATCAACCAGATCGTCACTGACGCGACTCTACCGCAGCGCCGCGCGCAGTGGCAGGCGGAGCTGCGCCGCCCGCTGCGCGTCAATCCGCGCCGGCTGGAGGTTGTCCTCGTCTACTCGCTCGCCGGCGGCACCGGGGCCGGCATGTTCCTCGACATGGGCCTGCTCGTGCGTCACCTCGTCGAGCGCGATCTGAACCTGCCGGACGTGCAGCCATTCTTCACTCACTTCGTCCTCACGCCCGAGGCGTTCGTGCAGGAGGCGGCCGAGGGCACGCGCAACGTCGTCCTCACGCCCGACCAGCGCCGCAAGATCCAGGAGAACGCCTTCGCCTGCCTGCGCGAGATGGAATACTTCTCGATGCGCCCCGGCCGGTCGTTCGACCTGTCGCTTCCGCCGCCTGTCTCCGGTCCCGGGGTTCCACTGAGCGACGCCGCCGAGCCGTGGTATCGGGTGCAGTGGACGCTCGACGGGCCGTGGCACGAGGTCCACAGCTCGCCGTGGGACACGTGCTACCTCGTCGGCGCCGGCAACGACAACATGGGCAGCGGGTGCCTGCCGCCGTCCGAGATCTATCAGATGGTGGCCGAGCGGCTGTTCCTCCACTTCGACGGCGGGCAGTTCGCGCTGAAGGACCACTCCGAGCGCAGCAACATCGTGGACCGGACGCTGCACGCGATGCGCGACAAGGTGCGCGACAACAGCAAGGACCGGCTCGGCGACGTTCTCTACAGTCACTACCTGAGCAAGCGCTTCAGCACGTTCGGCCTGGCCCAGGTGTATTTCGACCGCGAGCGCATGCGCCGCGCCGCCGCCCACCGCCTGGCGTGGAAGCTCGTCGCCGAATGGTGGCTGCGTCAGGCGGACCTGCCGCCGGTCGAACTGGCCCGGATGGCGACGGAGGATCTGGCCGGCGGCGTCGGTGGGCAGGCCGCGGCGGTGACGCAGACCGGCTATCCGGCCGACCCACAGGTGGGGCTGAGCTACTCCGCCCTGCGCAACCAGATCCTGCTGGAGAACCGCGAGTCGGACCGGCGGCGGACGTGGTTCCAGGTGTTGCAGGAGGACGAGAGCGTCCGCCAGCGCGACGTCGAGTCGGGCCGGCACGACGCCGACCCGGTCGGGGCCGTGCGGCCGTTCCTGCAGGCGCAGCTGCTGCGCCTGAAGCGCGAGCGGCAGAGCAAGGGCGAGACGGGTCTGGCGGTGCGCAGCTTCGAGCGCAACCGCCGCACGCTGGAGCCGGAGATCGACGCCCGGCTGCGCTGCCTGTTCCTGCATCGCCTCGATCAGCTGGGCGTGCGCGGAGCGCGGCAGCTGTTTGAGGAATACGCCAACCTCTACCGCGGCGAGCTGGAGCGGGCCGGGCAGATGGTCGAGCTGACGCGCTCGACGCTGCCGCCGTGGGAGGACCGCGTCCTCGACGCCCAGCGGCTGCCGCTGCAGTATTACGCGCGCGTGGCGGTCCGGGCCGAGTTGCTGCGGGCGACCCGGCAGGCGTGCGACCACCTGCAGAAGACGTTCCATCACGAGGCCATTGCCGACATCCGCCTGTGCCTGGAGCAGGTGCAGCGGCAGGTTGCTCCGGGCGACCGGCAACACTCCTGCGCCGACCGGCTGCGGCACCTGCAGGACATACTGGGCGGGCAGACCGACGCGGTGACGGGGGTGCAGCACTACCTGGCCCGGCGCTTCAACGAGCTGCGCGAACCGGCCGTCTCGCACGGGCGGACGATCGGCCTGCTCGATCACCTGACCGACGTGGCGTACGACGCCGGCATCCGCCAGCTGCTCGCCCCGCACAGCCGCAGTGCCGGCCTGGACATGGCGGAGGTCGGCCCCGAGATCGAGCGGCGCGTGCTGGAGCAACTCCGCGCCCTGCGCGAGGAGTGGCGGGACGCGAACGGGCTCGGCGGTCTGGCGCTGGCCCTGCTGCGCGGGGGCGAGCTGCCGCCGCAGACGGTCGTGGACGACCTGGCTCGCGACCTGGCCGTGGCGTGCGAGGCGCTGCTGACGAGCTTCGCCGCCGACACGTCCGCCCTGGAGCAGTTCAACAGGGACGCCGACCGCAAGAAGGTGCGCCTCGACTGCCTGCGCATCTACTCCGGCGTGTTCCTGCGCCTCGCGCGCACCGGCGACGCGCAGGAGATCGACGCGCCGACGGTCCGGCGGCTCGGCGTTGCGAGCAGTAAAAGCGCCGCCGCCGAGGCGTTCCGCCGCGAGCTGGAAGCCGGTGGTGGGCACGGGCTGGTCGGTCTGCAGCCGTTCGACATCGAGGACGACACGCTGGTTGTGTACCAGGAGAAGACGGGCATCCCGCTGTGCTACTACCAGGAATTGGAGGGGATGGCCCACCTGTACTACGACTCGCAGCGGCAGAAGGAGACGCACTTCGACTACAACTTGCTGCGCGGCCGGCTGCCGGACATCCGCCGCGTCGATCAGGACCGGCAGAAGCACCTGGCGGCGTGCCTGGAGCTGACGCTGTACGGCATCATGACGGGCATCCTGAGCTACCGGGAGGAGCGCGGCCAGCGCTGCTTCTGGCTGGAGAGTCACAGCGAGTTCGGCGGGGCGCTGCCGCTGCCGCTGGGCGAGCAGTTCGAGACGGTCGTCAACCGGCTGGCCGAACACGAGGCCGACCGTGCCGATCTGCAGACGCAGCTGAACGACTGGCTGCGCCGGGCGGCCGCCCGGCAGGAAGGGCAGCAGGTCGTGCTGCTCTGGTGCGCCCTTCAGGAGCTGCACGACCTGGTACGCCGGCGCATCGCGGAGCGGGTAGCGCTGGCGGGGCCGACCGGACCGCGCGAGGAGCGCAACCACCCGATGTATCGCATCCTGACGGACCGCATGTTGCCGGCGGCGCATCGGCGCGTCGAGGGGTTGCCGAACGCGGCCGTCTGGCTGAGCAGCAAGCTCGATCTGCTGGCGCTCCTGCGCGAGCTGGAGGGCGAGGAGCGCGAGGCGGCGCTGCAGACGCGGCGCGAGCTGCTTGAGGAGTGTTTCCGACCGGTGAACGAGGCGCTGCCGATCCCGGTGATCCTGCCGCGGGCTCAGCTGGAGGAGCGGGTGTTCGGACCGATTCTGCGCAGCCGTCACCACGTCGCCCAGCACCACGCCCCGGCCCCGCCGGCCGCCCCCGTGCCGCGCGCCCCGTCGCCGCGGCTCGACCTCGACGCCCGCCCCTCGTCGCCGCCCGCGGAGGAGACGCCGTTCCGGTTCACCGAGGACTACGACGGGCAGGATTAAGTATCTGAAAAGGGAGTTAAAGCCCACGGGGCACGTCCCATGGGCCAGGTGCCGGGGACTTCACCCACGGGCCGCCGCCCGTGGGCTTTAAAGGGCTCAGACCCGACCAAGGTGAAGGAGATGGCTGACACGCCTGGCCCCCGCGCCTGCCCCGTCTGCGACGTCCGGTTGCAGGCGTGCTGGCCGTTCCGCGAGGACGACCAGCACTGCGCCCTGTGCGGCCTGCGCATCCTTCGCCTCGCCGTCCTCCCCACCGCGCCCGACGGCCACGCCTGGCTGTACCGCGAACCGGAGCAGGGGCCGCTCGTTCGCCTGGTCTGGGAGCGCGGCCTCGACGCCCGTCCGGACCGGCGCCAGGCCGTTCACCCGCTCGTCGATTTCTCCCGGTCCAGCGCGCACTTCGGCGGCGAGCGGCTCACCGGGCTCGATTTTTCTCTGGCGGAGGTGCCTGCGGCCGACGGCCCGCCCGCGGCCGTGACCGCCCGCCTGCTGCCGCGCTTCCGCGGCTTTGACCGGCTCGACCTCCCGCCGCGCGGCGTGCCCGGCCACCTCGTCATCGCGTCCGCCCTCGGGACCGAGACGCACGCCGCCCGCCTGCTCCCGCCGGGGCAACCGCCGATCCTCGACTCCCCCGACCCGAGCGTCGTCCAGCGTGAGGGCGGCATCTGGCAGGCGTACCAGCAGGAGGCCACGGCCGTGGTCCCCCTGCGCCTCACCGTCCCGGTCGCGCAGTGGCTTGTCGGCGTCACGCCCAACTCCGAGCCCGACACGCAGAACCTCGTCACCCTGCACGGCCTGGCGGTCCCGCTGCTGCTGGAACCGGGCCGCGCGTACCCGTTCGAGCTGCACGTCAACGCGGCCGGCTGGGGCGCGTTCGCGGCTCGCGCGTTCACGTTCGTGCTTCACCGCGCCGCCCTCGGTCCGTACCCGCTGACCGGGCGCCTCGCGCTGGTGCCCGGCAGCCGGCTCCACTTCGGCGGCGGCAGCCCGCGCACCGTCGAGGTACGCCTCGGTCGCCGTGTCCCGGTCAGCCTGCCGCTGGCCGTCATTGACACTCCTGCCCCCCCTGCCCGGGAAGCCGCGCCGCAGCCGTCCAGCGCCGAAAGCAGCTTCGACCTGATCCTCGACAGCGCCTCGGACCTGGTCGTGCCGGTCAACACGTCGCTGGCCAACACGTCCCTGACGCTGGTCGAGACCCGGGACCGCGTCGAGGCCGGCATCACCATCACCGACTACGTCGTCCGCCAGGGACCGCCCGGCGAGGCGAACGGAGCCGAATGGCTGCGCGTGACGAAGCCGCGGCGCGAGCACCTGCCGTGGCACCTGTCGGCCCAGGCTCCCGATCAGCTCGACCTGGAGGTGGACACAACCCAGCTCGACCGCGAGCGCTACACCGGGGCGGTGCTGCGCGGGGCGGTCGAGCTGATCGACTCCCGCCACCGCCGGTGGGTGTGCGAGGTCCAGGCGAACGTTGGCCGGCCGCCGCGGCTGGCCAGCTTCGTCGCCATCGACTGGGGCACGACGAACTCGTGCGCCGCGTACCGCAAGAGCATCACCCAGGACGAGGCGCCGCTCTCCGTCTCGTTCGACGAGGAGCAGCGGCAGGCGCCGGAGCTGTTCCCGTCCGACATGTACTTCGAGGATCTGAGCGACCCGCACCACCCGGTCTTTCTCCTCGGTCACGACGCCGCCCGCCGCGCCCGCGAGCACCCCGAGTGCTGCCTGCGCAGCGTCAAGCGCAAGTTCCAGTTCCTCGACCGCGTTTTCGTCATGGACGAGCGCCAGCGCGGCCACACCTACCCGACCGCCGAGCTGGCCCGCCTCCTGCTGCGGCAGCTGATCGCGCTGGCCGAGAACACCCTCGGCCAGGAGATCCACAACCTCGGCCTGACGTTCCCGACCAAGTGGTCGGCCCGGGTCCGGGCGCGTCTGGAGGAGGCGACGCGCCGCCTCGCCGCCGACCTGACGCAGGAGCGCAGGCCGTTCGCAGTCACGATCCTGCCGCCGACCATCGACGAGGCCAACGCGGTCGCGATCAACCTGATCGCGTCGGAGCACGGGCGCGAGGATCTGCCGGAGACGTTCCGCCTCATCGCGTACGACTTCGGCGGCGGAACGGTCGATACGTCGGTGCTGGAGGTGTACCTGCCGCAGGACACGACCGCAGTGCAGACCCGGTACATCGGCCTGGGCGGCCGCGGCGACTTCGGCGGCGACGAGGTGACGCGGGCGGTGATGACCCTGCTTCGCGATCGTGTCGCCGACGCCCTGCAGCGGCGCGTGGTCGTCCTCGACCCGGTGACCCACCGCTCGGCTCGGCTCCTGGGTATCCCGCTCGTCGCGGACGGTGAACCGCTGCGCACGGGCGGTCAGGGGGCGGCCCACCTGTATCAGCTCGGCCGCAAGAACTGGGACGCGCTGTGGAAGATCGCCGAACTGATCAAGATGGACCTGTGCGACACCGGCGTGCGCCCGGCCGGCACCTCGCCGCGCCCCCAGCACGGGGTTCCGACCGACGACGGGGCGCCGCCGCTCACCCTGAGCGACTTCTCGCTGGCGGCGGCCGTCGAGGAGGAGGAGCAGTTGCACCTTCAGCGCCAGGGGGACGACCGGCACCCGGTCGTCGAGCGGCTGCGGCCGCGGCTGGCGGAGATCGACTGCCGGGTACTCGTCCAGCCCGGCCACGGCGAGGCGGCGGTAGCCCGCGAGGAGATCTGGACGCTCGACCGGGCCCTTGACCCGCTCGACGCCGACACCCGCGACGCCTTCTTCAAGGAGCTGCACTTCACCCTGGACGAGGCGTGCGACTTCCCGCTGGAGGACATCTTCGAGACGAACGCCGGCCAGCGCTACACGGTGCGCGAGCGCGTCGAGGACACGGTGCGCGAGCTGCGGACCCAGTGCGACGACCACGGCATCGCCCCGGACATCATCGTGCTGGCGGGCGGCGGTTGCCGGTTGCCGCTGGTCGCCCGGCTGATGCGGGACTACTTCCCGTCAGATCGCGATCTGCTCCACTACGACCCGACCTTCGCGAAGCGCCAGGTGGCGCACGGGATGGCGAGCTACCTGACGCTGCGGCAGGTGATCGACCTCGACCACCAGCTGGCCCGGTCGGTCGATGTGACGCATCACCCGCTCGGACTGCAGCGGCTGGTGCTCGAGAAGCGAGTGGCCCGGACGGAGTTTCAGACTGTCGTGCCGGTCGGCGCGCCGCTGCACGACCCGTCCGCGGCCCACCGAACCCGGTTCGCGCCGGCCCAGCTGCTGACCGCGCCAGAGGGTGGCCGGCGGCTGACGCTGTTCGTGCGCGACTGGCGGCGCGGGCCGCTGGAGTTCGGCCACTTCGACGTGTCGCGCCCGCCGGCCCCGGGGGCGCCGCCGCTGCCGGGCGTGCCGGGGACAGCCTACGAGGGCGAGGTGCGGCTGCACGGACCGGGGCGGATCGAACTGACGGTCACCCACGAGGGCGGGCAGTACGGCCCATTTGTCCTGACGCTGGCGGTGCCGGACCCCGAGGCGACGCTGCAGAGCGAGGATCCGCTGGGCGCCGGCGGGCCTCCTCGCGTATAGCGGCGACAGGTGAGAGTAGTCATGAGCACGCCCCAGGTTCCCGCTCCGCCCCCGACTGCCGTTGCCGAGGAAGTGCTGCTCCGCGCCTGCCTGCTGGTCCGCCGCTGGTCCGCGGGCGGCACCCCGGAGGACGACTGCACCGCCGCGATTCGCTGGCTGGAGGACGAGCGCGCGGCCGTGGCGCCCGGCCTGGTGGAGAGGCTGGTGAGCGAGTGCCAGGTCTACCGCCGCGACCTGTGGCTGCAGTACGTCACCGACCCGGCGACGCGCTGGGCGTGGTGGACCGGCGGCGAGCTGGAGCGGCCGGTCTACGAGGTGCTCCAACCACCGGGCGCGGACGCGAACAAGCTGCGGCTGCGCCGTCCGGCGGCCCTCGGCCCCGTGGAAGTACTCGACTTCCTCACGGCGCTGGCCGCGGCCGAGGAAAGGGGGAAACTGGACGGCAAGGCCGCGGCGCTCCGCGGGGTGGCGACTGACCTGCTCTGGGAGGCGGTTCGCGGCGCGGCTGGCGACGCTGTGGCGCGGGGCGGTCTGCTGGAGCCGTTGCGCCGATTGCGCCAGCGGCACCGCGGCGATCAACTTCGCGCCGCCGTGGTGCCGCGCCTCGCCGTCCTCGACCAGCCGCCGCCGGACGGTCTGCGCGACTGCCTGCGTCAGCTCCTCACCGCGGCCGGCGAGGTCGAGGGGTGCCTCACCCGGGCCTGTGAGGTACGCCTGTTCCGCCAGTTGCCCGAGGTGGTGGCGCCGTTCGTGCCGCAGACGATATTCGAGTCCGCGCGCGCCGCGGTGGACGGGCTGCGAGAGGAAGTGACGGGTTCGCAGACCCTCACGCTGCGCCAGGTGTGCGCGCAGCTGGACGGCCTGGGCGAGTTCGCGCGGCTCACCCAGCCGATCCTCGCTGGTCCCGCCGCCGGCGCGCACCGCCAGTGGGCACGCCGCCTGCTGGAGAACTTCGCCCGCCTCGGGCAGGTGGCACGCTGCGCGCTCGGCGACCCGCCACCCGTTGCAAGGCCGCCGACGACCGCGAACGAACCTGCTGCGGAACCCCCGCCTGCCTCCGAGGGGGCTGTGCCCGCGCCGGTGTCTCCGCCCGGGCCGCCGCCCCAGCCCCCGGAAGACGCCGCGCTCGCCGCGCTGGCCGCGACCAGTCCCGCCGCGGAGGCGTTCCTCGCACTGGCTCTGCTGACCGAGGAACTGCTGCGCGCGCTGCGCGGAAGCTGGTCTGAGGCGGAGGACGCCGTCAAGGGGCTGCACTATCCCGGCACCCGGTTCCGGCAGAAGGCGGCGCGGGCCGCGCGGCTCCCCGCGGACGAGCGGGACCGCCAGCTGCGAGAGGCGGCACGGCAGCTCGCCGACGAGTTCGTCAACAAGATCCGCCGGCTCGACGCCCTGTTGCCCGGGATCGGGAACGCCGCGCTGCCGCCGAAGGCTCCGGCCCACGTCTCCGCGCAGCACCGCGAGCAGCTCAGGGCGGTGCGCGGCCGGGTCTTCCAGATCATGCGAGACCACGGCGGCTACGAGGAGTACCCGGTGGCGGTCGGCGACTCGGTCCGCAAGCATGGTCCGGTGCTCGACGACGTTGTCTACGTGGCCAACTCGCGCTTGCGCCCAGATGAGATCGTTAATGTCCTCGAACCTGGATACGTGCGCCGACGCGAGGACGGACGGGCGGAACTGATCCGCTCGCCGAAGGTGGTGGTGGCCCGCTGAGGGGACAAAGGAGGAAGGACGATCGAGACCCACGGACGGCGACTCGTGGGCTTTGATCGTCCTCAGTACCGTGCCGGCGAGCGAACGGGGACCGACGTGCCGCGCTACTGCTTCTGTGCCCCCGATCAGCCCCCCTGGCCGGCGCGCCCGGACGACCGCTACTGCGCCCTGTGCGGACGCGAGTTGCTGGCCGTCGTCCCGCACACCCCTCTCCTGGGCGCGGGCTCTCCGCCCCTCGTCGTCGCCTACCTCCACGCCAGCGAGAGCTTCTGCGCCGGCACCTTCACTCTGGATCTGACCGGCCTGGTCGGCGCCGCTCCCGGCGTTCACTGGGAGCCGCTGCCGGGTCCGACCCTCGACCTGCTCGACCACCGCCTCGTTTCGCCGACCGCCCTGGAACTGTCTCTCTGGTCCGACGCCACGCCGGAGCCGAACGCGGGCTGCGCCCTGCTCACCGTGACGCTGCACGGGCGACGGTTCCCGTTCGAGGTCCGGGCGTATGTCGTGACCGAGCCGCGCTGCCGGACGCGCCTGAGCCTGGGCGGCAAGGACGAACCGTCCGGGTCGCTGCTGGTCATCGGGCGCGACCTCGGGCGGACGACGACATACCTGGAGTTCGAGCCGGGGCCTGGCGTCCCGGCGGCCTGGGGGGAGATCCACTGCGATCACCCGGCCGTCGCCGTTACCCCGCTCTATCCGCGCAAGGCGCAGGCGCCCGCCCTGGCCGAGGTGCGCTGGGATCCGGCGTGGCTGCGGGCCGACGGCGAGGTCGAGGAGATCCTCTTCCGGGTGCGCCCGCGCGCGCTGCCGGAAACCGTCTTCCGCCAGCGCGTCTGCCGGCGGCTGCGGCGGCCCCTGCGCTTTCAGCCCGCCGTCCTTGCCATTGACAGCCTTGCCGAGGACGCCCCGGAAACCCGCCTGGTCCGGCTGACCAACGAGGACACGCGCCCCGTGGTCATCCGCGAGGCCGTTCCGCAGGTGCCCTGGATCCCCGGCGTCGAACTCTCCCCCGCGACCCCGCTGCGATTGCTGCCGGGGGAGAGCGCGACGCTCCTGCTCAGCCTGCACTTCCAGGAACGCACCCATGTCCCGCCGCCTTACGAGGGGACCATCGGGCTGGCACTCGCGGGGCGTGCCGGCCTCACCTACCCGGTCCGGGTCGAGGCCGTGCGTCCGCCGCAGCGGCTCGCCGGCCCGCTGCTGATCGACCCGGGGCCGCCGCGCGTCGTCCTGGCGAACTGGGAGGCCAGCTGCCGGCGCGTGGCCTACCTTCCGTCGTCGGGCGACGGTGGGATCGCCCCCGAGGATCTCGGCCTGTCCCGCCGGGACTACGCCGAGGCGGTCTACGGCGTGCGTCCGGCGGCCCCGGTGCTGCGCTTCCTCGTCGCCGCCGCGCGGACGCGCTGCCGGCTGCGCGATCGTCTGGAGGTCGGCGCGGTGCGCCTGTGCCGCCAACCGTGGGTGCCGGTCGATTTCGCCGCCGACGGGGTGGAGGTGAGCGACCCACACGGGCACGCGCCTGCGGGGACGCGCGTCGTTCGGTTCGACGTGTGGAACAGCTACCTGTGCGCGGGACCGGGGTCCGAACCCGTCCCGCTGCTGCTGCCGGGCGAGGCGGCGCCGGCGCCGGGGTCCGGCGCGCTGCGCTGGCTTGGGCAGCGCTATGCCGAGGCACTCCGGACGCGGCGGCGGGCGGTGCCGGTCGAGATTGAGGCCGCCGCCCGGGGCGCTGACCTGCCCCCCCACGCCCTGTGGATGCGCCTGGCGTGCGAGGCGCTGGCCCTCGATTATCGGTGGGGGCCGGCCTACGCCTGGCGGCGCCTCCTCTGCGCGTGGCGGGCGGAGATGCCGGACCTCGGCCCACCCCCGTTCACCCCGGTCGTGGCCCACCTTCACCTGACCATCTGCGCCGCCGACTACGCGCGGCAGGTCGGCGCGGCCCTGCTCCGGCAGGGACTGGCGGAAGCGGCCGGCGGGGTGGCGATCGTCGGCCCGCTTTTGCATGGGCGCCTTTTCGCCGACGTGCTAAGATCCATGCTCGGCTCGGGCGGGCTGGGCGCGGCGTGCGTCGCCGCCTCCTGGGCCGAGTGGTTCGCGCCGCCCGCGGCCGCCACGGAATCCGCCTGACGGCAGCACACCCCGCGCCGCTTTCACTCCCCATCCGCCGGCGCCGCAGGTCGAGCGCCCCGACGAGGCTCCCATGACGCGCATCTGCTTCTGTTTGTCCGGGCTGCTGGCGACGCTCGTCACCCTGGCAGGTTCCGCGTCCGCCCAGCAGCAGCCGGGGCCGAAGGACGAGCCCGACCGGCCGCACGACCTGATCCTGGCAGTGGACGTTTCGCGCAGCATGCTCGGCACGTACCGCAACGGCACCCTCCCGGCCAACGACCCGGAGGGCATCCGCTGGGACGGCATTCAGTTCCTCATCGACGTGGCCCGCGACCACGACCGCATCGCCCTGGTCCTGTTCCGCGCCGAGAACGAGGTGCTCACACGTTTCATCGACGCGAAGACCGGGTTCGTCACCCTCGGCCGGCGGTACGACTGGGACGGCCAGCCGCGGACCGGGCGGGAACTCCTCAAGGAGCTGGTTGCGGAGGTCCAGCGGCGCGAGGCGAAGCTCGTCGCCCGTATCCGGGAGCGCGAGGCCCGCAAGGAAGTCATCACCGACGCGGACTACCGCGATTACACCCTCGATTTGTTCGCCAGGCACCCGCGCGGCAAGAAGATCACCCTCGCCCACGGCACGGCATCGCTGCTGGCGCTCGAGCGGATCCGCAAGACGCTCTTGCCGGAAGCCGGCAAGGACGGAGCCCGCGCGTGGACGATGCTGTTCACCGACGGCGAGGAGGAGGCGTGCGCCGAGGGATGGGGCACGCAGTACGCGACGAAGGACTACGCCTACATCGACCAGCGCAAACCGCTCCGGGGTGAGCAGCTCGAGGCCTGGGTCGGCGAGCGGTGGGGTAAGCCGTTCCGCGACCGCGGGGTGCCGATCATCGCGTTCGGCCTCGGCAAGAGCTGCGACCGTCCGCTGCTGCGCAGCCTCGCCCGCACCTCGACCGCGGCCGAGCGCCAGCGCTACGGCGCCAGCTACGAGCCGGAGACGAACCTCGACCTGCTGAAGGATCTGCAACACCTGCTGTGGGAGCTGCGCGAGGCGTGGCGGCTGGAGGTGCCGCGGCGGGTGCCGGCCCCGGGGCGGGAGATCTTCAGCGTGCCGGGGGTCGGGCTGTGGGACGACCTCGGCGTCCTGGTCTACCGCGAGCCGGTCGGACCGCGGCCGCGCGCCCTCGCCCCGGACCCTGCCCACATGAAACCGCCGTGGATCGGGACCGCGGAACTCGCCGCCCTGAAGCCGCGCGTCGGCCGTTCGCACTGGTACTACGCCCTCTCGCGGGAGACGCTGACCGGCCTCGGCGCTCCGCGCGGCAGCCTGGAACTGAGCGTCGTCCGTCCGGCCGCGCAGCACGACGACTACGTCACGCGCTGCATCGCGGCCATGCGCGCAGGGGTGGCGTTCCGGTACACCGGCCCCGGCCCGGACGAGCGCCCGCTTTACACGCCGCGCGACCTGATCCCGTTCGAGGTGGAGTTCACGCCGCCGCCGCTACCCGCCGGCGCCAGCCCGTTCCAGGCCGAGGATTTCAAGGTCGAGGTGACGGTCACCCCGGTCGGCGGCCGGCCCGAGACGTTCGAGCTGGAGTTGCAGCCGGCCGGCGCGGGACCGACGCGCACCTTCCGCAACACCGGCAAGGTGCTGGACGGGACCGCCGCCTCGTCCGGCGCCAGCCCGTTCGTCGGGTCGTGTCATGTCGATGTCACTGTCACCGGGGTGCGCGGCCCGCTCGCGGGCGCCCGGCGCCGCCTGATCCGCCGCACGCTGGAGATCGGCCCTTACCCGACGCTGCGCCTGCCCGCGGCGCTGGAGCTGACCAACGCAGCCGGCTCGGGCGAGGCCGCGCTCGATCTGACGCTCGCCCAGCGCACCGCCCCGGACGGACTGCTGACCGAGACAGATGTCGCCCTCAAGGAGTTGCCGTTTTCGAGCAAGGCGGCGGTGCCGCGCGCGGCCCTCCGACTGCCGACCGGCAAGCTGGCCCTGCGCGGCAAGGGCGAGGTGCTCAGGGTCGGGTTGACGCCCGAGGCGTGGGCGCGGCTGCCGGTCGGCGTCTACAAGTACGGCGTGATCGAGGTGCGGCTGCCGTGGGAGCAGAAGCCGACGCGGGTCGGCCTGATGGTGCGCAAGGATCCCTACCCGCTCGCGGCGCAGCCGAACGTGTTCCGCCTCGACATGGCGGCCCGGAGCCGGGGCAAGCCCGCGACAAAGGAGGGCGCCGGTCCTTCGCGCCGGATCGAGGTGGAGGTCGAGCTGAAAACGCCGCTGGCGACGGCCGAGCCGATCTGGCTCAGCGCCGCCCGCACGGAGATCTGGCAGGCGGACGCGGCCGAGTGGAAGGCCCGCAAGGAGCCGGACCGGGTGGACTTCACGCAGGTCGAGGACGCGAGCGGTCGGCGGCTGAAGGAAGACGCGGGGACGCCCGCGACCATCCCCTTCCGTGTCGCGGGGCTCGGTCCGGATCACGCGAAGCCGGCCCTCGGCGCGGGCGGGCGGCAGAAGGCGCTCCTGGCGCTGACGCTGGCCCCGCTGGCGGCGCTGCCGGGCGGCGGGTTCGAGCGCGTCTTCTACCTGGTCGGGCCGGGCGCCGTGCCGACGCCGGTGACGATCCGGGTGGTGGTGAACGCGGTCAGTCTGCACGACCGGACTGGCGAGCCGCTCGACCAGCTGTTCCTGCTCGGCCTGGCCGGTTCCCAGGTCCGGCACACCCTCACCTTCACCGCCAACCGGCCGGGCGCCCAGGTCAAGCAGGTGCGCGTCAAGCCGGGGTACGAACCGCTGCGCAACGTCTCCCTCAGGGGCTGGGACCGGCTTCCGCTCGCGGCGCACCTGGTCGTGGGGCGCCGCGACCAGGCGATGGTGGATCTCGGGTCGGTGCCGTGGTGCGTGCAGCCGGGCAAGTACCGGACGGAGGTGACCTTCCTGGTGGACTACGCCGACGGTGGCGAGGACCGCTCGCTGGAGGTGGCGTTGCCCGTCTACACCGAGGTGCTGCACAAGGGGGTGCGCTTCCAGCACGGCGACCACGAACTCCACGGCCCGCTGCGGCTCCGCTTCCCGGCGGACAAATGCGCCGCGTTCGCCGAGGCGCCGTTCCAGCTGCTGACCGACGCCCGCGAGATCCCGGTGCGCTGGCGAGCCAGGCGGGTGGCGGCCAAGGGCGGCGCAGGCAAGCTGCTCGGCGCGAACGAGGGCGAGCTGGATCTGCTGTTCGGCGGCGCGTCGGTACTGACGCGCGGCGGGCCGAGCGATCCGCTCAACCGCGACAACCTGGTGTCGCTGACGGTGCGGCTGGCGCGGCGCGGGCTCGCTCCGGGCGTGTATCGCGCCGCGCTGGAGTTCCACTCGTTCGAGCACGACCCGAAGCTGCCGCTGGACAAGGCCGAGCCGGCCGGCGTGGCGGACACGCTGGCGATCGAGGCGGTCGTTCCGGGCCGCCAACTCGACGCGGTCAGAGCCGGCCCGAGCCCGTACCTGGGCGAGAAGGGCAAGGTCCACGCGACGCTGACCTGCCACGACTGCGACCCCGGGCCGGGCGAACTGCGAGCGCTCGACGGCGCCGGGAACCCGACCGGCCCGCCGCTGCCGGTGGGCCAGGCGGAGCGGGTCGAGTCCGACCCGGCCGTGCCCGGCGTGAGGTACTACCACTACGCGATCGAAGTCGAACCGGCGAAGGTCGGCAAGAACGGGTATCAGCTCTCCTGGCCGGGGCTGTGCCCGGGCGACCCGGCCCAGGCCCGCGCGGTGACGGTCGAGGCGTTCGGCGTGATCGAGGTCAAGCATGACGTGGTGTCCGTCGGCGAGGAGGTACTGATTCACGCCCGCATTGACCCCGCGAAGGCGCCCGAGGGCGGCTCGCTCGTGCTGCACGTGCTCGACACGGCCGACCGCGCGGCCGGGCCGGTGGAGGTGACCCTGCACGACGACGGCAAGACCGAGAGCGGCGACGAGCGGGCCGGAGACGGTGTCTGCACGGTACGGCACCGCTTCGCGGGGGCTGGCGTCTACGAGATCGTTTACCCCGAGGCGGGCGGGCCGGGGCCGCTCCGGCCGCGCACGGTGCGCGCCGATTACGAGCTGCAACCGCCGGACCGGCTTGGGATCCTGGAGTACGGCAGCGGCGACCGGCTGCGCTGGCTCGGCATCCGCGAGGATCTGTCCGACCCGTCGGCCGCGCGGCTGACGAATCGGCGATCGGAGCGGCTGCGCTGGAAAGCGCGGCTGCGCTTCCCCAAAGGCGGCGCCGAGGCGAGCCAGGTCACCGAACGCAACATCGACACCCTGCCCGCCGCGCTCCAGCCCGATCCGCGCCACCACCTCGACGCGCGGCTCATCGCGGAAGGGGCTGGCAACGAGGCGGGCAAGGAGTGGAGCGCCGGCGGGGTGCTGGTACGCGACCAGACGCAGGAACTGGGCTTCGAGGTGAAGCTGCCGCAGCCGGCCCTCGACGAGGTGTACGGTGACAGCGCGGCGGGGGCATCGCACCCGACCCTCGGCAAGACGAGCGCGGTACTGCTGGAGGTCGAGCTGGAGTGGCTGGACAACAACGAGCAGGTGGTGGCGCGGCGGACGATGCGCATGCCGGTCGCGGTCGCGACGCGCCACTGGGCGATGAACCCGAAGCCGTGGATCCTGGGCGGGCTCGGTGTGGTGGGGTTGGTCGTGGCGGCGCGCCTGTTGCTGCGGATGAGGCGCCGGAGTCCGAAACTTGAACCGGCGACCGCTGCGGCGCCCGAGATGCTTCCCGCCGGTCCGCAGGCAGCGCCTCGGCCCGAACCGCCGGCTCCGGCGCCGCGGAAATACACGCTGCCCTCGTCGGGCGGCGACGACCTCCCGGAGCACATGCGGTGAGGGGGATTACCAGCCGCGCGCGGGGAGACCGCACGCGGCTGGTACGCACTTCAGCTGTCCGAGCGGTGCAGCTCGGGGAAAACGTCGGCCGGCAGGCCGGCGGCGCGGATGCTCTCGCCGAGCTTCTTGACCGCGGCGAACCGATAGTTCGCCACCTGCTGTTCGCTGATGTGCAGCAGCGCCGCCACCTCGCGGTTTGGCAGCCCCTTCACGAACAGCAGCTCCAGTACCTTGATGCGCAGGTAGTCGCCGCGCTCCTGCCACTGCCGCAGCAACTGCCCCAGGCACCGGACGACCGCCTCGACTTCCAGGTTTTGCCGCTCCTGGCTGCGGGCGACGCTCGACGCGGCCGGGTGTTCGTCGAGTTGCTGGTGCAGGACGTCACCGGGGCTGTCGGAGACGTGGTGCAGCGGATGCCGGCCGGTGCGGCGCAGGTGATCGGTGAGCTTGTACGAGGCGATGGTGAACAGGTACGTTTGCAGCTCGCGATTCTCGTCGAAGTTTGGCAGGCTGTTGAGGAATCCGACGAAGGTTTCCTGAACGACGTCCTCGCTCGCGGCCCGGTCGTGCAGGCGCCGGTCCACGAACGCGAGCAGCCGCCCCTCGTAGCGCCCGATGAGGTGCTGCCACGCCTGGCCGTCGCCCTGACGGATCTGCTGAATCAGCAAGCGGTCACTTTCCGAGGGCATCGGGCTCCCTTCGCGCTGTCCTGGCGGATATGCGTGCCCGCCGCTAGATCCGGGTCAACGCGCTGCCGCTTGCGGCTTGGCGAGACCGGACAGGGGGCTCTCGCCAAGCCGCAAGCGGCAACAAGAACGGGTCACGACCACCACCACAGCCCAACGCCGGCCGCCGCCAGCAGGCCAACCAGTCCGCCCTGCAGCCAGCGGGAGTAGGAACCCCTCGTCCACTCGTCGAGCTTGAGGTAGCCTACCACGCCGACCAGCAGCAGCACCACCCCGACCAGCACCTTGCCGAGCAGGAGCAGCCGCCCCTCGGCTCGCTCCGCCCGCGCGGCCTGGGCCAGCAGGTGCTCGGTCGTCGGGGTGACGGCCACCGGAAGCGTCCAGCACTCCAGCGGCAATTCGCGCTTCTGCCCGACGGGCTGGTCCTTCTCCTTGCGGCGGGTGGCGGGTCCGGTAACGAGGTGCTTGCGCACGAACGCGACCGATGGGGACCAGGAGAGTTCCGGGTTCCGCTGACGCAGGAAGTCCTCGACCAGCGACCGGGCCTTGCGCAGCGCCGCCTCCTCCGCCTCGGCCTGGTTGCGGCCCCAGCCCTCCACCTCCCACGACGCCAGCGGCTTGTGGGCGGTCGCCCAGACCTTCGCGCCGGCCTCCAGGAAGCGCGCCCGGGGCAGCCGAACCCCACCCTGCCCGCCGGCGCTGGCGGTCGCCACACCGAGGGCTGCCAGACCGGCCAGGAGCATACTCGCGGTGCGCATGGGTTCTCCTCCCCGTTTCCGTTCAGGCGTACCGCAGCCGCAGCCGGCGGCTGCGCGGCGGCGGGGGTTCTTCCCACGGGCTGACCAGCTGAATGATTACCGCGCTCATCAGCAGCGCCACGAACCCGACCGGCGGGCTCGTGTGCGGCCAGAAGTACAGCAGCACATAGCCCCAGAACCCGGCCGCCAGCACCGCGAACAGGCTGAAGCGCTGTGGCCGGCGCCGGTCGGCCATCCGCCACCAGCGCAGCGCGAAGAGCGCCAGCCCGAAGTACGCCAGGTAGCTCGCCGCCACCGGCAGGTCCGGCCCCTGGCGGAACCACGTCCGCCACGACCACCGCGGCGGCGGCGCGGCGGCCTCCACCGGCGCGACGGCCGCCTGCGCCTCGGCGGCGCTCGCTTGCGCCGAAAACAGGTCCGGCAGGTCGTGCCCCTCCAGCCAGATCGCCCCAACTCCGATCAGCACGCCCAGGCACATCAGCACCACGCGGCGCCGCCACGAGTCCTCGACGCGCGTCGTCCACAGCTTGGCCGGCACCAGGACCGCCCAGCAGGTCGCGACCGTCAGGTAGAAGTAGCTGCCGATCTCGGCCAGGTCGTTCGTCCGCCGGACCGCCGCCCACAGGATGCACAGCAGCGCCGCGAGCAGGGCCGCCATCGCCATCGACCCGCACAACTCGGCCACGCGCTTGCGCGGCGGGATCACCACCGGCAGGGCGCTGGGGAGCGCCTCGGCCCGCGGCGAAACCGGCTCGGCCACCGGGATCGCTTGCCGCGGGACTGGCGTCCGGGCCGGCCCGGCGTCGGTCAGAGCGGCCACCTCCCGGGCCATCTCGCTTATCGTCCGATAGCGGTGCGCCGGGTTCTTCGACAGCGCCTTGCTGACGATCGGGACAAACTCGAACGGCAGCCGGCTCAGGTCCGGGGGCGAGGTCAGGTGCTTCATCAGGATCTCGCCCGCGCTCTCGCCCTCGAACGGGACGCGCCCGGTCAGCAGCTCATACAACAGAATGCCGGCGGCGTAGATGTCGATCTGTTTGTTGTAGTTGCCGGTCGAGATCTCCGGGGCCATGTAGTGAACGGTGCCAACGCTCTGCGTCTGGGCCGTGCGCTGGCTGTCGCTGATGAACTTCGCCAGGCCGTAGTCCCCGACCTTCACCAGCCCGTTTTCGATGAAGATGTTTCCCGGCTTCAGGTCGCGGTGAACGATGCCGTGGTCGTGCAGATAGCCGATGGCGGCCGACAGGCCGGCGAACCACTGCCGGGCCAGCTCGGACGGCACGCCCTGCGGATGGCGGCCGAGGATGACGTTCAGCGTCTCGCCGGCGACGTACTCCATGATGACCCAGTGGTCGCCGTTGCGGTCGGTGCGCAGGTCGTACAGGTTGACGAGATTCGGGTGTTTGAAGTTCAGGCACTGGCCGATGCCGCGCAGCTCGACGTCCAGGTTACTGCGCACCAGCTTGAGCGCGACTTCCTTGCCGCCGTCGCTGACAGCGTAGTAGACCTCGCCGAAGCCGCCCCGGCCCACGCCGCGCTTGAGTGCGTAACCGTCCAGGGGTCGCTGCCCGGAGTTGTAGGTGAACTTCATGGTACACCTCTTTGGGAGGGTCGTTCGATCAACCCGGAGCGCCAGCGACGGGCGCTTGTGGTGCCCGGCGCTGGCGCTCCGGGCTGGTCCGACGGTCTCTCCCTCATGACCGCCGCACGACCGGCTCGAGCGTCAGCGAGAAATCATTGCCCGCCACCGCGGCGCCGGGTTCGAGGGCGGCCCGGTCGCGGCATGTGTGACCGTTGACGAGCAGGTTGCCGGCGTGCCGCACGCCGAGCCCGGCCTTCTGGCGGAACAGAACGACCGGCTCCCGCAGATCCGGCATGACGACGTGTGCCTGCGGACTGGGGCCGAGCACGAGTGTGTCGGCCATCAGCAGGACGCCTTCCACCGCGAGCCGCAGGCGGTGGCCGCTCACCAGGTCGAGTCGGGCGCTGGCGCTGACCGGGACCGGCTGGCGAAACTGGATCTGGCAGCACGTTCCCAGCGTCACCCGGTCCCCCGACCGCAGTAGTCCCTTGAGGACCGGCCTGCCGTTCACCTGCGCCGGCCGCAGCGCCTCCAGCAGGTAGCCCTCCGGGTCGCGCGTCAGGACGGCGTGCAGGCGCGACACGTCCGCGAACAGCGGCACATCGACCGTCGAGTCGGGCGTCGCCTGGCCGAGGGTGATGCGGTTGTCCAGGCAGACGAGGTAACCGCCCACGCCGTCGATCCACAACAGGTACTGGACGCCCGCGTCGGCGGGCGGTTCGTCCCGGGGCGGCTCGCGCCTGGCCGGAACGGACACCACCGTCGCCGGCTCGATCGCCTTCCAGGCGCGGTTGCGCACTCGGCGCGCCTCGGCGTGCTGCGGCGCCACCGCCAGCACCTTCTCCGACAGGTCGAGGACGTCGCGCCAGCGTTCCTGCTCGGCCGCCTCGTGGAGGGCAGCCAGGAGCGCGGCGAACGGCTCGCGGCGCTCGTCGAGCAGATCGTGGAAGCGCTTCAGCGCGCCGGTCGGACCTGGCAGGAGCTTGCGCGCTCGCCCGAGCGTTTGTAGAGCCTGTGCGAACTCCCCGCGGTCCGCCAGTTCTCGGGCCAGCACCCAGTCCTTGGCAGCCTCCTCGAGCGGCTCCAGTTCGGGGAGGCGCGCCCCGCGGTCACGCAGCTGGGCGACCGCCTCAACCGCCCGGACCGGCTCGCCCGCCTCCAGCAGCGCCCGCACCTCCGCCAGCCCCAGCCGCGTCAGCGCCTGGCGCAGCCGCACCGCGGCCGGATCGCTTACCCTCGTCTGTTCGGCCCGCAGCAGGTCGGCCCACGCGGCCGCCGGATCCTCCAGCCGCAACTGCCGCTCGCCGCGCTCGGCGAAGGCGCGGGCGAGCTGTTGCAGGACTTCCCAGGAGCGCTTTTGCCCCTGCGCCGCCGGCTGGGCGAGGAGGCGCTGGGCCTCCTCCAGGCACCCCGTCCGGAGTGCTTCCTGTGCCTGCCGCAGCGTCAACCATCCGAAGCGGAGCATGATGCTGTCGTGAACCACCGGAAGACAGGGGCAATTCGGATGAGGTCGGGGTTGCCCCCATCCGCTTCATTATACCCATTGCGAGGTGTGGGACAGGCATTCCTGCCTGCCCCAACAATCTGGCAGGCAGGAATGCCTGCCCCGCCTGCCGGGCCGTTGTGGCGGAACCCGGACCGGCCCGTGCGGGAGGCGGACCCGGCCCGGGTTCTCTGGTGCGTTCGTTACTTGTTCTCGGCGACCGCGGGCGCCTCCGGGCAGCACGGCACGCCCAGGAACGTCCGGACCTCGTTCAGATCGACGGTCGGCGCCGCCGCTGTCGGCTGGCTCGCCGGCCGACCGCTGTAGCGCTCTTCCAGCGAACGCTTGATCGCCTCGATCTCCTGGCTCTTCTGCACGCCGTCCAGGGTGCTCTTGATCTCGGCCACGCGCGTCTGATCCAGGCGGAGCGGGGTCGTGATTGCCTTGAGGTTCAGATCCTCCTCGGCCGCCTCCAGCTGAGCCAGGCGCACCTCGAACTCCGTCTTCTGCTGCATGATCCGGGTGAGCTGTTCGTGGGCCAGCTGCAAGGTCTTCTTCTGGGCGGCGAGCAGCTTCTCGCGGCTCTTCAGGTGGGCATCGTCCGCCTTGAAGCGAGCAAAGTCCAGGGCAAGGCGCGCCTTCGCCTCGGCGTGCGAGAGGCTATCGTTTTGGTGACTGATCTGCTGCTGACCGGCCTCGACCTTGCTCGTCAGCTGCAGCAGGGCGGTCCGGCGGGTGTTCAGGTCCGCGCGGGCGTTCTTGATCTGCTGCTCCAGCTGCGCGACGGCGTATTGCTTGGCGGCGATCGGGTCGAGCATGTTGCGCACGTCGGTGTCGAGCTTCTGGATCTCTTGCCGCACCCGGTCGAGTTCAAACTGCCGCGGCACCTGCTTCTGGATCGCTGCCCGGCCGTTGTTCCAGAGAGTGCAGGCGTAACTACCGACGTTGGTTTTCTTCAGAACGAACAGGCCCCCAAGGACCAGGAGTGAGAGAACAATGAGCTTCTTCATGGCACTGAACCCCTTTCCAGCGAATGCGGACCCGGAGATTATTTGTTCGAGACGGCGCAGCAAAGGTCGCTACGCCCCCACCCGTTCTGTTCTTCGCTTGGGTTGGGCGAAGATTTACAAAAAAGTGGGAAGGAATGGTTCCGCCAAAGTCCACGGGTGGCGTCCCGTGGGCCAGATCCCCCAGCGCTTACCCCACGGGCGCTACCCGTGGGCTTTCAGGGAGAACCCGGACCCACCTCGGCAGGAGGAATAAATCGTTCCGCCGGGGATCCGAATCAGAGGGTAGTGGGTGCTAACGGAACTCCGCTGAGGAAGAATGATGTTTTATCGCATCCTGGCGGATGTGACCGCCGCCACTCACATCACCCTGATGGCCTACGTGGTCTTCGGCCAGCTCCTCATCCTGGTGGGCATCCCACTGGGGTGGCGGTGGATCCGCAATCCGTGGTTCCGCTGGATCCACATGGCCGCCATCCTGACCGTGGCCGCCGAGGCGACCCTCAACGTCACCTGTCCGCTGACCGACTGGGAATACGACCTGCGTCTCCTCGCCGGCCAGAAGCCGAGCCAGCAGACGTTCACGGAGCAGGTGCTCGACCGCATCCTCTACCCATTCGAGGGGACCGGAGTGCCGGCCTGGGTGCTCCCGGCCTGTTATTTCGGGTTCGCGGGCCTGGTGCTGCTTTCCGGCGTCATTGCCCCGCCGGGGCGCTCGGCCCCGCAAGGCCGGCTGGCGCTCCGGTTGGGTTGCGCCGGGGCAGGGGCGGCCCGCAACGGCGCCGCCGGGAGGAGAGGGCAGACGGTCGCGGAGGTGAGCGTCGCCCCATCCGCGAACGGAACCGACACCTATACGGTGGTTTGCCCGGTGTGCGAACAGCCCGTTGGGGTCCGGATCAAGAGCAGGGGGCGCTTCTGGCTGCAGGCCGGGGCGCTGGCCCTGGCGGGGGTCGCCCTCACCTGCCTGGGGCTGTTCCTGCCCGCGCTGGAGACCGCGTGGGGAGGCAAGATCGCGGAGGACCGCCGCCTCGCTCTGCAGGCGACCGCCGCCCACGCCCTGGCGCTGCCGGCGGCCGGCCCCGTTGTCGCGCAGAGCACGGCGGCGGTGGGGGTGGCGCGTCAGCCGCGGCGGGAGATCGCGCCGACGGCGCGGCACACGACCGTGACGGCCATCGGGCTGCTCATTCTGTTCCTGGCCCCTTCCGGCCTGCTGATCCGCCGTGCGATTCTGAGACACGAACCGCGTGCGGAGGCGTCGCACGCCAGCCGACACCGCGTTCTCGTGTGATCGGAGGCGGCCGGCGGTTTCGTTCACCCCTTACCACCCGCGCCCGGCAGGAAACAAAGCGGGAACATTTGTGCGGTTCCGCACAGCGGCGAACGTCGGCAGTGCCGTTACGGCTCACCGCCGCGGCGGACGGACGTTCACCAACCGACGCGCGGCACGAACATCCCGGTACGGCTGCGGTAAGCCTGGTACGCCGAGGCCAGCGGCCCGGAGAGCAGGTGCAGTTCCTCCAGGCGTGCGGTTCGGTAGTAGAGGACTCCCATGCCGGCAGCAGTGGCAAGCAACCAGAGTTGCCCCGTGGCGACCGGCCCGGCCAGCCACGCCAGCAGGTAGGCCGTGTAGATCGGGTGGCGCACCAGTCGGTATGGTCCGGAGGTCCGCAACCGGGCCGGAGTGACCGGCAGCAGAGCGAAGGCGGGCCGCTCCCGGCCATGCGTTGCCAGCGCCCACCAGAAGAGGGCGTTCGCCGTGGCGTAGGCGGCGAGTCCTGCCCAGAGCAGGGCCAGGTCGGAGGGACGCGCCAGCGCCAGTGCGGCCATCTGGGTGAGGGTGCAGGCGACGGCGGCGCGCGTGAGCCACGTCTTCGCGGCGGTGGCGCGACGTGCGCCCCGGAAGTAGCAGCGCATGCAAATCGCGAAGACGACCCAGGTGGAGTAGCCTGCCGCCAGGATCACTTCCTTGCTCAAGGTGTGCTGCACTCCTCTGGACTCCTTTCGCTCAAGGCGCTTCGGTATAGCACGGAGCCGCTCGCGGGTGCAAGGGAGAGGTCGCCGGGAGCAGGAATGCCCATCGCCTTTCAGGGGCAGTTCCCGGCGGTCGGAAAAAAATGGGTTCGCCCTTGCCGGGGAACCTGGCCTCTCTATCATCTCATCTTGTTGAGACTGAATCTCTATATCAACAAATGGAGAGATTCAGTCTCAATCAGGCAGAGAACCCACCACACCCGCCTACCGGAGCACGACAATGAATCGACCCCAGAACTATCTCAGAAAGGCTTTTACGCTGATCGAATTGCTGGTGGTGATCGCCATCATCGCCATCCTGATCGGCCTGCTCCTGCCGGCAGTGCAGAAGGTGCGCGAGGCCGCCAACCGGACACAGTGTCTCAACAACCTCAAGCAGATTGGTCTGGCCCTGCACAACCACGAGAACGCCGTGCGGAGCTACCCCCCGGCCGGGGTCTACCCCATTGGAGCTACCGGCACGTCCTGGTCGGTCCAGGCGCGCCTGCTGCCGTATCTCGAGCAGGCCAACCTGTACCGGCAGATCAACTTCGCCGCCGGGTACGCCACCCAGCCGCTCGTGACCCAGCAGCGGATTGCGGTGTACTTCTGCCCGAGCGATCCGAACGACCGGGCTCGGGCCGACGGCTCCCTCATCCAGTACCCGCTGACCTACGGCGCGAACTTTGGCACCTGGATGGTCTACAACCCCTCGGCGCGGCAGGGCGGTGACGGGGCGTTCGTGATCAACAACGCCCTCCGGCCGCGCAGCATGCAGGACGGAACCAGCAACACCGTGGCGTTCGCCGAGGTGAAGGCGTACACCCCGTACCTGCGCGACGGCGGTAGTCCGTCCGCCGCGGGTACCGCCGCCCCCGCCCCGGCGGCCGTGGCCGGCTACGGCGGGAGTTTCAAGACGGACTCGGGCCACACGGAGTGGGTGGACGCGCGCGTCCACCAGAGCGGGTTCACGGGGGCGTTCACTCCCAACACGATCGTGCTCTACGCCAGCGGCGGCGTGAACTACGATGTCGATTTCAACTCCAACCGGGAGGGGCGGACGATCGACCAGATCACATACGCGACCGTCACCGCGCGGAGTCACCATACCGGGATCGTCAACGTCCTGCTGATGGACGGCTCCGTGCGATCGGTGGACGACGGCATCGCGCTTACCCTGTGGCGGGCGCTCTGCACGCGGGCCGGCGGCGAGGTGGTGGGGAACTATTAGCAGGCCGGGCGGCCGGCGTATGGGGCGACGTGCAGGAGCGTCTCGACGAGTTCCTGGCGCGTCGCCCCGTTGTTCAGCGCCATGCGGATGGTTAGCTCCAGGCCGAGCGAACGGTCCGGGGCGGCCAGCGTCGCACGGGATGGGGGTTCAACGTGCCGGAGCGCCGAACACCTGGGTGAAGTAGAACGTGCCCCGGTCGTCGCGGGCGAAGCCGATGCCGGTCTCGACGAACGCCTTGTCGAGGATGTTCCCGCGGTGGCCCGTGGAATTCAGCCACCACTTCATGGCCTCGCGCGCCGCCGCCTCGCCCTGGCCGCGGGCGCCGCTGTAGATGTTTTCCGCCCAGCCGCGATACGCATACCCGGCCGCCTTGAGGCGCTGGCCGGGGTTCTTGCCGTCAAGGACGTGTTCCAGTTTGCCCTGTCGGGCCATGTTCGCCGCGTGCTTGCGGGCCACCGCGGCGAGGATCGGGTTGACCTTCAGCGGCCGCAGCTTCTGCTCCTGGCGCGCCTCGTTGACGAGCGCCAGCACCTTCTCTTCCTCGGCCGAGAGCTTGACCTTCCCCTTCGGGCCGTCACCCGCCTGGGCCGCCCAGCAGCCGAGGGTCACCAGGAACGCGGCCAGGCACGGACGGGATACGTCGCGCATGGGAGCCTCCTTCCGTCATTGCGAGGGGTCGTTCGTCTCCGGCGGTTTGGGGGTGGCGAAGACCTGTGTGTAATAGATGACGTCCTTCGCGCCGGTCGCCAGGCCGACGCCGAGTTCGGTGTACTGCTCTCCCAGGAGGTTGGCCCGGTGGCCCTTGGATGCCATCAGACCCTGGATGATCATCTCGACCTCCACGTCGCCGCGGGCCAGGTTCTCGCCAGCGTAGCGGTAGCGGTAGCCGGCCCCCTTGATGCGCTGGAACTGAGTCTTGCCATCCAGTTCGTGCGCGATCTTCTGGTGTTTCGCCATGTTCGCGGCGTGCGTCCGGGCGACCTGGCACAGCACCGGGTTAAGCCTCAGCGGCGGCAGCTTCTGCTTGACGCGCTCGGCGTTGGTTAGTTCCAGGAAGCGCTTCTCGGCAGCGGTGAGAGAGGAGGTCGCCTTGTCCGTGGGATCGCCGCCCCGGGCGAGGCCGCCAGCGGTCAGCGCGAGGGCGAGCAGGAGGGTACGCCAGGTCATGGGAGACGTCTCCTCGGAAGGGAGCCGCAGGCGCCCGGCGCTGGCGCTCCGGGTTGGCCCGACGGCGCCGGACGCGCGGTCGTTGTCACTCGTGGCGCAGGGCTTCAATCGGGTCGAGCCAGGAGGCGCGCAGCGCAGGGTATAGCCCGGACAGGACGCCGACAATGATCGCCGCGCCCAGCGACCAGAAGATCGACGGCACGTGCAGGCGCGCCGGCAGGGTCTGGTCGAACGCGAGCGACGCCACCCACGGCACGCCGAACACCAGCGCCAGCCCGACCAGCACGCCCACCAGTCCGCCCAGACTCGTCTGCACCATCGCCTCGACCAGGAACTGCAGCGTGATGTCCCGACGCTTCGCCCCCAGAGCCCGACGGATACCGATCTCGCGCGTCCGCTCGGTCACCGTCGCCAGCATGATATTCATGATGCCGATGCCGCCGACCACCAGCGAGATCGACGCGATCAGCACCAGCAGCATCTTGTACCGATCGCGCGCCCGCTCCGCCTCCTCCAGCCGATCGAGCGGGATCGTCACCGACCAGTCCTTCTTGTAATGACTGTTCTCCAGCTGCTCGTAGATGACCGCTCCGACCGCGCGCACCTTGTCCATGTCGCCGACGGTCAGCGTGATCTGGTGCAGCTCGACCTGCTCGGCGGACCGCGACCCGGACGCGCGGATGTAGATGCGCTCGCCGAACCTGGCCCGGCAGGTGCTGACCGGAACGTAGACGTCGCTGTTGAACTCCTCCGCCGCCGGCCCCGACCCGCCGGCCGTCAGCCGCTCGTCGAGGACGCCGATCACCGTGTAGTCGTGCTTGCTCAGCACCACCGTCTTGCCGACCGGGTTCTCGAACGGGAACAGCGCCTCGGCGACTGCCGCCCCGAGGACGACGACGTCGGCCAGTTCCTGCACGTCCTTCTCGACGAGGAACCGGCCGCCGGGCAGGATGTTGAACTGGTTCACCTCCTGGTACTGGGGGGTGGTTCCAACTACCCGGCCGTTGTGCATGTGCTGATGACGGCGGATCTCCTGCGGGAAGATCCGCATCGGGACCATGCGCGTGACGGTCGGCATCTCTCCGTTCGGGCCGGGCTCGGCGAGGATCTGGAAGCGGTCGAAGTCCTTGTACGTCAGCCCGTAGGCCGCAACGAACGTGCGCCGCTGGTTGGAGGCATCGTCCGGCGGCTTGGCGCTCTTGATGATGATGTTGGTCGCGCCCTGGCGCTTGATGTCCTCCAGGGCGTCGTGCATGCTGCCCTCGCCGAACGCCATCAGCGAGATGACGGCCGCCGTCCCGATGATGATGCCCAGAACCGACAGCATCGCCCGCAGCTTGTGCAACCACAGGCTGCGCCCGGCCAGCACCAGGCTGCGCTGGGCTCGGTCCCAGAAGAGGAGGACCGGGTAGAACACGCCGCGCAGCCGGAACCGACCGAGCAGCAGCGGCGCCGCCGCGAGGCAGACGGCCAGGACGAGCAGAATGATCAGCAGCGGGGACATGGTGTCAACAGGCTCCTGGCGGGCCAGGCTCCCGGTCCGCGGCTCGCCGTGGCTGGCGGGTCAGGGCGTCCCGGACCGGATACCGTCGAGGACCGGCGGCAGAACATTCACGGCCGCCGTCGGCTGGTGGCGGTTGGCGTTGCGCTCGTCCGTCTCGATTATTCCGTCGCGCATGCGGATGACGCGCTTCGCCCAGGCGGCGATGTCGTTCTCGTGCGTCACCATGATGATCGTTTTGCCGGCGTCGTTGAGGCGCGTCAGCAGGCTCATGATCTCGTCGCTGGTGCGCGAGTCGAGGTTGCCGGTCGGCTCGTCGGCGAGGATCACGTGCGGGTCGTTGACGAGGGCGCGGGCGATGGCGACGCGCTGCTGCTGGCCGCCGGACAGCTGCAGCGGGCGGTGGTCCAGGCGATTACCCAGCCCGACCAGATCGGCCAGGTGGATGCAGTGCTCCCGCGTCGTCGCGTCGAGGCGGCGCCCCTGGTACAGCAGCGGCACCTCGATGTTCTCCACGACGGTGTACTGAGCGAGCAGGTTGTACGACTGGAAGATGAACCCGAGGTAGCGGCTGCGCACCTCCGACAGCTCGTCGTCCGTCATCTGCGAGACGTCCTCTTCCCCCAGGAAGTAGTGGCCGCTGGTGCAGCGGTCAAGGCAGCCGAGCTGGTTCAGAAGGGTGGACTTGCCGGACCCGGACGGACCCATGAGGGCGACGAAATCGCCCTCCTCGACCGTCAGCGTCACGCCGTTCAGGGCGCGCACCGTGACCGACTCGAGGTAGTAGTACTTCAGCAGGTCGATAACGCGGACAATCGGAGCCATGTGGTGCGTCTCGTGGTCCGTCTCAGGCACGTCCCGGTTCGTGACGTCCGCCCTCTTCCCCCTCTCCCACGAGGGAGAAGGGGGAGAAGGCCAGATGGGCACCACGCCCGGGTAGGCGATTTCGGGGGCGAAGGTCAGGTGATCGACGTGGCGGACAGGTTCGGAGACGGTTCGATGCGGGCCAGCGCCTCGCCGCGCGGCCACAGGGCGGACTGCAGGCGCGGACCGCCCGGAGCACCACCGGGAGCACCACCGGGAGCGCCCTGTCCGGGGGGCATGCCGCCCTTCCCGCCTGGCGCGCCGCCCTTCATGCCGCCGGCGCCGCCCTTGCCCTTGCCCTTGCCCTTCCCCTTGCCCTTGCCGCTGTCGGCACCGTCGGCACCGTCGGCACCGCGTTTGTTGCTGCCGCCGGCCGGCCGAAGCTTGCTCTTCTCGTTGAGGACGGCCCGCGGGTTGAGGACGACCCTGTCCCCCTCGGCGAGGCCCTTGAGAACCTCGACCATCTTCTCGTTGCTGCGGCCGACGACGATCGCACGCGGCTCGGCCGCGCCGCTGGGGCCGACGACGAACACCTGCCGCTTCTCCGCCATCGACACCGTGCCGAGGACGGCCTGCAGCGGCACCGCGAGCACCGGCGTCGTGTCCTGGTCGGCAAAGATCGTCACCTCGGCGCTCATGTTCGGCTTCAGGCCGAACCCTTCCAGATCCTCGTCGATGACCACCATCGTCTGGTAGACCTTGACGTCCGAGGACAGGAAGTCGGCCTGCGACGCGACCGTCGAGACCGTCTTGACGTGGGCCTGGAACAGCTTGGTCGGGAAGGCATCCACCCGGACCAGGGCGTGCTGCCCCTTGCGGGTCACGCGGTATTCCCGCTGCCGATACCGCTCGCGCATCATCTCGTCGGCGGACCGGGATTCTTGCCGGACCAGTTCCTCGTGGCCCGCCCCCGTAGCCAGGCGAGCCAACGGATCCGGAATGAAGGTCAGATCCGGGGTGACCATCAGCGCAGCCTGAACATTCTCGCTGAAGTAGGTCTGGACATAGTCGTTGCCGCGGACCCGCGATACCAGCGCCTCGTGGACGCGGGTGTTGACCAGCATCTTCTTCAGGTTGGGGATGCGCATGACCTTCTGGCCCTCGGAGACCGGCTCGCCCTGCGCAATCATGGAGGACCGCGATCCGCCCCAGCGCGACGACTCGGGGACGACGTACACGACCACGCCATCTTCCGGGGCGTACAGCACGCACTTCTTGATCTCCCCCTCGATTTCAACCTTGCGTGCATTCTCCTTCTGGTAGACCGACTCCTTCGTCCGCACCAGATCCTCGGCCTGCTCCAGCTTGGCCTTGTTCTGGATGAGCACCTTCTTCAGTTCGCGGTTGGCGGTATCGACCTTGGAATTTAGCTCCTCCACCATCTTCGTCTTGGTGAATTTGTCGAGAATGCTGTGTTCCTGCTCAATCTTGTTCACCGTCAGGATGGCAGCTTCCAAACGGTTGCGATCGGCCTCGGCCTGAGTACGGCTCAGGTAACCCTTCTTGAGCATGCGCTGCGACCAGTTGGCCTTGTCGCGCCACTGCTCCAGCTCACTGCGGGCGATTTCCAGACGGGTCTTGATATCGGTCTTGGCGAGTTCGTAGTCGCCATTTTTGTACTTCTCCAGTTCCAGTTCCGCGAGGTTGATGTCGGTCTTGGCCTTCTCCAGGGCAATCAGGTTCTCGCTGGCCGTGATCTGGTACTGGGCGCGAGCGGCGGCGGCGGTAGACCGGGCCTCCTCCGTCTTGATCTGCTGGTCCTTGAGTTCCTTGTCCAGCGCCGAGTCGTCCAGCTCGATCAGCTTGTCGCCCTTCTTGACGGTGGTGCCGTCGTCGATGACCCACTTGATGGTCGTCGCCTGGGTGCTGCCGCGGTTGGTCGCCTTCACCCGGCAAACGATGTCATTGTTGTTGGTCGCCTCCAGGGCGCCGCGCTCGATGATGGTCAGCCGCAGCGGCTCGCGCCGGGCGACCCAGACGGGGCCGGTGTAGGCCTCGACCCCGCCGCCGCCGAAGAGGAAGAACCCACCCGCGACCGCTCCCCCCCCCAGGAGCAGCAGGAGCGCCAGCACGCCCAACCGGCCGCCCTTACTCCAGCGGCGGGGCCGCGGGAGCCGGGAGGGGGCGTGGCTCAGGGAGCCGTTCGGGCCGGCCGTCCCGTTCGCCCCCAGCGGGTGGCTGGCGACCGGGGCCGGCAGTTCCGGTGTCTGCAGCGGGGCGCTCACGGGTTGCGAGTTCATCAATCCACACTCCTCGGGGGTCCACCGGCATCAACTCGAGATCCAGGTATAACTGAAGGCGGGTTAATAAAAAGTTAATCCAGAAGGTGTACAGCTGGTTTTGCTGCCGAACCAGGCTGGCTTGCTGCTGCAGCAGCTGGTTCGTCAGGGCAACGGGATCGTTCTGTTTGCCGCCCGGTTCGGGGGGGGCGTTGAATGCTTCGAGCGCATTTTCCACTTGCTGGTAGGCCAGGTCCACCGCCCGCTGCTGGATCTTGTAGTTCGCCAGCAACACGCGCAAGGACCGCAATTCCGAGCGGACCGCGTTGGCGATCTGGTCCTCCACTGCCATCAGGTTACGTCGCTCGCGCTGGTAGGCAATCAGGCTGGCGCGGTAGTTGTTGCGCTCCACCTTGCGTACGAGCGGCAATTCGGCGTTGAAGATCAGCTGATGCCGCGTGCGCGAACCACTGAAGGCCAGTGGTTTGGCCTGGTTGGGTGGAGTCCTGCCATCTAAATGATAAGCGACATCGAAGGTTCCGAGCAAGGCATTTGCAAAAATTGCGAGCTGTCGCCAGGCATCGGTAACGACCGCGCGGGTATTCATCAGATCCAGGCGATCGGTCAGGGCCGTCCCGACCACGGCTTGCAGCGTCTCGTCGAGGTCGCCGTCGAGCAAGTTGCGCCCATTCAGTTCCACGGGTGGAAGGTTCGGCCATTGCTCGCGCAGGGGGTCGAAGCGCTCGCGGCGTGCCTCGTTGAGAACGAGTTCAAACGCATCCGACAGGCGCTGGAAGCGGTCGCCATGCAGTTGCTTGCGGCGCCGCTTCACCTCCTCCTGCAACCCGGCGGCGATCTCGGGAGAAAGGGGGAGGCGATCCGGAGTCTGGATCAGGTCGCGTAAGAAGACAGCAAGTGCGCGATCGGGATCGCTCGCCAGTGCCATCACCAGGTTCAGGGCCAACTCTTCCGGGAGGTTCTTCCACGGCTCCAGCTGATAGCGGCGAACGGCCACTTCCAGCTCGCCCGCCTCGATCTGCTCGTCGAGGCGGCGGATCTGTTCCTCCTCGGCCGGGGTGAAGGATTTGCCCTCATCCTCGATGCGCTTCTCCTTCTGTTCCACCAACTGGCTCCGCTGCTGCTTCAGCAACCGCAGCCGTGGCTCCAGCTCCTGGTAGCCGATGCGCTCCGGCGCCCACTGCTGCCAACGGGCCAGGAAGCTCTCGCGGAACTTCGTCTTCTGCACTATGGGAGCCTCTACCAGGAGACGCTGCAAGCGCTCGCGCATGCGCGTCCCTTCATTGGGAGAGCTGATTTTTTTCAGCTGTTCCATCGAAGCAGTGAACTGGCTGAAGACGTCCTCGTAGCGCTTGAAATGCTCCAGAATGGGGCGGATGGCGGTCTGGTCGAGTTGCAGGGGCACGTTGACGGGCAGGCCGAGCTGGAGCTTGAAATTGTCCAGGCCGTTGCGCAGATCGAGTTCCCGCTGCAGGACCGTGCTGCGGCTCTGCAGGAGCTGCGATAGAACCTGGCTGACCTGCAACGGCGGAATCCGCCCGGCACGCTCGAAGAACTTGAACAGATCCAGATACTGCTCCAGGCTGGCCACGTTCTTCTGTTCGTTGGTCAGCAGCGCGGCACGCAGCAGATTGGGCAGGAAACCTTCCGCCGGAGCCAATCCGGCCAGGCTGAGATCGATCCGACCAGCGGCCCCCGGGTTGAGTTGCGGACTGGGAATGTTCGCCCCCGAGGCGGCGACGGCCCCGGGGGAGATCGCGCTGCCGCCGACCCGGCCGAACGCGCCGGCCAGCGAGGGCAGATCGAACCCGCCGGCGACAAAGGTGTAAAACTGCTTGCGGAAGCGCGCGTAGCTGCGGAGTTCGTACACCAGGTTGCGCTCGACCTGCGTCAGCGGTTCGAGCGTGACCGCCTTGCCGCCGCCGCGCAGGAACGGCTGCACGAAGTCGAGGTTGATGGTCGAGGTGCTGACCGTGTGGCGGTCCTTGCCGGTGAGGTTGACGACGGTGTCGTTGGCGAACCGGACGAGCAGCAGCGCGCCGGTGGAAAACAGCTTGCTGAAGCCCGCAGAGGAGAGGCTCTGCCAGCGGTTGCGGGAGCCGACGGCCGACTCGCGCCCGGCCCACTCGCGGATGGCTGTATCCAGGGCGAAGAACTGAGCGGCGAAGGCGAACCGTTCGAGCGTCACCGGCAGGGCCGTCAGGTAGACGTTCTCGCGGCGCGTCTGGAATTCGCGGCTGTTGATCAGCCCCAGTTCGGCCGCCTGCTCCAGCGTCAGCAGGAACGGCCTGAGCGCCTGGTCGTCGGCGGCGCACTGGGCGATGGTCGGATCGGTCCCGCGGTTCTGGGCGTCCCAGAGTCGCAGCAGATCCAGGTAGCCGGTGCCCTCGACGCGGGCGATGCCGGGCTTGCCGGGCTTCTGCGGGCGCGGCGCCAGGTTCGCCGCGGCCGGATCGTCCGGCGGCATCGGCGGGTGGTCGGGGTCGGTGGTGTCGGCGAAGCGGGCGCGGGGGTCCGGGTAGGCGTGGTAGTTCTCCAGCTTCCACTGCGGGCAAACGTCCTTCTCCTTGAGGATGGCGGCCACCTCGTTGTCGGCGCGCTGGCGGAAGAACCGCCGGGTACACCCGCCGAAGCCGGCGAGCAGAACGGCCAGCATGACACAGAGCCCGCTGCGGACGAGCCGACGCCGAACCCCCCGATTCCCTGCGCTGCTGTGATCTTCCATGACCCACCCACGTTCGCAGTGGCAGAAACGATAAACCCGGCTAATCCGCTATCGGCAGCATCGTCGGCAGCACTTGAACCTGGAGGGCGGTGGACAGCGTTTGCCCCACGGGATGCCACCCGTGGGCTTTACCAATCTGGAAAGCCCACGGGTGGCGTCCCGTGGGCCACGTTCCCGGCGCTTGCCCCACGGGATGCCACCCGTGGGCTTTGGAGGGGCCAGGCGCTACCGCGTCTCCTTGAACTTCACGTTCCGGAACTCGATCCAGTAGCCCTCCGCCTCCATGCCGAGATAGCCGCGCGGCACCGGGCAGCTGTCCCAGACGGTGGTCACCGCCCCGTTCACCCAGAGGGTGACCGTCTTGCCCTTGCAGGTGATCTCGTAGGTGTTCCACGCGCCCGCCTCCTTGCCGCGCTGCGGACCCTTGCCGCCCTCGCGGAACCGCTTCAGCGCGCCGTCGGCGAGCGTCTGGCCGAACAGGAAGCCGACGTTCTTGCTGCCGACCTGGGCCTGGTGCCACACCTTGCCGTCGGCGGAGTTGCGCACGTACACGCCGCTGTTGTAGCCCTTCTTGCCGTCCAGTTTCTTGAAGCGCCACTCGACGTGAAAGACGCCGTCGGACAACTCCCGGTCGTACCGCAGCATCTCGTGGACGCCGACGCCGTCGCAGACCAGGTGGCCGGTGGTCCTGTCGATGGACCACGGATCACGCTTGCCGAGCTTGCCGCCCGGCGGGATCGCGACGCGCTTCCAGTCCTTCAGGCCGCCCGCCAGCAGGTCGGTCCAGCCCTTCGGGTCACTCGCCAGCGCGCTTTTCGTCTCCTTCGTCTCGCCGGCCGGTACACGCAGCAGTACGGCAGGGGACACGGCCAGCACGCCCAGGAGCAGCAGTTTCCCACCCATGACAACCTCCCTCGGAACACGCACCACCGCCGCGCCGGTGCGGCAGGTCCGGGTGCGCCGGAGGGATTGTAGCGAGAGGGGCGGCGAGCGGACGCACGTCATCAGGTGGTGAGGCGCGGGCGCAGGGTGCGCGCCAGGGCGAGTCCCTTCTCGGTGATCTGCACGGCCAGCGGGTCGCCGGCCCGGTTGTAGTAGACGAT
>JADLBT010000485.1 GCA_020847555.1 Gemmataceae bacterium
CCCGTCCGCGAAACACAAACCTGCCCCGCCGTCGTGGAAGCCGTAGTAGAGGTATCCCGATTCGTTCGAGTTGTTGATCTGCATCGGCGTCGGCGGGGGCGTGGTCAGGGCGCCGGTACACCACAGCTTGCGCCTGCCGATTCGGTACGGGTTGTCGTTGGTCGCCCACGCTCCACCCTGGGCGCGGGCGCAGGTCGGGCTGGCCCTGTCCGCGTTGGCCGCCACCATCGTTCGGCCGCGCCAGACGTCCTCCCGACCGGCGCACTCGCCGACCAGGATCGTGTTCGACGTGCCGTCGCGGATCGTGGTGACGGTGGACTTGCTCGGGAACGGCTGCAGCGCCCCGTCGAGGTTCGCCCCGGCCGGGAACTGCTGGGCGGCCGGTAATTCGCCGTTGATGGCGGTATCGACCCCCTCCGGCACGAAGTAGTCGCCGCACGCCCCGGTCTTGCGCGGCGTGTCGATCTTGTCCTGGATGCGGTTCGGATTGGGGCTGGAGGGGCAGATGAAGATAGTCACGAACATCTTCGCCGTGACGGCATTCGGGATTGGTCGGCCGTCCGGGTAGAAGTTCCCGTTTACCTGACCGTCGTACCAGTTGCGGTTCAGGTCGTAGTACGCCCCGCTGACCATGTTCGCCTGTTCGAGGTAGGGGAGCAGGTCCGGCGCCCAGCTCCGGTTCGGCGAGGTTCCGCTACGCCGCGAGAAGGGAAAGCGTTTCAGGCCGTCGTGGTGGGCGTGCATGGCCAGGCCGATCTGCTTGAGGTTATTCATGCACGACGAGCGGTTGGCCGCCTCGCGGACCTTCTGCACGGCAGGAAGCAGCAGACCGATGAGTATCGCGATGATCGCGATGACGACGAGCAGGTCGATGAGGGTGAAACCGCGGCGGGTGGGGGGCACGGCAGGCTCCTTTCTGTGGGTGTGCGGACCGGGGCGAAGGCGGCGGGGAAAAAGCAACTGCCGGGCCGAACGGGCGATTCCGCGCAAGCACATACCATTGAATGGGTTGCGAATATGAACGGTGACGGTGTTGGAGGGCAGGTGGGTCAGGATTTGCGCGGCGCTGGTTATCTCGTGATCAGCCCGGGACGACACAACCGGACCGTGTGTAAGGACTGGCGGAGCAAACGCGATGAGCCGGAAGTGTCAGCGACGGCAGCTTTGACAAAGCCGGCGCTGACGCTTCCGGCTCGGCGGCGTCAGGGCGTTTGATCCGCCAGTTCCAAGGAGCCACCAAATCTGGGGGGCGTATCACCGTGCTACTCGCCCGCCCCCTGGACCGTCCCACGCCGTTCGTTTAAGCTGAAGGCTGACGACAACCGTCTGACACCGATCTCCGCGGGATGTTCCATGCGCGTGCAAGTCCGGATCGTGGCGGGGGCACTGAGGGGCCGCAAACTGACGTGCGATATCGGCCCGGACTTGCGGCCGACGCCGCAGATGGTGCGCGAGGCGCTGTTCAGCATCCTCGGCAACGCCGTCCCCGACCGCCCGTTCTATGACGTCTTCGCCGGCACCGGCGTGGTCGGCCTGGAGGCGCTCAGCCGCGGGGCCACCGTCACCGAGTTCGTCGAGCGCGATTTCCGTCTCGCGCAGGAGATCGACCGCCACCTGAAAGCGTTCGCCTGCGCCGAGCAGGCCCGGGTCCGGCGCGTCGATGCCTACCGCTGGGCCGACCACTGGGCGGCGCCGGCCGAACCCGTCACCCTCTTCCTGAGTCCTCCCTATCCGGATCTGGAGCGGCGCCCGGACGACCTGCTCGGCATGGTCGCGACGCTGCAGCAGAAAGCCGCTCCCGGGTCCGTTCTGGTGCTGCAGGCCGAGGAGAGCGAGATCCTCGACCGCCTGCCCGACCCGGAGCGCTGGGACCGGCGTCGCTACGGCCGGAACTGGCTCGTCTTCTGGAGCCCGCCGGAGGAAGAGACCTAGCCTCCCGGCCCCCTTCTCTTGCAGGGAAGGGGGAGTAAAGGGCTCAAGCAAACGAACAACAATGCAGGTGGCCATACGCCTCTTCTCCCCCTCCCCGCGCAGGGGAGGGGGCCGAGGGGAGAGGTTGAACCCCGTACCAATCCGGGGCACGCCATGACCGAGCGCGAGTTTGCCAGCGACGTCGTCCAGCGCTTGCAGAAAGCGGGCTACCAGGCCCTCTGGGCCGGCGGCTGCGTGCGCGACGAGCTGCTCGGCCGCGAACCCAAGGACTACGACGTCGCCACCGACGCGCGGCCCGAGCAGGTGCGGGAGCTGTTCCGCCGCACCGTCGCCGTCGGCGCCGCCTTCGGCGTGGTCGAGGTACTCGGCCCGCGCCGCCACGGCCAGTTCCTCAAGGTGCAGGTGGCCACGTTCCGCACCGACCTCGAATACGTTGACGGCCGGCACCCCGGCGGCGTTGTCTACAGCTCGGCGCGCGAGGACGCGCTGCGCCGCGACTTCACCATCAACGGCATGTTCCTCGACCCGCTCAGCGGCGACGTGTACGACCACGTCGGCGGCCGTGCGGATCTGGAGGCGAAGGTGCTGCGCGCGATCGGCAATCCGCGCCAGCGCTTCGCCGAGGACAAGCTGCGCCTGCTGCGCGCGGTCCGCATGGCGGTCCGGTTTGACCTGATGATCGATCCGGCGACGTGGGCGGCGATGCAGGAGATGGCCCCGCAAATCACGGTCGTGAGCGCCGAGCGCATCGCCGAGGAGCTGCGCCAGCTGCTCGTCCACCCGCGGCGCGTCCATGCCATGACCCTGCTGTTCGACAGCGGGCTGGGTGCCGCCGTGCTGCCGGAGGTGGTGCCGATGAAGGGACTCCCGCAGGGCCTACCCGCCGCCCCGGTCGGGGACTTGTGGGACCATGTGATGCGAGTCCTCGACCTGCTCGGCGATTCCCCGTCGTTCCCGCTGGCGCTGGCGACACTGCTGCACGACATCGGCAAGCCGCGGACCGTCGGCCGTACCCCGGACCGCTACACGTTCTACTACCACGAGCACGTCGGCGCCCGGATGGCGTCGGCCATCTGCCAGCGGCTGCGGCTGTCGAACGCCGAGCGCGAGCGGGTCGAGTGGCTGGTTGAGAAGCATCAGTACCTGTGCGACGCGCGCCACCTGCGGCCGAGCAAGCTCAAAACGATCCTGGCCCACCCGGGCATCGAGGAGTTGCTCGCGCTGCACCGGGCCGACGCCCTGGCGTGGGGCCGCAGCACCGACCAGGTCGCCTACTGCGAGGCCCGGCTGCGCGAGTGGACCGCCACCGACCTGAACCCGCGGCCGCTGCTCACCGGGGACGATCTGAAGAAACTGGGCATCCCACAGGGGCCGATCTACAAGAAGCTGCTCGACGCGGTGCGGGAGGCCCAGCTCGACGGGACGATCAGCACCACCGAGCAGGCGGTGGAGCTGATCGGGCGCCTGCATGAGTAAAGCCCACGGGTTGCGTCCCGTGGGCTTTGTGCTATCTGTCTGACCTCTGACCCCTCCTACTTACCTTTCTCCAGCTCGGGCAGGAACTCCTTCAAACCCTTCGCAAGATTGGGGAGAGTATTCGGATCGGTATTGAGGGCGCGCAGCTGGATGACAATGTCGGGGCGGCCGACGACCCGACGTGCCCCAATCTCCTTGAGCGCCTGTACCGCCATGATGCGCCCGTCATCGACGCCCTTTTCCTTGAACCCGACCCCGGTCGGCTGGCCGCCCTCGCGCTGGCCCTCGGGTCCGCCGGTCCCGCCGGCATAGAGCTTGATCTCCGGATCCTTCAGGAAGAGGAGCAGCACATCCAGCGCCTTCTCCGGCGCCGTCGCCCCCTGGAACATCCCGAGCAGGTAAGCGCAGTCGTACCGGAGCATCTTCGTCTCTCGCTGGGTCGGTTCGTTCAGGATCGCGGTCAGCGTCTTGAACACGAACACGCGGTCGGGCGAGTTGTTCAGGTAGGTGCGTACCGGCCACAGGGCGCGCTCGCGGACCTGCCCGGTCTCACTCGGGTCGGCGACCACACGCAGGATGAGCGGCATCGCCTCCTTGAGCCCCGGCCCGAAGCCGATGCGCGACAGGGCGACGGCAGCCTGCATGCGGACCCGCTTCGCCTCCTTCTGATCGACCACCAACTTCGTCAGATCCGGGACGGCCGGCTCGCCGGTCGCCTTCAGGCCGATGAAGGCGACGGCCGCGTTCATGCGCAGCTCCTCGTCCGGGTCGGCGAGCGCCTTGCGCAGCGCCGGCACGGCAGCCTTCGCCTCCGGGCCGACGTTCTTGAGCGCCAGCGCCACCTGCCGGCGCATGTTCAGGCTGCCGTTCTGCAGCAGGTCGAGCAGCACCTCCATCGCGGACAGGGCGTCCTGCCCGCCCAGCCCGGCCATCGCCAGGGCGGCGTTGCGGCGGATCTCCGGTTCGCGGTCCTTGAGGGCCTGCGCCAGCGGCGCCTTGGCGGCCGCGATCTCTTCCGGCCGGGCGAACTCGGTTAGCCGCACCAGCGCCGCGACCGCCGCCTTGCGCAGCTCGACGTCCTTGTCCGCGGCGCACTTGACCAGCTCGGGGAGGGCGTCGGCTGCCACCCCGGCGCTGAGGCGCGCGACCGAGCCGGCGGCGTCGCGCCGGACCAGGGTGTCGGCGTCCTTGAGCGCGCGCCGCAGTCCGGGGAGCATGTCGTCCCCAAGCCGCCCCAGCGCCCACGCGACGTTCTGCCGGACGGCCGGCTCCTTGTCCGCCAGCCCGGCGTTGAGCGCCGCCTTCGCCTCGGGGGTGGCCTTACCCATGTGGCCAACCGCACAGGCGGCGCTGCGCCGCACCAGCGGGTCCGGGTCGTTCTGCACCAGCCCGGCCAGGGTCTTGAGCAACTCCTCGTTCCAGGCGCGGGCCTTGCCGCAGATCTCACCGATCGCGAACGCCGCCGCCTCGCGCACGCCGGGGTCGGTGTCCTTGAGGCTCTGGCCCAGCGCGCCGAGGGCGGGCGTGGCCTGCTTGCCGATCTTGCCGAGGGCGAAGGCGGCGCTGCGGCGCTCTCCGACGCTCTTGCTCGGATTGAGATCCTCCAGCCACTTCGCCATCGGCTTGCCGAGGAAGTCCTGGGCCGCGGCCGGAGAAAGGACGAGGCCGAAACCGGCGGCGCATAGCGCCGCCAGGGCGAGCAGCCGGGTGGTCATTTGCCGGCCCCCTTCTTGGAGTCGTCCTTGAGGGTCTTGCCCTCGATGGCGTCGCAGACGTCGCGGGCCAGCAGGCGCAGCGGTTCGGCTCTGTTCTTGTCGGCGGCGAGGGCGCGGAGTTGGGGCAAGGCGGCGGCCGCGTCCGGGCCGATCTTGCCGAGGGCGGCGAGAGCCGCCATGCTGACGCTCGGCTCCTTGTCGTTCACCGCGCCGCGCAGCGCCGGCACCTGGTCCTTCGCGCTGGGGCCGATCAGCCCGAGAGCCTCAGCGGCGGCCGCCCGGACGGCCGTCTCCGGGTTCGCGGGCGGCACCAGGAACTTGCCAATTGCCGCCCGGCGGGACTCGTTGAAGGTCTTGCGGATGTCGTACAGGCTCAGGTTCGCCCAGATGCGCACGATCGGGTCGGGGTCCGACTTGGCGACCGGCTCCATCGCCGCCTCGAACGCCAGCTGGTGCTTCTTGTTCTCGGGGACGCGCAGGTTCTCGAGGGTGCGGATCGCCTCTACCCGGACCAGCGACGACGGCTCCCGGGTGCTGCTGAGGGCGCCGTACAGAGCCTGGGTCACCTTGAGCGAGGGTCCGTCCTTGTCCAGGGCGACGGTCCCAAGGGCAGCGATGGCGGCCTGGCGCGTCTCCCAGGTGGGGAAGTCCTTGACCATCTTGACCAGCTCGTTGATCGTCTCGTGCGCCACCGGGCCGAAGTACCGCAGCGCCTGGGCCGCCCGATACTTGATGATGATCTGCGGATCCTTGAGCATCGAGTGGAGCAGGTCGATGGTCTCCTCGACCTGCTTCCTGTCCGGATTCTTGAGGCTCGTCAGGATCATCGCCAGGGCGGCCGGAGCGTTGACGCGGACGCTGGCGTCGAGGTTCGCCGCCGGCGGGCGGTGCTTCTTCAGCTCGCCGAGGATGACCGGGATCGCCTTCTGGGCCTGCTCCGGCCCAAACAGCAGGATGGTCTTGATGGCGGCGGAACTGCGGCTGCGGTCCCGCGAGGAGATTTCGGCGATCCACTGGTCGAGCGTCTTGCCGCCGATCTCGGTGATGGGAGCGGGTTTCTTCGCGTCCTTCTCGCCGGTACTACTCTTCTTGCCCTTGTCCTGGGTGACGGCAGAACCGGCCCAGAACGCGATCAGGGCGACCGCCAGAATTGGCACGAAACGCATGTTCAAACTCCTCCCATCTGAAGATCTTCCCCGCCTCCACGATAACACGGGCCGCGCGCGGCAGACAACCGCGAAGTGGCGTGGGCTTTCTTTCCCGCTCCCTGCTCCCGGCCTCTACACCACCTTCTCCGCTGGCCGCGGCAGGCTGTACCAGGCCAGGTTGAGCGTCTCCATCTCCTCGGTGCCGAGCGCCAGGTCCACGGCGGCCAGGCTGTCGTCGAGCTGCTCGGGGCGGCTGGCACCGACGATCGCCGACGTGATACCGGGTTGGGCCAGCACCCAGGCGACCGCCACCTGCACCAGCGACCGGCCACGCGGCCCGAAGAACTGCTTCAGGTGTTCGACCGCCTCGAACTGCGCCTGCTGCCAGTAGCGCTGGCGGTACAGGTCGCCCGTCTTGCCGAGGGTGAAGCGAGTACCCGCGGGCGGCGCCTCCTGGAGCCGGTACTTGCCGCTGAGGAAACCGCCAGCGAGCGGGTTGTAGGCGATCACCCCCACCCCCTGATCGCGGCACAGCGGCAGCAGTTCCGCCTCGATCTCGCGGTACAGCAGGTTGTAGCGCGGCTGCACGCAGTCGTATCGCGCCAGCCCGAGCCGTTCACTCATGCCCAGCGCCAGCGCCAGCTGCCACGCCGGATAGTTCGAGCACCCGAGGTAGCGCACCTTCCCCTGCCGCACCAGGTCGTCCAGCGCCCGCAGCGTCTCGTCCTGCGGCGTGTCCGGGTCCGGCATGTGCGGCTGGTACAGGTCGATGTAGTCTGTACGCAACCGGCGCAGACTTTGCTCGGCGGCAGCGAGGACGTGACGCCGTGACAGACCCTCGTCATTCGGCCCGTGGCCGACGCGCATCCGGCACTTGGTCGCGACCACGAACCGATCGCGCTTGCCCTCCAGCCACTTGCCGAGGATGACCTCGCTGCCGCCGGCGGTGTCCGGGCTCGGCGGCACCGGGTAGATGTCGGCGCAGTCGAGGAAGGAGACGCCCCGTTCGGCCGCCCGGTCGAGGATGGCGAACGAGGTGCGCTCGTCGCACTGGTGGCCGAATGTCATCGTCCCGAGGCAGATTGCCGACACCTTCAGGCCGGTGCGGCCGAGCTTGCGCGTCTTCATGGTTGGTTTCGTCCCAAAGCCCACAGGTCGCGTCCCGTGAGCGAGGTGCCGGAAACTTGCCCCACGGGACGCGACCCGTGGGCTTTCCTCCTGTCCCCCGATCACCCCGTCATCTTAGCGATTGACGCCGCGCGCGCGCTGCCGTAGGCTGGCGGGCGGGACTAACTGCGCTCGCCTTCCTGAGGATCCACCCATGCAACATCTGCTTCCCCTCGGCACCGTCGCCTTGCTTCTCGCTTCGGGCACGGTCGCCGGCGCCGGCGAACAGCCGGCCGCGAAGGACAGCCGCCTCACCCTCAAGCACTATGACGGCTACTTCCCGTGGACCCCGCCGACGAGCAAGGAGGCGTGGGAGAAGCGCCGCCGCGAGCTGCGCGAGCAGGTTCTCGTCGCGAACGGACTGTGGCCGCTGCCGAAGAAGACGCCGCTGCGCCCGACGCTCCACGGCAAGATCGACCGCGACGAGTACACGGTCGAGAAGGTCTTCTTCGCCAGCTACCCGGGCCACTACGTCACCGGCAGCCTGTTCCGGCCGAAGGGCAAGAGCGGCAAGCTGCCCGCGGTTCTCTGCCCACACGGCCACTGGGGGGACGCCCGCCTGCGCGACGCGGGCGAGAAGGCGGCCAAGGCCCTCATCGAGCAGGGGGCCGAGAAGACCGTCGCCGGCGCCCGCCACCACATCCAGGCACGCTGCGCCCAGCTGGCCCGCCTGGGGTGCGTCGTCTTCCTGTACGACATGGTCGGGTACTCTGACAGCCAGCAGATCAAGCATCGGGCCGGGTTCAACGACGCCGAGGGCGAACTGCGGCTGCAGAACTTCATGGGGCTGCAGACCTGGAACAGCATCCGCGCCCTCGACTTCCTCAGCGGCCTGCCGGACGTCGATCCGGCGCGTATCGGCGTCACCGGGGCCAGCGGCGGCGGCACCCAGACGTTCATCCTCTGCGCCGTCGATGAGCGGCCGGCGGCCGCGTTCCCCGCGGTGATGGTTTCGACCGCCATGCAGGGCGGGTGCATCTGCGAGAACGCTCCGTACCTGCGCGTGAACACCGGCAACATCGAGCTGGCCGGCCTGTTCGCGCCGAAGCCGCTCGGCATGTCCGCGGCCAACGACTGGACGAGGGAAATCGAGACGAAAGGCCTGCCCGAACTCAAGGCGCTCTACCGCCTGTACGGCGCCGCGGACAACGTGATGGCGAAGGCGTACCTGCAGTTCGGCCACAACTACAACCAGGTGAGCCGCGAGCTGATGTACAACTGGTTCAACAAGCACCTCAAGCTCGGCCACCCCGGACCGGTCGCCGAGCAGCCGTTCGACCCGGTGCTGGCGAAGGAGCTGTCGGTCTTCGACAAGGACCACCCGTTGCCAAAGGACGCGACCGACGCCCAGGGCTTGCGCCGCTACCTGACCGAGCAGTCGGAGCGTCAGCTGGCGAGTCTGCTGCCGAAGGACGCGAAGGCGCTCGCGGAGTTCCGCCGCGTGATCGGCACGGCGCTGCGCGTGATGATCAATGACAGCCTGCCTGATGCAGCCGACGTTGAGGTGATCGCGAAGAGCAAGCCGGCGGTCCAGGACGGGATCCAGTGGGCCGGTGCCACCCTGAGCCGCAAGGGAGCAGGGGAGGCAGTGGCGGTCTACATGGCCACGCCGAAGGGGGCTGACGGCAGGGTCGTCGTATGGGTCCATCCCGACGGCGCCGGCAGCGTCATGCAGAACGGCAAGCCGACCGCGGCCGCCCGCACCCTCCTCGACAGGAACACGACGCTCCTCGTCGTTGAGCCGCTGCTCACCGGCGCGGATCAGGCGGCAGCGGACCAGCCGATCAACAAGCACCACAAGAGCACCAAGTACGCCGGCCACACCTACTGCTACAACCGCTCGCTGCTGGCGAACCGCGTTCACGACATCCTGACGGCGGTGGCGTATGCGCGCGGCCCGCTGAAGGCGCGGCAGGTCCACCTTGTCGGGTTCGACCGGGCCGGGCCGTGGGTGGTGCTGGCGCGGGCGCTGTGCGGCGACGCCGTCGCGCGGACCGCGGCCGACATGAATCAGTTTCGGTTCGAGCGCGTTACGCGCGGCGCGGACGAGATGATGCTGTCCGGCGCGCTCAGGTACGGCGGGATGCCGGCCCTGTCGGCGCTGTGTGCGCCGCACGAGCTGTACCTGCACAACACGCGCGAGACCGGGAGCGCGCAGTGGCTGCAGGCCGCCTACCGGGCCGCGGGGAGCCCTGACCGGGTGCAGCGCGTCGCCGACCGGCAGACGCCGGAGGCGGTCGCCGCGTGGCTGCTGCGTTAGCCTGACAGGGGCAGGGAGGGGTTCCAAAGCCCACGAGAAGGGCGCCTTCACCGACGCCCATGCGACCCGCCCTGGCAAGTTCGAGGCGGCCAGGCTGCTCGGCCTGCACCGTCCCAACCTGTACCGAAAAATGAAGCTGCTGGAAAAGGAACTCGGACCGCTGTTTTGACCTCTAACCAGCAGAGCCCGAACAAGGGAGCGCTTGTGGGAGAGACATCTCTGCAAAGCCCACGGGTTACGACCCGTGGGCCAGGTGCCGGGGACGATTCCGGGTTTCTACGGAGCCCCGGGATGGGACGTGTCGAGCAGCCAGAAGCGCTTGAAGGAACGGTGAAGGCAGATTAGGATAGAAACACTGATTCGCGGTCGCCACGGGGCGCCCCCCGAACAGGTGAGCGTGGCCCGGACGACCGGCGGGAGGGTTCTCATGGAGAAAGCCAGCGTCTACCTGGATTGCGTCCTGGAAGCGGAAAGGTTCAAGTGGATCGAGAGCGAGAAGGCCGGCCGCGATCTGGGGGAAGCCGCCATCCGCCGCTGGGTCCAAAACCACTGGTGGGGCTATCTGCGGGCCCGCTGGCTCGAACACCTCCAGGGGCGCCGCTTCTGGGTCGAACTCGACCGCGGCGACTTCGGCCTGTTACAACGCCGCTTCTGCGACAAGGGCATCCTCCTCGACCGCATCCTCGACCGACTCAAGGCCGGGCAGGAAAACCTCGACATCATCCTCTGGGCGCTCGACTGGAACGTCCCCCTCGATCAGGTCCGCGAGGTTCTCGAAGCCCTCGACATCAACAGCCGCCGCCTGGCCCACCGTTTCGACCCCCTGGACTGACCCCCGACCGTTTCCTTCCGGCCCTGATCGGCCCAGCTGCCCTCCCCCGGAACCCCGATCCGTCAACGATATCCCACCCGCTCGCCGCCCCGCCGCGAACGATGAACCGCCTGGCGCAACCGGCCGCTGCGCGCATTTGCCGTTGCACCGGGGCCGGGGGCGTGGTCTGATAACCAGGGGTACGGTCCCAGGCCGCCGGGAGACGCAGTCATGTCCGCGGACCCCCAACAACACTGGCTGGACATCGAGCAGGTCGGGGCGGTAACCGTCGTCCGTCTGCTCTGGGCCGAACTGGTCAAGGACGAGGACATTGCCACCGTCGGCAAGCGCCTCCTCCGGATCGTGGACGAACTGGGCTGCAAGCTGCTCGTCTTCAACCTGGCGCGTGTCGAAAGTCTGGACAGCGCGACGATCGGTAAACTGCTCGCCGTCCACAAGCGGACCCGGGCGCTGGGCGGGCGCGTGGTGCTGTGCGCAGCCGACCCGTCCGTCCAGGCCGCGCTGCAATCCCTCCACCTCCACCGCCTTCTGGGCCTGTACGCCACCGAGCAGGAGGCGGTCACCGCTCTGGCCGGCGCATCGTGAAGCAGCGACGGAAAGGCTGACCAAACTGTCGGTTACGCTTCCCGTTCGTCGGCGTTTGGGCGGGTAGCTTTTCGCACTTGAGCCACACCGGCCGACTACAGGTTGACGACTACCCCCGTCGCGGCCGACTGCTCCGCGGCCAGGCAGGCAGTCACTGCGGCCCGCGCCTCCTCCGGCGTGACGAGGGTCGGCCGCCGGTCTTCCTGGATGCAGGCGGTGAAGTACGCCAGTTCCTCACGCAGCGCCCCGCCGCGGACACCGTGCAGCTGCGGCCAGTACGTGGTGTCGGGCGTTTGCCAGCCGTCCCGGTTGCAGACGGAGAAGTTCGGGTGTGTCTCCTGAATGTGGACCGACCCGTCGGTGCCGATCACCTCCATGCGCTCGTCGATCCGGAACGGGGTCCGGTCCGGCAGGAACCAGACGTTCTCCAGGACGCCAATCGCGCCGCTGTCGAAGCGATACATGGTCCAGCCGAGATCGGGGTACTTGCGGCCGCGCACGTCCACCGTCTGGGCGAACGCGCTCACCACCCGGGCGCCGGTGTACCACAGCATCAGGTCGGTGTCGTGTACCCCATCGCCCGCGATCGGGCCGATCTTGTTGAGAACCTGGTCCGACACCCGGGCCGGAATGTTGCGGCGGGCGTAGAGCGACACGATACGGCCGATGCGACCCTCGGCGATGGCGTCCCGGGCGGCGGCGTAGCGCGGGTTGAACCGGCAGATGTGGCCGACCATGAAGAAGCCCGGGGCGGCGGCTGCCGCCGCGACAAGGGCGTCGCAGTCCACCACCGTCGAGGCCATCGGTTTCTCGAGGAAGACGTGCTTGCCAGCTCGCAGGGCGGCGATGGCGGGGACGGCGTGCTGGTCCCACATGGTCACGATGCTCACCGCCTCGACGTCCGGGTTGTCCAGCAGCTGGTGGTAGTCGGAGTAGGTGTGGCGGACGCCGAAGCGGTTCGCCAGCTGCTGCAACCGCTCCTCCCGGCGGGTGCAAAGGGCGAACAGCTCCGCGCCGGGCAGGCCCAGCAGGGCCTCGCAATGGATCTCGCCAAACCGACCCAGTCCGATCACGCCGTACCGCACCCTGCGCATGTCGGCCCCCCTTTCCCTGGATGCACGAATCGCCTCACCATTGTATTCCCACACGACGGGCCTGGTTATCCGAGCCCGCAGCGCCAGCGCGGGGGTGAGCGCTGGCCCTTGTCATGCTGCGGGCTCGGATAGGCCCAGCTGATTGAGACGGGGCAGGCAGCGGCGGTACAATGCAACCGCGGCGCATCCGGCTCGCCAACGCCCGGCCATCTGCCTGGCACGGCCGGATTTCGTGGTCTACAATTGGAGGGCCGGGCGGAGGCGCCAGCGGCTCTCCGGGCCAGGGCACGATGCGCACACCAAAGGTTGTTCTGGAGCGACACGGCGTGGAACCCGCGAACAACGTCAACGCGGTGGAGAAGGTTACGGAGACGTGGGTCACCGTTCCGGAACGGCCCCTGTCCATCACCAGCCGCAACGCCTGTCTCGTTCACATCTACCCGACCGGCCCCGGCATGGGCCAGCGCTACACCCTCGCCGACAACCCGGTGGCGATCGGGCGCGGCAGCGACTGCGACATCCGCATCAGCGACCACTCTGTCTCGCGCCGCCACGCGCGCATCCAGCCCGGCGCCGACGGGTACTATGCGGTCGATCTGAACAGCACCAATGGTACGTTCGTCAACGACGCCCCCGCGTCGATGCACAAGCTCAAGGACGGCGACTACCTGCGCGTCGGCAACTGCATCTACCGCTTCCTGATCGGCGGCAACGTCGAGGCGGAGTACCACGAGGAAATCTACCGCCTGACGATCATCGACGCGCTCACCGACATCCACAACAAGCGCTACCTGCTGGAGTTCCTCGACCGCGAGCTGGCGCGCTCCGGCCGCTACCACCGGCCGTTGGCGCTGATCATGTTCGACATCGATCGATTTCGCGACATCAACAAGGATCTGGGCCACCTCGGAGGCGACTTCACGCTGCGCGAGCTGTCGGCCCGCATCAAGGGCAACATCCGCAAGGAGGAGTTGTTCGCCCGCTACGGCGGCGAGGAGTTCGCGGTCGTCCTGCCCGAGACGACCACCAACGGCGCCGTGAACCTCAGCGAGCGCCTGCGCCAGACCGTCGCTTCCCAGCCATTCCGGTACGAAGACCATTCCTACCACGTCACCGTTAGCCTCGGCGTCGCCACGACCACCGGGGACGAGTCCATGACGCCTACCGGCCTGATCCGCCTGGCCGACGAGAAGCTCTACCAGGCGAAGAACGAAGGCCGTAATCGCGTCGTCAGCTAACCCGCCCGCGATACAATGCCTGTCAACTTTTGGGGCGAGACCGCGAAGGATCCGGCCCCGATGGCCTGGAAGTGTTGCGGGCTTATCGGGAGCATTGACGAGCCACGGGACACAGTCCGCGGGCTTGTGAAGGGTGGAGCGCCTGGTCATGTTTGAGAAGCTCAAGCAGCTGAAGTACGCGGCGCGGGTGCTGCTGTCGCGCGGCGGCGGGCAGCCGGAAACGATCGACGTGGCCGGCCGGCCGACCGTGATCATGCACGCCGGGGAGGGTCCGCCGTTCGTGTACCTGCACAGCACGCTCGGCGAGGCGTACATGTGGCTGCCGTTCTACCAGGCGTGGGCTAAACAGTTCCGCGTGCTGGTGCCGACTCACCCCGGCTTCGGGAAGAGCGGCGGCTTCGACCAGATCGACACCATCGAGGACATGGCGTTCCACTATGTCGAACTGTTCGACGCACTCGGCCTCGACGAGGTCTGCCTGGGCGGGGTGAGCCTGGGCGGGTGGATTGCGGCCGAGGTCGCCGTGCGCTGGCCGGAGCGCGTCAAGCGGCTGTGGATCGCCGACGCGCCGGGGCTGTGGGTCGAGGACCAGCCGTTGCCCGACCTGTTTCGGGTCATGCAGGACCGGCGGAAGCTGCGCGAACTCCTCTTCCACCGCCCGGACGCCCACATGGCAACCCTGGTCATGCGCGACAACCCCGACGAGGAGCAGTTGCTCGCCGCCTACCAGTCGCTGACGGTGCTGGCGCGCCTGGTATGGGAGCGGCCCTACAACCCAAAGCTGGCCGCCCGGCTACGCCGGATCGCGTGCCCGACCCTGCTCGTCTGGGGGGCGCATGACCGGCTCGTTCCGCCGGCATACGGCGAGGCGTACCGCCGCCACATCCCCAGCGCGGAGCTGAAGCTTATCCCGGAGTGCGGCCACCTGCCCATGTTCGAGGCGGAGGCCGAGTTCGTTCGGCTGCTCGCCGACTTCTGCAAGGAGTGAACCGCGCATGGGGCTCGCGAACGAGGTGGCCCTCATCACCGGCGCCGGCGGGGGGATCGGCCGCGCGCTGGCGCGCACGCTCGCGGCCGCCGGGTATGCCATCGCCGCCATCGACCTGCGGCCGGAAGGACTGGTTGAACTGGCGCGCGAGCTGGAGGGAACGGGCACAGCTGTCGCCTGCGCCACCGCCGACGTCGGCGACGCGGCCGAACTGGCCGGGGCGGTCGCGCGGCTGGAGGAGCAGGTCGGGGTGACGACCGTGCTGATCGCCAACGCCGGTGTCGGGTTCGAGAACTCCGCGCTGGCGTTCCGGGCCGAGGACTTCGCCGCCCACATTCGAGTTAACCTGGTGGGGGTCGCGAACAGCGTGGCCGCCGTCCTGCCCGGCATGCTGGCGCGCCGCCGCGGGCACCTCGTCGGCATCTCCAGCCTGGCGTCCTACCGCGGCATTCCCCGCATGGCCGGCTACTGCGCCAGCAAGACCGGCGTCAACGCCCTGCTCGACGCTCTCCGCGTCGAGCTGCGGCCGCAGGGCATCCACGTTACCACGATCTGCCCGGGGTGGATCCGCACGCCGATGACGGCCAACCTCGATTTCCCGATCCCCCGCATGCTCGAACCGGACGACGCGGCCCGGCAGATCGTCCGGGCGATCCGCAAGCGCGTGCCGTTCTTCGCTTTCCCGCGCGGACCGGCGTGGCAGGTGCGTCTGCTCGGGATGCTCCCGGCCCGACTGAGCGACTGGCTCCTCGGCCGGGTGCTGGACCGCCGCGCGCCGGCAGTGGCAGCGCCGGACTGACAGCGGGGCCAAAGCCCACGGGTGACGTCCCGTGGATCAAGTCTCCGGCGCTTCGCCCACGGGGCGCCACCCGTGGACTTTTCATGTGCCTGACCGCCCCGGTGGCGCCGGTGAATTCCGGTTCGCGCCCGGCGGCGCCCCCTCTATGATGAAGAGCGTCGCGGGCGACCCTTTCCCACGCCCGGGCGGAGCGTGAACCCCGTCGTGCCAAATGGAATCGCTCTTCCGCTTCGTCGCCAGCCCGAGCCCGTGCGGCTACCTGCCGGACCAGCGCTGGAGCCTGGAGTACGACCTCGTCGCGTCTCTCAGCCCCGCCGAGTACATGGAGCGTATGGGAGCCGGGTGGCGCCGGTTCGGCAGTATGCTGTTTCGCCCGCACTGCGCTGCCTGCCGCTCGTGCCTGTCGCTGCGCGTCGTCGTCGAGCGGTTCCGGCCCGACCGCAGCCAGCGCCGCGCCACCCGTGTTAACGAGGGGCAGGTGGAGCTGCGTATCGGCCAGCCGTCAGTCACCGCCGCCAAGCTGCGCCTGTACGATCGCTACCACGCCCGCCAGGCGGACGCGAAGGGGTGGCCGCAACACCCCGCCAAGGATCCCGCCAGCTATGCTCAATCGTTCGTCGAGAACCCGTTCCCGACGGAGGAGTGGTGTTACCACCTGGAGGGTAAGCTGGTCGGAGTCGGGTACGTCGATGCCCTCCCGGGCGGGCTGTCGGCCATCTACTTCTTCTACGACCCCGACCAGCGGCACCGCTCGCTCGGCACCTGGAACGTGCTGAACGTCGTGCGCGCGGCGCAGGCCCGAAGCCTGCCGCACGCCTACCTCGGCTACTTCGTCCCGGGCAGCGAATCGATGGCTTACAAGGCGCGCTTCGCCCCCAACGAGCTGCTCGGCGAGGACGGAAACTGGCACTCCTTCCGGCAGTAGCAGGTCGCCCGTCTTCCCGGCCCACCGGATTCTATCGGAGGATTGTTCGGATTGTGCTGCCTTTGCCGGGTTAACGTCCGCGCCGCGCGGCGAACCCGGACCGAAACAGGCGAACGCCTGCGCCGCGGCAGGCGGGGCGTCCGAATGAAAGAGGGGTATCGCCCTCGTCCAGGGAAGACGGGCTGACAGGCTCGGCTCTGTGGCGAGCCGCCAGCGACCCGGCGAGCGAGTTCCGGCACCCCGGCTGTTCCGACGCGCCCCGTGCCACGGAGGGTTTGAACCATGAGAGGGTTGGTAGGGAGCGGTGTTTGTCTGGCGCTCGGTGTCCTGGTCGCCTCGGCCCACGCGGAGGACGGCCGATGGCAGCTGGTCGGTCAGGCTCCCGCGGCCGCGACGCCAACCGGCGTGTCCCTGCGCCGCCCGATTCCCCTCGAAGCGACCCCCGCCCCGGCCGACCCGGGAGTTACCCCCGCGGGGTTCGCCGGGGGAGCGCGCACGATGGTGTTCCGTGCCAAGCCGCACGACCAGCCGCCGCAGCCCCTGCCTCCCGGCCCGCCCAATCCGGCCGGGGCCAAGCCGTCGGTCCCCGAGCAGGCGCCGGCCCCGAACCCCGCCGCGAGCCCCGCCCCGGCGCCCACCCCCTCCTCCCAGGTCTGGGGGGACGTGGTGTCGCGCTGGGTCGAGGGGGGGGCGGCGTTTGGGGGCGTCCCGGTCGGGGTGATGCCGGAGGGGGCGGTGGTGCTGGGTGGGGACGGCAGCTGCCTCGGCGACGGCTGCTGCCTCGGCGGCGACGTTTGCTGCCCGCCGTGCGACCCATGCTGCGGCGACCCCTGCGGGCTGTTCGGGCCGTGCTGTGGCGTCGGCAGCTGCTGTCCCTTCGGTCGCGTTTACGGCAGCGCCGAGTACCTGATGTGGACGGTCAAGGACGGATCCTCGCCGCCGCTCGTCACGGCGGGGCCTCCCGGCTCCGGCGGTTCCCTCGCGGCGGGTAGCACGGTGCTGTACGGCGGCGACGACGCCTTCAATTACAACATCTTCTCCGGCGGCCGGTTCAACCTGGGGTTCTGCATCCCCCGCCACAACCTCGGGATAGAGACCACGTTCTTCTTCCTCTCGCCCCGGTCCACCCACTTTGTCGCCGGGACGGCCGGGACGCCCGAACTGGGTCGGCCGTTCGTCGAGGTCACGACCGGCAACGAGGTGGCCCAGCTGGCCGCCCAGCCGAACGTCGTGGCCGGGGCGGTCGCCGTCGATAGCACCAGCCGCCTGTGGGGCATCGAGGGCAACCTGCGGCACCGGCTGTGCTGCGGCTGCAACTCCTACCTGGACCTCCTGGGCGGGTTCCGGTTCCTTGAATTGAACGAGGATCTGCGGATCAGCGAAAACCTGACGCTGCTCGCGCCCCTGGCCGGCGGCCCGGCCGGAACCCGCATCCTGGTATTCGACAACTTCTCGACCCGCAATGAGTTCTACGGTGGCCAGCTCGGCCTCGAAGGCGAGTGTCGGCGGAACCGCTGGAGCCTGGGCGGATCGTTCAAGCTCGGCATGGGCGTGATGCACCAGGTCGTCAACATCAACGGAGCCACGGTCTTCCTCGTCCCCGGGCTGGGGCCGAACGTGCAGCCGGGCGGCCTGCTGGCGCTGCCGTCGAACAGCGGCCGGTTCAGCAGCGACCGCTTCGCCGTCATCCCCGAGGTGGGCGTCAAGGTCGGGTATCAGCTGACGAATCACGTGCGCCTCACCGTCGGCTACACGTTCCGGTACGTCAGCGACGGGGCGCGTCCGGGCGACCA
>JADLBT010000486.1 GCA_020847555.1 Gemmataceae bacterium
GAGCCCACTGGGCGTCGGTAAGATCATAACGGTGCATGGGTGGCCTCCTTGAGGAAACCTCCCAGCTCGCGAGATGGGGTCTACCTGTATTATATGCGGTTTTCGCATTGTCAGAAACAACCTAGCCCGCTCGTGCGGGGTCAAGGAGGATGGCGCGCCAAGGGGGCTGTGGAAAGCCCACGGGTGGCGTCCCGTGGGCCAAGTGCCCAGCACTTCCTCCACGGGGCGCCGCCCGTGGGCTTGACCCGACACCGTTGCACCCCATCCTCCTTGACCCGCCCTAGCTCTCAGGAACGATGGAGCCTTCCGGGTTCACCAGCGCCCAGCACAGGGCGGCCGCGAGGTACGCTCCGGCCAGGGCGACGATGGCCATGTCCCAATCGACGAGTCGTCCGGCGAGCAGTCCGGGGAGCCCCGCCAGCGCGCCGGCGGGCGCGGCGAGCGCCCCCACGGCCGCCGCCGCGGCCCCCGGTGTGACCCAGTCCGGCCGGTCCACGACCAGCAGCGGCACCACCGCCGGGAAGATCATCGCCCCGATGTTGCCCGCCATGTTCATCATGCTGAAGACGGTCGTGACGTGACGGCCCCCCATGTCGATCGTGATCGTGTAGCCGCACGGCCCTGCCAGGGCTGCAAAGAACGCGCTGAAGGTGAACAGCGCGATCACCAGCGCGACGTCGTCCACGACGAGGCTCAGCCCGGTCGTCAGGGCGGCACAGGTCATGCTCCCGATGGCCAGCCCCTGCCGGCTCAGTCTGCGGCTCCCAGTGCGGACGAGGATCCCGTCCGACACGGCCCCGCCGAGGAACCCGCCGACCACCACCCCCCAGAACGGCAGGCTCGTCAGCCAGCCGGCCTGCACGCGGCTCAGGCCGTGGTGTTCCTGCAGGTAGGTGGGGAACCAGGTGGCGAAGAACATGTACGCCGCCGCACGGAAGAACTGCTGGCCGCAGATCCACCACATCGCCGAGCTGGTCAGGATGGCGCCCCACGGCGTCGGCTCCCGCGCGGGGGCAGTGGATTTCGGCTTCGGGGCAGCCCCTTGCCCTTCGATCAGAGACAGCTCGTCGATGTTGACGGCCGGATGTTCCCCCGGCGCGTCGCGAAACCACAGGTAGAACCAGGCCGCCCAGATGATCCCCGGGACGGCGTACAGCGCGAACACCGACTCCCAGGAATACGCCTGAAGCAACTCGGCCGTGAGGATGGCGCCGACCGCGCCGCCGACCGACATGAAGCTGCCGAGGGCGCCGCTGGCCAGCCCGCGTCGGGTGACGGGGAACCACTTCGCGATGCTGGCGGTGGAACACGGGAAGACGCCGGCCTGCGCCGCGCCCATGCCGAGGCGTGCCGCCACCAGCCCGAGGAACCCGGTCGCGGCCGCCATCACTCCGGTCAGCACCGACCACAGGAAGGCGAACACCGACAGCGCTCGTCGCGTTCCCCACAGGTGGGCCACCCACCCGCTCGGGAGCTGAAAGAGCGCGTAGGTGAGCACGAAGGCGCTCATGACCTGGCCCATCTGCTCGCGCGTCAGTCCCAGATCGTGGCGGATGGTGAGTTCGGCGACGCCGATGGAGTTGCGCTGGACGTAGGCGATGGTGGCGGCCAGGCAGAGCATGGCCAGCACCTTGTAGCGCACCCAGGTCGGCCGGACAGCCGCGCCGGCGGGAAGGTCGGTCGCAATCGGTGGTGTCATGGTGCGGGATCCTGGGGCGATCGCGTTCCGGGCGATTGTAATCGAGGCGATCCCCTGCGGCACGGGAAAAGGCTGGCGGCGTCGGACCAGCCCAGACGTGTGCGGCTCCGGGTCATGGGGTGGGGCCGTTCGTAAGATGACAGGGAACACTCACAGGCGGCGCTGCCGGCAGCGAGGGGACATGACCGCCGTTCTCGAAGTCACCGACCTGACGAAGCGTTACGGCGCCCTCGTCGCCCTCGACGGCGTCAGCCTGCAGGTCCACGAGGGCGAAATCTTCGGCCTGCTCGGACCCAACGGGGCCGGAAAAACTACCCTCCTGTCGATCGTTTCGTGCCTGCTGCGGCCCACCTCCGGTCAGGTTCGCCTTCTCGGCCGGCCTCTCGGCCCCGGCGCCCGCGACCTCAAACGCCTGATCGGCATCGTACCGCAGGAGCTGGCCATCTACGGCGAACTGACCGCCCGCGAGAACCTGCGCTTCTTCGGCACCCTGTACGGGCTGAAGCACGCCGAACTTGGCCGGCGCGTCGAGGAGGTGCTCGACGCGGTGGGATTGCTGGAGCGAGCGGACGAGCGGGCTGAACAGTTCTCCGGCGGGATGAAGCGGCGTCTGAACCTGGGCGCGGCCCTGGTCCACCGGCCGCGGCTGCTCTTCCTGGACGAGCCGACCACCGGCGTGGACCCACAGTCGCGCAACCACATCTTCGAGGAAGTGCGCTGCCTGAACGGCGCCGGGATGACGATCGTCTACACCAGCCACTACATGGAAGAGGTGCAAGCGCTGTGTGCGCGCGTCGGCATCATCGACCGCGGGCGACTCGTGGCGTGCGACACGCTGGCGGAACTGCTGCGCCGGCTGACCGGCCTGGTGCGCTTCCGGGTGCCGCAGGTGAACGCGACGCTCCGCAACCGGCTGAAGCAACTCGCGGGGGTGCAGATGCGAGAGAACGGACGAGCAATTGAGCTGGAGTCCCCGGACGTGAAGGCGACCCTGCTGCGAACCGTCGCGATCCTCAACGAACTCGACGTGCCGCTGACGAGCCTGGAGACGGAGGAGCCGAACCTGGAGCGGGTTTTCCTCCACCTGACGGGCCGGGCACTGCGCGACTGAATCACACGGGGAGCCCGGACGGGCGCGGACGGCGGAGGGCGATGACGATGTGGACGCTGGCGAAGAAAGACCTGCGTGTGCTCCTCCGCGACCCGCGCGCGGGCGTGATCCTGCTGGCGATGCCGTTTATCTTTATCCTGGTCCTCGGCGTGTCGCTGGGCGAGGGGTTCGGCCAGAAGGCGGCGGACAAGCTGAAGGTGTCGATACTCAACCTCGACGAGGGGATCCCGCGCTACTTCGACCGGCCGGCCATGCTCGGCGAGGCATGCGCGCCGCTGGCGGCGGTGCCCGGCGGGGGGCTGGAGGGGGCGCCGGACCTGCGCCCCCTCGGGGCGCTGGCGCTGGCGCGCGTCAACCAGTCGCGATGGTTCCCACGCGAGAGTTGGTCGCGCGTCGTCCAGCGCGACCTGACCGCCACCGCCGACATCAGCGTCGAACTCATCGGCAGCCGGGCGGAGGCCGAGGATCTGGTCCGGGACGGACGCCGCGCCGCCGTCGTGGTCTTCGGGCCGCGGTTCAGCAAGCGCGCCACGCGCTCCTCGTTCCTCGCTGGCGGGTGGGGCGATGGGCTGCGCGTGGCAGCCGCCTGGCCCGGGGCGTACACCGCCGTCCACCGCGTGGTTGCCGGCCTGCTCGACGAGCGCCAGGACGTGTTGCCGCTGTATCTGCTCGACGGCATCAACCCGTTCCACCGAGATGGCGTCCGGCTCGACCGGCTGGACGTGGAGGTGTTGCAGGATCCGACGCAGAAGACGGCGGCCGGGATCATTTACCAGGTCGCCCAGGGCAGCCTGATGCGGGTCGTCATGCCGTGGATGATCGGCCGGGCGTTCGAGAAGATCGGCGACCCGCAGTTCGTGGACATGCTCGCCCGCCAGGACGTGCCGCTGCAAGTTTTTGGCGCGAAGCTGTCGCTGGGCAAGATCCTCGCGACGATGAAGCGGCAGGAGAAGCAGGCTCTCGGGAGCGGGCTGCAGAACGCCTTGCAGTCGCTGTTCTCGCGCTACAACCTGACCGCCAAGACGTGGCCGGCGTTGACGAGGGCGCCGGACCCGGCGCGCCTGGGCGCGGCCGCGAGCACCTACCAGGAGGAGGGCGCCGGCCTGCTGAAGCGCGGAGCCATCCGCTATCAGGTGCTCGTCCCGTCGTACACCGTGATGTTCGCCTTCTTCCTGGTGCTGACCGTCGGCTGGCTCTTCGTGAGCGAGCGCCGGCAGGGGACGCTGAAACGCCTGCGCGCCGCGCCGGTGACGCGCGGGCAGATCCTGCTGGGCAAGTTGTTGCCGTGCCTGGTCCTGTCGCTCGCGCAGGGATTCTTCCTGCTCGGGGCGGGCCGGCTGGTGTTCGGCATGAGTTGGGGGCCGAACCCGCTGTGGCTGGTGGCGGTGGTGGCGGCGACGTCCCTGGCAGCGATGGGGCTCGCCCTGCTCATCGCGGCAGCCGCGCAGACCGAGACGCAGGTGGCGATTTACGGCACCTTGCTGGTACTCGTGCTGGCCGGCCTGAGCGGCTCCCTCATGGGAGATCGCTCGCTCATGCCCGAGGGGATGCAGCGCATCAGCCGCCTGACGCCGCACGCCTGGGCGCTGGACGCCTACCGCCAACTGCTGACCAGTCCCACGCCCAACCTGGAAATCGTGGCCCAGGCGTGCGCCGTGCTGGCGGCGTTCGGACTCGCGTTTCTGGGGGTGGCGTGGTGGGTGCTGAAGCTGGAGTGACCAGGAGGAAGGGAGAAGTTCCTGGAAAGCCCCCGGGTGACGCCCCGCGGGCGAAGTCCCAGGTACATCACCCACGGACCGCCGCCCGTGGGCTTTATCAGGACGGCGCCTCTTTCCCGAGAGAGGCTGAGATCAGCCAGGGTTGTCCAGTGCCTCGGCCAGCACCTCCAGCGGGTGCAGGGCGCGCCGGCCGGCCAGATCATGGATCTGGTGGCGGCACGAGGTTCCAGGCGCGATCACGGCCGCCTCGGCGTTCGCCGCGAGCGCCGGAAGCAGGTCGAGCCGGGCGATGGCCACGCTCAGATCGTAGTGCTTCGTCTCGAATCCGAACGAACCCGCCATTCCGCAGCACCCGGTATCGAGCAGCTTCACCTCCAGGCCGGGCACCAGGCGCAGCGCCTCGGCCGTTCCCTTGACTCCGACCAGTGCCTTCTGATGGCAGTGGCCGTGGACCACGCAGCCCGCCGGGCGCGGCCGCAGCGCCAGCTCGGTCCGGCCGGCGTGGACGGCGCGCGCCAGCCAGCCATCGGCGAGTTCGGCCGCCGCCGCGATGCGGCGCGTGTGCGAGCCGGGGACAAGCTCGGGCCACTCATCCGCCAACGCGAGCAGACAGCTC
>JADLBT010000487.1 GCA_020847555.1 Gemmataceae bacterium
CCCGTGGGCTTTCCTGTCATCACTAACCACTAACCACTAACCACTAACCACTAACCACTAACCACTACTTCTTCTCCCCGACCACCCACAGCAGCAGCGTGTACTCGCCGCCAGTCTTGCCGGTGACGCGGATCGTCTTCGCTGGCGTCCACAGGTCGCCCATCGTGAAGCGGTGCGACACGACGCGCGCGCCGGGCTTGAGCGATTTCTGCAGGATCGGCGCCAGGCGCTTGTTGATGTCCTCGCCCATGTACAGCAGAACAACCGTCGCGTCCGACAGGTCGTCGATCTTGAGCACGTCGCCCTTGCGGAACTCGACCTTGTCCTGCACCCCGGCCTTGACCGCGTTCTCCTTCGACTCCTTGACGCGCTCGGGGTCGATATCCACGCCGACGCCGCGCCTGGCGCCGAAGTCCTTCACCGCCTTGATCACCATCCGGCCGTCGCCGCAGCCGAGGTCGTAAACGATGTCCTTCCTGGTGACCTTGCCAAGCTTGCACATCTCCCCGACGATGTCGTCCGGCGTCGGGACATAGCGGACGACGATGTCGTCCTTGAACTCCTTGTTGGCCACGCGCAGGTCAACGGTGATCGCGCCGGGGCCGGCCTTGACTGTCCTCTTGCGGGTGATCGTGGTGTAGTTGTTCGGGTAGAACGTCACCGACACCAGATACGCATCCTTGCCCTTCTTGAGGTCCGGTGCCGGGATGGAGCGCTCGGTCCCCTCGCCGCCGGCGGCTTCTCTCCCGTCCACCGCCACCTTGGCCGGTTTGTCGGGACTCTCGGGGATAAGGATCTTGAGCCTGGTGGTCTTCTGGGCCTCGGCCGGCTGGCACATCACCACCAGCACGGCGGCGCCGAGGAAGAGCCCCGCCGCCCCCACACGACTGTACTTCATGAACGGACCTCCGATGCAACGAATCAGGGTGTTAGCCCTTCATGTCAGAAGCGGTACGATTACCTGACCATGAACGGCGGCCAGGCGCCTCTGCGTTCCGTTGTCATAAAAAGTCCGCCGCCCGCGGTCCAGTCCCGTGAGGGGGCAACCTCTCCTCCGGACCGCGATCGCCAATCCTCACTCGCGCCGCAGCGCCGGCAGCAGCGGCGCGCGCAGAGTCGCCGCCAGCGCCGCCGCCCCCGCCGCCAGGCCAACCACCGTCACCAGGGCGAACACGCCCAGCAACTCGCCCACATGGACCGCCCCCGCCCCGCCGAGCAGCTGCGGCAGGACGGACCAGAACGCGGCCGCCACCCCAAGCAGCGCCCCAAGGATGAGCAGGTAGCCATTCTCCGCCAGCACCAGCCAGCCCAGCGCCGCGCGCCGATACCCCAGTGCCCGGAATAGAGCCAGCTCCCCGCGCCGCTCCCACACGCTCCGCAGCAGCACCACCGCCAGCCCCAGCGCCCCGAGCAGCAGCCCCAGCCCGCCGAGCGCCTGGAACGTCGCCAGGTATGTGTTCTCCACCGCCAGCACCGCTTCGAGCCGCGCGACCGCTGGCGTCACCGCCACTCCATGCCCGGCGAGCGCCTTCTCCACTGCGGCCCGTGCCGCCTCGGTCTGCCCCGCCGGGGGGTCGATCAGGAAGAAGGCGTAACCCTCCTGCCGTGGATACGTGGCCAGGAAATTCTCCTCGGACATCAGCAACTCGCTCGGGAAGATGCTGTCCTTGAGCAGTCCGACCACGCGCAGCTTCACCGGCCGGCCGCGCGCGTCGGGGACGCTGATCTCGCCCCCCAGGTTGCTGCCGAGCATCCAGACGACCGTGTTCGCCTCGCCGAGGACCGGGATCGCGCCGTCCGTCCGCTGGCCCCGGAGGAGCAGCCACGGGTTGCGCCGCTCCTCGTCCGTGCGGGCCTCCGTCCCGGCGAACTGGAACCCGCCGCGCTCGATCAGGGAGGAGGGCACGCCGAGGAGGCGCGGCCGGCGCGGCTGGTAGAGATTCAGACAGCTCGCATCGTCGCCGGCCCGCAGCCGCAGCGGGACGAAACGCACATCGCGCAGGGCCGCCGCGGTTGGCGGCGAGAGGTTCAGATCGGCCCGGCCCCGGTCGCTGTTGAGATCCTGGTAGACCGGCACCTCGACCTCGGCGAGCAGGGGGAAGCCGCCGCTGCCGCCGGCGCGCGTGAGGAAGTCGGCCCCCGGCTCGCGGTGGAACACCTGCACCGCCACGACGAGGAACGTTGCGGCGGCGAGCAGACCGACCGTCAGCAGGCTGCGCACCGGGTGCCGCGAGGCGTTCCGCATGGCGAGCCGGGCCAGCGCCGGGGCGCCACTGCCGTGGACCACCTCGCGTCGGTCGCGCCGCATCCACCCCCAGAACAGCGCCAGCCCGGCGGCCAGCAGCAGCGCGCCGCTGCCGAAGAAGCTCCCCGCCTGCGCCTCGTGGTCGCGCACCTGCGTCCCGATGACGAGGCAAATCACCGTTCCGACGAGCCCAACGCCCGCCACCCATCGGCTCCAGCGCCGCGGTCCGGCCGCAACCACCGCGGCTCCCTCGGCCGTTTCGCCCAGCAGCAGCGCGCGCGGGGCCACGCGGGCGAGGGTGCGCGTCGCCCAAACGATGGTAAGCAGGCTCACCGCCACTGCCCCCACATAGCCGTACAGGAGGCTGAGCGGGCCGACGTGCAGACGCAGGAACGAGCGGTCGAGCCCACCCGGCCAGCGCGCCGCGAGGAACTCGAGCATCAGCCAGGCGTACAACACCGCCCCCGCCAGCCCGACCAGCCCGCCGAGCGCCGCCAGCACGCCGCCTTCCGTGAGGAACAACCCTCGCACCGTTCCGCGGCGAAAGCCCGCCGCCAGGAGCAGGCCGACCTCGCGCGCCCGCCGGTCGATGTTGAGCCGGAACAGCAGCCCGACCAGCAGCAGCGCCGCCAGGATCAGGAAACAGCTGAAACCGAGGAACAGCCCGCCGAAGTCGATGCCGCCGGCACTCGCCTCCAGCCGCTGCCGGCGCACGTCCTCGAACACGAAGCCACCCTGCGCCGGCCGCAGGTTCGCGAGGATCTGCTCGGCGGCGACCTGCGCCGGGTCGTCGCCCGCTGGCGGGACGAGGCGGATGGACGTCACGTCGCCGAACCGGCCGCCCCAGAGCTTTTGTCCCGTTTTGAGAGTGACATACGCCTTCGGGGTGGCGCGGTGCTCGGCCCAGTAGCGGTTGTCGGCCGGCTGGAGGCGGGCGCGGTCGAACGGAAACGGCGCCTCCCACTCGTCCAGCGTCAGCCGGTCGGTGATGCCGGGCACCTGCGGCGTGAGGTTGCGGTCGCGGAACCGCCCCTCCAGCGGCGCCGTCCCCGCCAGTCGCAGCACGACCGTTTGCTGTCGGAGCTGCCCCTCCTCGCCGGGACGGAAGTACGTCAGTGCCAGCGGGTCGCCCGGCGCCACCTCGCGCAGCCCGCGCACCACGAACGGGCCGGTCGGCCGCAGTCCCTTCGAGGACGGCTTCTCTCCAACATGGTCGGTGAAGGGCGAGCCGTCCCAGCGGACGAGCAGGATCTCGTCGTCGCGCAGCCGGTCGAGTCCCTTCGGCAGGAACGGCCCCAGCGGCGGCGGGCGCGTCGGATCGAGGGCAGCGACGACGGAGTACGGCGCCTGCACCGGGCCGTAGGCGGCCGCCAGCACGGGCGCGAGCGGCACCGGCCCCGCCAGCGGAGCGAGTGTGCCGGCGGCGGCGAGAGCGTGCTGCCGCACCGTCCCCAGGTTCGTGAACATGTAGACGAGCGTCGGCGCGGCGGTCAGGTTCGCCTTCTCGACAGCTGCCTGTGCGGCTGGCTCGACGAAGATTTGCCGGCTCTCCAGGCTGAGGTAGCCCGGGGCCGGACCGCCGAACCGCCGCGGGGTGCGCACCTCCAGACCCCAATCGTCCAGCGTGAGCAGCCGGCCGAGCTTCGCCTCCAGAGACTCTTTCGTTCCACCCTCGACGAGCAGGGCGTTGACCGGCAGCGGCGGCAGGCTGCGCGCCCGGTCCTCCTGGCTGCGCAGTTCTTCCTGCAGCACCGGCAGCGGAACGAAGGCATTACGCGGCAGGGTCGGGCTCGGGTTGAGGCTGAACGCGCTGCCGAGATGGTCGTCCGGCAGTACCTCCGCGACCTTGAGTTCCAGCGTCGTCAGCACTGCCTCGGCCCCGCGCTTGCCGAGGAAGCTCTCGCGCGGGGCGGCGCTCACCTTCTCCAGCTGGAACGCGACCGTCTCGCCCCTCGCGACCTTCAGATCCCGGGCGAGGGCGGCGCCGAGTACCACGCCGCGCTGGCGCAGGTCGATCGGCTGCGGCGGGCGCCAGAACTTCGCCCCCACCGGGACCGGCGTGTTGTGCCAGAAGCGCTCATCGACGCCGAGGAGCACGACCTTGTTGACGCGGTGCGAGCCGTCGCCGCGTGCCGCCGCGGCCTGCAGGAGGAGGGCCGGCGCGACGTGCGTGCCGCCGACCCCGGCGGCGAGATCCGCGCGGAAGAAGCGACCGGCGATCAGCGCGTTATCGACCCACCCGAGCCGTCGCAGAGTCAGGTCGCGCAGGCTGCCGCGCAGCGAATCGCCGACGAGCAGCGCGCCGGTCAGGACCGCCGTCCCGACCACGACGCCGAGCAGGACCGCGAAGTTGCCCCGGCAGTGGAAGACGAGGTTGCGCAGCAGCAGCCGGGCGAACGTCATGGCGTCACGCCCTCCAGCGGGGCGAGCGTGCCGTCGAGCATCTCGGCCCGGCGCGGGAACCGGCGCGCCAGATCGGCGCTGTGCGTCACCACGATCAGGACGTTCCGCTCCTGCCGGTGCAGGTCCAGCAGCAGTTCGGCCACGCGCTCGGCCGTGTGCCGGTCGAGGTTCCCGGTCGGCTCGTCGGCGAGGAGCAGTTGCGGTCTGCGGACGAGAGCGCGGGCGATCGCGACGCGCTGTCGCTCGCCGCCGGACAGCTCGGCCGGCCGGTGATCGAGTCGGTCCGCCAGCCCGACCCGGCCGAGCAGCTCGCGCGCCCATGCCTCCGCTCCGGCCTCGCGAACGACGAGCGTCGGGATGAGGACGTTCTCCAGCACCGAGCACTGCGGCAGCAGGTGGTGGTCCTGGAAGACGAACCCGATGTGCCGGTTGCGGAAGTCGGCGAGCCCCTTCTCGGGCAGGGCGAACGGGTCGTGGCCGGCGAGGCGGACGGTGCCGGACGTCGGCCGGTCGAGCGTGCCGAGGATGTACAGCAGCGTGCTCTTGCCCGACCCGGACGGCCCCATGACGGCGAGCGCCTCGCCCGCTTCGAGGGTGAAGGTAACGTCGCGGAGGATGTTGAGCGGCCCGCTGCGGGCGGGGTAGTCTTTCCGCAGGTTGGTGGCCTGGAGGGTCATCGCGGCGGGTGCAACGCGGGGGCGGGTGGTTGAGGGACAAAACCGACGGACGCCGACGCGCCGGAAGCGTCAGCGACGGGCGCCTGGCACGGTTCTCCAACGGGTTGCGCACGGGCCAGGCGAGCGGGAGGCGTGCGTCCCCTGTTCGATCGCGGGGGAACAGGGGACGCACGCCTCTCGCTCGCCTGTGCGCAACGCGCCTGCAAACCGCGTTAGAGCCGATTGCTGTACCGCTTCGTCTTCTGGCCGAAGACGGGGGCGTAAGGTTTGGGCGCCTCCGGCTGGGCGGACTTCGGCGGCCGCGGCGGGACCGCCTGGAACCCCTCGACTCGGTCCTCGGTCAACTGCTTGTTGATCAGCATTTCGATCTCGGTCAGCTCCTCGCCCTGCTCCGGGGTGACGAAGGCGATGGCGATGCCGTCCTTGCCCATCCGGCCGGTGCGGCCGACCCGGTGGACGTAGTTCTCGATGTCGTGCGGCAGATCGTAGTTGATGATGTGCGAGATGCCCATCACGTCGATGCCGCGGCCGACCACGTCGGTCGCCACGAGGTAGACGATCTCGCCGTCGCGGAACCGCTTCATGATCCGCTCGCGGTGCGGTTGCGGCAGGTCGCCGTGCATCACCGACACCTTCTTGCGCTGCTGACGTAGGTCCAGGTACAGGTTGTGGGCGGTGCGCTTGCGCTCGCAGAAGATGATGCACTGGCGCGGCCGTTCGCGCTCCATCACCTTCAGGAGCAGGTCGAACTTCTTCTCCGGACTGACGCTGATGTACGACTGCTGAATGTTCTCGACCGTCAGTTGCTCGGGCGACAGGTTGATGTGGACGGGGTCGCGCATGTAGCGCTGGGCCAGCCGCAGAACTTCGGCCGGCAGGGTGGCGGACAGCAGGAACGTTTGCCGGTCCTTTGGGCAGCGGCGCAGGATCTTCTCGATGTCGGGCCGGAACCCGATGTCGAGCATGCGGTCCGCCTCATCCAGGACGACGCACTCCAGCCGGTCGAGCTTCAGGGTGCCGCGCGCCAGGTGGTCGAGAACCCGTCCGGGCGTACCGACGGCGATGGCGAACCCCTTCTGCATGGCGGTGAGTTGCTCGCGGAAGCGCGTCCCGCCGTAGATCGGCACCACCCGACAGTGCTTGCTCGGAGCGAGGCGGGCGGCCTCCTGGGCGACCTGCGCGGCCAGTTCGCGCGTCGGGGTCATGACCAGGAGTTGCGGACCCGGCTCGTTCCGGTCACGCCAGTGCTCGAGGAACGGCAGCAGGAAGGCGGCCGTCTTGCCGGTGCCGGTCTGTGCCTGACCGATGACATCCTTGCCGGTGAGGGCTTCGGGGATCAGGGCCGCCTGAATCGGGGTGGGCTCGACATAGCCGACGCGGTCCAGCGCCGCCAGGGTCGGGGGGGAGAGTGAGAGAGCCTGGAAACCGATTTTCGGTTCCATAAGCGTTGCGGTCGTCAAACAGACCTCCAGCACGAACGAGGTAGGAAGCTCACACTGCTTCTACAAATACCATTACTGAATTTAATCTAACCCTTTTTCGTACCCGTGTCTAGTCGCCTTCGCCCCTGACGGCCCGCCGCACGGCATGCGCTTTGCCTGGCACCCGTTTCTGCCGGTTATGCAGCATGGTGCCGGGAGTTGCCGGGGAAAGTTCACGGGTGGCGCCCCGTGGGCCTTCACCAGGCTCACTCCTCCGGCCAGTCGCCGCCGAACACCTCCACCGCCGGCCCGGTCATGTAGACGTGGTTATCCGCCTCCGACCAGTACAGCTGCAGGTCGCCGCCGAGCAGGTGGGCGGTGAGGCGCCGTTGCGTTCGGCCGCTGAGCACCCCCGCGACCGCCACGCCGCACGCGCCGGTCCCGCACGCCAGCGTCTCCCCCGAGCCGCGCTCCCAGACGCGCATGGTGATGTCGTCCGGTCGGTTGACGCGGACGAACTCGACGTTGGTCCGGCGCGGGAAGACCGGGTCACGCTCGATTTGCGGGCCGACTCCCAGCACCAGCGCGTCGGTGATCTCGTCCACGAAAGTGACGCAGTGCGGGTTGCCCATCGACACGCACGTGACCTTGAGCGGATGGTTGGGGAGGGCGGCCTCGATGGGCGGATCGCCGGGCAACGCGGTCGGGATGCGGTCGGCCTCGAGGATCGGCTCGCCCATGTCCACGCGCACCTGGCGGACGCTGCCGCCGCTGACTTCCAGCTCCAGCGTCAAGACGCCGCGGCCCGTCTCGACGGTCAGCACCGGCTTGCGCACCAGGCCGTGATCGTGGACGAATTTCGCGACGCAACGGATACCGTTGCCGCACATCTCCGACTCGCTGCCGTCCGCGTTGAACATGCGCATCCGCGCGTCCGCCCTGTCGGACGGGCAGATGAGGATGAGGCCGTCGCTGCCGACGCCGAAGTGGCGGTCGCTGATCTTGCGGCTCAGGCCCGGCGGGTCGTGGGGCATCGGGTTGCGGAAGCAATCGACGTAGATGTAGTCGTTGCCGCACCCCTGCATCTTCGTGAAGCGCATCGCCCTGGTTCCCTTCCTTGCGTACCAGCCGCGCGCGGCTGGTACGCGAAGTTCACTCCCACTCGATCGTTGCCGGCGGCTTGCTGCTGATGTCGTAGACAACGCGGTTGACGCCCGCCACGTTGTTGATGATACGGGTCGATATCTTCGCCAGCAATTCGTAAGGCAGGTGCGACCAGTCGGCCGTCATGAAGTCGTCGGTCTGGACGGCGCGCAGGGCGATCGCGTTCTCGTAGGTCCGCTCGTCGCCCATGACGCCGACGCTCTGGACCGGCAGCAGGACCGCGAACGCCTGAGCCGTCTTGCGATACCAGCCGGCCTGTTTCAGCTCCTCCAGCAGGATCGCGTCGGCCTTGCGCA
>JADLBT010000488.1 GCA_020847555.1 Gemmataceae bacterium
AGAACAACGTCGCGTGGACCCCGGAGGCCCGGGCCGAGGACGCCCGCCAGTCACGCTCGGCCACCATCGCCTACGCGGTCCTTGCCGGCCTGGGGCTGCTGGTGGTTGGCGCGGCCGGGCTGTCGCTGCTCGGCCGATCGGGTTCCCAGCACTGACCGATAACCAGCCGCAAGCGCCGGTGAGCGGTCACTGAAAGGCTCAGGCCTGGCGGACCAATCGCGACGAGCCGGAAGCGTCCGCGCCGGCAGCCTGGCCAGAGCCGGCGCTGACGCTTCCGGCTCGTCGTGTTTGGTCCACCAGTCCGTGGGGCGGTTTCTCGCGGGCGGCTCACGCCGTCTCGACCTGTGCCGCCCGCTGCAGGCCGAAGCGCGCCACGCCCAGCTCGCGCAGCCGGTACTTCTGCACCTTGCCGGTCACCGTCGTCGGATACTCCGCGACGAAGACGACGTAGCGCGGCACCTTGTAGTGCGCGATCCGGCCCTTGCAGAAGTCCTTCACTTCCTGCTCGGTCAGCGCCGCGCCCGGCTTCAAGCGAATCCAGACGCTGACCTCCTCGACGAAGCGCTCGTCGGGCAGGCCGACCACCTGCGCGTCGGCGATGGCGGGATGGGTGTGCAGGAACTCCTCGATTTCGCGCGGGGCGATGTTCTCGCCCCCGCGAATGATCAGATCCTTGATCCGGCCGGTGATGCGGAAGTACCCGTCCGGCGTCTCGACCGCCACGTCGCCGGTGCGCAGCCAGCCGTCGGGCGTGAGGGCGTCGGCCGTCTCCGCCGGCTTGTTGTAGTACCCCCTCATCACCCCGTGGCCGCGGACCATCAGCTCGCCCGGCTGTCCGGGCGGCAACGGGGCGAGCGACCCGGGCGCGACCACCTTCACCTCCAGGTCGGGTAGGCGCGTGCCGACGGTCCCGACCCGCTGTTCCAGGCTGTCCGTCGTCCGAGTCTGGGTGATGACCGGCGACGCCTCCGTCAGCCCGTAGGCGATGGTGATCGCGTGCGCCCCCATCCGCTCGACGACGGCGCGCATCACCTCGATCGGGCACGGGCTGCCGGCCATGATCCCGGTGCGCAGGCTCGCCAGGTCGAACGCCGCGAAGCACGGATGGTGTAGCTGGGCAATGAACATCGTCGGCACGCCGTAGACCGCCGTACAGCGCTCGTCCTGGATGGCCTGGAGAGTGGCGCCGGCGTCGAACGCCTCGGCCGGGAAGACCATCGCCGCGCCGTGGACGGTACACATTAGCGACCCCATGACGCAGCCGAAACAGTGGTAGAGCGGGACCGGGATCGCCAGCCGGTCGCGGTTGGTGAACGCCAGCCGCAGGCCGACGTGGTAGGCGTTCAGCAGCAGGTTGCGGTGCGTCAGCATCGCGCCTTTGGGGAACCCGGTCGTCCCGGAGGTGTACTGGATGTTGACCACGTCCTGCGGCGTCACCTCGGCCGCGCGGCGGTCCAGGTCTTCCACGGAAACGGCGTCGGCCCGATCGAGCAGGTCGGCCCAGGCGAACACGCCGGGCCGCCGGTCGGACTTGATGCTGACCACATGGCGCAACTTCGGGAACCCGGCGGCGCGCAGGCCGCCGGCCGGCGCGGCGGACAGTTCCGGGCAGACGGTCGCGAGGATGGCGAGGTAATCGGAGTTCTTGAACGAGTCGGTGAGGAGCAGGGTGGTGATGTCGGCCTGTTGCAGGACGTAGGCCAGTTCGTGGGCGCGGTAGGCCGGGTTGACGTTGACGAGGACGGCGCCGATGTGGGCCGTCGCGAACTGGGTGAGCACCCACTGCGGCCAGTTCGTCGCCCAGATGCCGACATGGTCGCCGCGGCGCACGTCCAGCGCCATCAGGGCGCGGGCGAGGCGGCGCACCTCGGCGCGGAAGGCGGCGTAACCGACCCGGTAATCGAGCCACGGGAAGACGAGGGCGTCATGGTCCGGGTGGCGAGCAGCTGTGGCCGCGAGCACCTGGGCGAACGTGTACCCCTCGACGGACGGGCCTGCCGCGGCGGTCATCCGACCCTCCTGCCGTCTCGAACTTTCTTCGTGCCGCTGGCGGCTTGGCGGATGGGGCAGCAGGAACGGTCAGGCCGGGGGAGGAGCGTCGTCCGCCGTGATGACCTGGACTCCGTCCCGAGTCAGCGCCAGGGTGTGTTCGACGTGGACGCTCGGCAGGCCGTCCTTCGTCACCACCGTCCAGTGGTCGCCGAGCATGCGCGTGTCGGCCCGGCCCATGTTCACCATCGGCTCAACCGCCAGCACCAACCCCTCCTCCAGCCGGAAGTCGCCGTGCCGGCGCACCTCTCGGTTGACGAAGTTGGGCACCTGCGGATTTTCGTGCATGGTCCGGCCGATGCCGTGGCCGACGTACTGGTGAACGACGCTGAAGCCGGCATCCTCGGCGCACTTCTGCATGCGCTCGGCCACCTCCGACCACCACTTGCGACGGCCCAACTCCTCGATCGCGATGCGCAGCACCTGCTCGCCGGTCTGGACCAGGCGCCGGCACTCGGGCCGGACCTCGCCGACCATGACGGTGATGGCGGCGTCCGCGCACCAGCCGTTCAGCTTGCAGGCGGTGTCGAGTTTGACCAGGTCGCCGTCGCGGATCTGCCGCTGGCCGGGAATGCCGTGGACCACCTGCTCGTTGATCGAGATGCACGTGACGGCCGGGAACGGAACCTTTGGTCCGGGGTAGCCCTTGAAGAGCGGGGTGGCGCCGTGCCTGGCATACAGCGTCTCGATCGCCTGATCGATCTCGACGGTCTTCGTGCCCGCCTGGGCCATCTCGCGGGCGATGCGCAGGGCGGCGGCGACGAGTTTGCCGGCCTCGCGCATCAGGCCGATTTCGCGCTGCGATTTCAGTTCGGGGCCTCGCTGAAAGAACGAGCGGAGCACGGCGACTTGCCTCCGATAGGGCTTCCCGAGAACCAGTCAGGAGGTTTCCGACTTTCCCTCTCCCACGAGGGGAGAAAAAGCAGGCACCCCTTTCAGGATGATGGAACCAGGTCGGAAACCTCCTCTGACCGGCCGTCCGGGACGACGGGTCACAGGGCGTTCACAATCTTATTATAGATGGTCTCCACGTCGCCGGTGCCGACAACCTCGCGCACCAGCCCCTGTCCCCGATAATACTCGACGAGGGCATCATTGTTCTGGTGGTAGATCTGCAGTCGGCGCCGGACGGTCTCCTCCCTGTCGTCCTCGCGCTGCGTCAGGGGCAGGCCGTCGAGGTCGCAGACGCCTGGCTGTTTCGGCGGCCGCGATACCAGGTGATACGTTGTCTTGCACTTGCGGCACGCCCACCGGCCGCTGAGACGGCGGACGATCTCCTCGTCCTCCACCAGCAGATGCACGACCGAGTCCAGACCGAGGAATTCCTGCCGGAGCACCTGATCGAAGGACGCGGCCTGAGCGACGGTCCGCGGATAGCCGTCCATGACGAACTGCTCGGGCCGGGGCTCGGCGCTGAAGCGCTCGCGGACCATCTGGTTGACGAGATCGTCCGGAACAAGTTGGCCGCTGGCGAGGAATGGTTTGGCGCGCTGCCCCGTCGGGGTGTCCTGGTTGATCGCCTCGCGGAGGAGATCCCCGGTACTGATGTGGTTGAGACCCTTCCGGTCCGCGAGGAGTTTCGCCTGGGTTCCCTTACCGCTACCGGGCGGGCCGAGCAGGATTAATCGCATGGTCAGGTCGGAATGGCGGAACCGAAGTCGCGGGAGCCACGCTGGCCCCAGGTCCGTCCGGCTATTCTCGGAAACTTCATCGGCCCCCGCAAGGAGCGGTGGACAAAAAGGCAACTGGTGTCTGGGGTTTCTCCCCTCTCCCACGAACGCCGGGTCAGTACGGGATCCACCCCTGCGCGTCCATCAGGTCGAACAGCCACGGGTGCCGCCACGGGTTCCACGAACGGTAGGCGGTCGAGAAGATCGACGCCGCCAGCAGCGCGTACGCCACCCAGCGCCCCCAGCGGTTGCCGCTCAGCCGATCCGCGACCGGCAGCATCGTCAGCAGCCACAGCGGCGACAGCCACATCAGCCAGCGCAGGCCGTTCGTCCAGCCGCCGTAATTGTCGCTCCGCCACAGGTAGAAGCCGACGACAACGACGGTCAGCACCAGCGTCAGTCCGCCCACCAGCACCAGTTCCGGCCCCGGCGGCGGCCGGCGCCCCTGGCTCACGGTGTCCTCCGAGGCGGGCAGCCGACGCAGTGCCCCGGCGTACCGGAGCGCCAGCAGCATCCCGGCCACGGCCAGCAGCCACACCGGCGACAGGGAGAACAACCCGTGGTGCCCGAGCAGGACGTGGAAGGCGTACTCGGCCCGGCTCTCGTGCTGGCGCGCCCAGTCGATGCCGCGGCGCACCTCGCCCGGGTTCGGCCGGCGCCAGTGGCTGCCCTCGTACTCGTACCACGGCCCGCCGAACTCGGCGTAGGCCGGCTTCAGCTGGCCGATCGCGAGGTAGTTCGTCACGATCAGCGCGGCGACCGGCACCGCCGCCGCCGGAAGGAAGAAGAGCAACGTCTTCCCCGGCCGGCGCCACAGCAGCAGTACGAACAGCGCCCCGGCGAACGCCAGCGCCGGCAGTTCGTTGCAGACGGCGAACGACGCGAACAGCCCCGCCACCGCGAACAGCCACGGAGCGGGCACGCCGTCCGGCGCCTGCGTCTCGCGCCAGATGCGCAGCGCCGGGTACAGCGCGAAGACGACCGAGCACGTCGCGACGGTGTGGTTGTTCAGCGCGATCGCGAACGGGTTCATGAGCGTCGCGAAACACGCCGCGGTCAGAACGAACAGCTGCCCCCAGTCGGTGCTGCCGTAGCGCTCGACGAGCCGGGCCAGCAGCGCGAGGTAGATCACGAACGGCACGAGGTTCACCAGCAGGAGGATGGTCCGCACCACCTCGAACGGGTTGTCCTTCAGTGTCCACCCGGTCAGCAGCTGCAGCACCCAGTACAGGCCGGCGACGAGCGTGGACAGCAGCGGCGGCTTACTCGAATAGAACTCCATTTTCTCCGGATGGAGCACCTTGTCCACCGTTCCATAGCCGTCCTCGAAGACGATCCCGTAATCGCCGTACCTGTTCTTCGCCGTCGCCCGGGCTGGGTCGCGATGGCCGATGACGTAGGTGGCCTCGCCGGTCTCGGGATCGCCATCGACCAGGGCGCGGATCGTCGCCCAGCGCGATCGGTCGTTGGAACTGAAGGTCGGCATCGGGGTCGGGCGCTCGGTCGGCCACACGCGCCGTTGGTCCTGGGGCGTGCGCTTCATCGTGTGCAGGTCCGGCTCGGGCAGGTACTGAGCGGACCCGATGTGGCCGGCGACGGTGGCGGCCGCCGCGAGGATGAGCAGCGTGCAGGCGTACCGGCGCGGGCGGGCTGAGTCGTCGTTCATACGTGCTCGGTGGTCCGTGGGCCTGCCTGGTTTCCGTCCGTCCCCGCTGGCGGCGCCGCGGGTTGCCCTGGTCTGTCGAGGTCGGACGTACCCGCGGGGCGCGCGGCCGGGGACTGGTGGCCGTCGCCCGGCAGCCACGGCCCGCGCGCCAGCGGCGGCGGGCGGCCGGTCTGCTCGGCGATGCTGTAACTGTCCTCGTCGCGTCCCTGGTAGGCGGTGATCATTTCCGCGATCAGGCCGATCGACATCAGCTGCGCCCCAAGCAGCAGGGCCGCCACGGAGTACGTCAACAGCGGGCGGTTGTGCAAGGGCTCGGTGAAGTAACTCTGGTCGAACAGGCGGACGAACCAGACGACCGCCAGGTACGCCAGACCGAGCACGCCGAGGAAGAAGCTCACCAGGCCGAAGCTCCCCAGGACGTGCTGCGGGCGCTGCCCGAACCCGGTGAGAAACTTCACCGTCATCAGGTCGAGGAACCCCTTCACGAAGCGGCGCACGCCGTACTTCGACGACCCGAACTGGCGCGCCCGGTGGTTGATCTCGATTTCCCCGACCTTGAACCCGCGGGCCGCCGCCAGCACCGGACTAAAGCGGTGCAACTCCCCGTAGAGGCGCACCTCGCGGAACACCTCGGCGCGGTAGCACTTCATGCCGCAGTTGTGGTCGTGCAGCTTGACACCCGTCAGCCAGCTGACCATGCCGTTGAAGACGCGGCTCGGGAACACCTTGTGCCACGGGTCGTGGCGGACGCGCTTCCACCCGCTGATGACGTCCCGGCCCTCCGCGAGCGCCGCCAGGAAGCGCGGGATCTCGGCCGGGTCGTCCTGCAAGTCGGCGTCGAGGGTCAGGATCGTATCGCCGCGGGCGACGTGGAACCCGGCGGACAGGGCGGCCGCCTTGCCGAAGTTGCGGCGGAACCGGATGCCGTGGACCTCGTCGTGCCGCCTGGCCAGGTCGGCGATGACGCCCCAGGAGCCGTCCTTGCTGCCGTCATCGACGAAGATTACCTCGACATCGAGCCCGTGCCGCCGCGCCGTTTCCGCGATCTCCTGGCGCAGCGGCACCAGGCTCTCCTGCTCGTTGTAGACGGGGATGACGAGAGAGATCACGACGACACTCCTGGGGCGGTGCATCTGCGGATGGCCCCGCGAGCAGGGGCGCTTTTCTCCCCTTTCCCCTCGTGGGAGAGGGGGAGGGGGTGAGGGGATGTGACTGCAAATGCCCCCCCCCCCCCCCCCCCCCGCCCCCCCCCCCGGG
>JADLBT010000489.1 GCA_020847555.1 Gemmataceae bacterium
CCCGTCGAAGGCGGCCGGGCTGAGGCCGGTCAGCTGGCGAAAGGCGTCAGGGGTGCGCTTCAAGCGGTCGCTGTGGCTCATCCTGCCATCCTACTGCCTGGACGTTCTATTGTGCAGCGAGTCTATTCTGGCGCGCTGCCTGTCCTGACTAGAGCGCGCAAGATCACGGGAACGGGCAATAGGATCAAAATGCTGCAAGTCATTTTTCCACAGCTGCTTGCGTAATTCGCCTCCTTGCCGGCCTCCTTGCTATGGCGCGCGCCCGGTACATCGCGCCCGATCCGCAATCTGACGCGCCGCGCGCCATAGCACCGAGACTCACCAGGTGGCTGAATGCGCCGCCAGCCGCTAACCCTCGGTTGCTCGCGGTTCGGGTTATTGGATTGGATTGTCGCCAATGGCAATTGTCAAGTGGAATCCGACGCTTTTTGCTTGTCTTCTTGACTGTACGAAAGTACACTTTCTCTCAACTCTCACTCCCAGCCAGGAGAAACCCGTGAGTCCTCAACCCCTGCCGGCATCCCCGCAACAACCACCGCGCCTCCTCGACCTGGTCCTTCAGGATGGGAGAAACGGGCGTCAGCCACGCTGGGACGAAGCGCATGCCGGGGAACCACCCGGCGCTGGCGCTCCGGGCTGGTCCAGCGGCACTCGCCCCGCCCGGCGCCAGACCTCCGGGGGTGTCCGGCGGACATGGGGCGTCGGTAGGATGGACAGGGTGACGCCCAACCGCACCGAAGGCAGGGAACCCGATGAGCGCTGACCGACCCGTCTACCTCGGCACCGACGGCGGGGCCACCACCTCCAAGGTGGGGGCCGTCTGGGAGGACGGCACACCCGTCTCGACCCGGCTGCTCCAGCAACCGACGAACGCGAGCGAGGGACCCGAGACGGTGGTGCGGGCGTGGGTCGCGGCCGCCGCGGCGTACCTGGCGCAGAACGGCCTCGGCTGGGACCAGGTCCGCGGCGTGGGCCTGTCGATTCCCGGCCCGTACCAGCGCTACGGCGTGTTTGACCGCTCGCCCAACCTGCCGGAGAGCTTCGCCGGCTTCGACGTGCATGCCGCGTATGCGAGCGCCCTGGCGCAGCGCGCGGGGCGGTCGGTCCCGCTGGTGGTCGGCAACGACGGCAACTTCGGCGGGGTGGCCGAGGCCCGGCACGTGCGCGGGTCCGGGACGGGGAGCGTACTCATGCTCGCGCCCGGCTCCGGGCTGGGCTGCGCCTACGTCGGCCGCGACGGCCTGCCGCTCGCCGGCGACACCCTCGCCGGGATGGAGGGCGGCCACATGCCGTCGCCGCTGCAGCTTCTGGGGGTGCCGCCCTACCCATGCGGGTGCGGCCGAACCTGGGGGTGTGTCGAGGTGTACACGACGCTCGCCGGGCTGCCGTACCTGCTCGCCGACGCCCTCACCCGGCACCCGAACCACGAGCTGGCCAGATCCCCCCTCGGGCCGCGCGAGCGGGCGCTGGCGTTACGCGGACTCGCTCAGAAGGGAGACGCGCTCGCCCTCGAACTGTTCGACTTCCAGGCGCGGGCGCTGGGGCTGCACGTCGCGAACCTGGCCATGGCGCTCGATCCGCGGTTCGTCGTCATCGGCGGCGGGCTGATGGACCCGGAGGCGACGACCGAGGCGTTCCGGCAGCGCTACCTGCGCGTGGTCCGCGAGACCGCCTTACCTTACCTCTGGCCCGCCCAGCGCGCCACGCTGAGCATCGTTCCAGCGGCGCTGGGCGAGCTTTCTCAGTCAATCGGCGCGGCGCTGGTAGCGCTGTACCAGAGCCGGGCGTGAGACTGGACCAGCCGCGAGCGCCAGCGCGTGGTCCGCTCCACTCGCTCGCGCTCGCGGCTGGTTGGACTCGCGCTCGCGGTTCGTTACGGCAGCTCGCGGATGCGGATGTTGCGGAACTCGATCGGCGCTCCCTCCGACTCCAGGCACAGGTGGCCGGTGCGCGGCTCGCAGTTGTTGCCGCCCGACACCTCCTCACCGTTCACCCACAGCCGCACCTCGCCGTTGATGGCCCGAATGTAGTAGTGATTCCACTCGCCGGCGCTCTTGCTCAGGTTCTTGCGTGGGAAACTGCGGCTGCCGTTGGGCGACGTCGGCGGGAACGGCTTCATCTTCGACTTGCCGACCGCGAACACGTCGCCGTGGGTGGTGAACCAGTCGCCCTTCTTCTTCGCCCGCTCCTCGTACTGCTTGGTGAAGCCGTTGTCGAGCACCTGCACCTCGATCCCGGACCCCGGCAGCTTGTTCTTGGGCAGCCCGTCGAGCGCCTCCTTGGGGCACCAGACGAAGACGCCGGAGTTGCCGGCGCTCTTGAGGTGCTTCCACTCGACCACCAGCTCGAAGTTCTTGTACGCCTTCTTCGTGGCCGTCACCCCGACCGGCTTGCCGGTGCAGTGGACTGAGCCGTCCTGTTTCCACGTCCAGGTGTCGCTGTCGCCGTTGACGTTGACGAAGTCTTTCCCGCCGAGCTGCTGCCAGCCTGGGCCGGTGCCGTCGATGCACGCCTTCGGCGCGGCGGACGGCCCCTGGCCGGGGAGGACCGCGGCGGTGAACACAAGGGCCAGCCAGCCGAGCGCCAGGGTGCCGGTTCGTGGGGTCTGCATGGGAGATCTCCTGCCGGGCGACGATTTCTCCTGAATATACGAAATCGCCAGCGAAACGGACGCCGCGTGTCTTTCTGCACCGGCACCGACGATTTCGCGAAATCGGCTCCCCGGGGCGGCGGTATGAGGCAGTGTTGCGTGCCTTCCACCAGAGCGTGTTGCGAGCGGGTGTAGCGGTCGCGCAGTGCGTCCGATCGCACCGCCCGGGATTCCGTTGCACTGCACCGCAGGCTTTATTCCTTGCCCCAGAGGAGCAACCGGACTCGGACGGTACGAGTTGTGCGGGCAACACGGCGGTAGATTCGTCAGATTTGCCAATTTTTCTCTTTCCCTGCGGCCGATTTCCGCTTATCGTGGTAGGGGATTGACGGGACATTTTGCCCAGATCGTCTGCCTCTCCCGTACACCCACCCCCCGAGCCGCGCCGACTCTCGCGCTGTTGGCGCCTCTCTGGCGGGGTCGTTCACCCTTAACAACGACGGAGTTTTGCCGCACGCAACCCCACCGTCCCTACGTGCTTCCTCCCCTGCTGGGATCTGCGGAATGTCGGGGGACGGGGTGTTTATCCAGCAACGGAGTGGGTGCCAGCGTCACTTGACCGATGAAAACCTTGCTTGTTATTCCCGCTTATAATGAGGAAGAAGCCCTTCCCCATACCGTGGCGGACCTGCAACAATTGCCGGACGGGTATGAGATCCTGGTTGTGAACGATGGATCGCGGGATCGCACCGGCGCGGTCGCGCACGTGCTGGCACGAACGAGCCGCCTGCCGCTACACGTGGTCGAGTTGGCAGTGAACGGGGGCATCGGGGTGGCGGTGCAGACCGGCTACCTGTTCGCCGCCCGCCACGAGGGTTACGACTACGTCATCCAGTTCGACGCGGACGGCCAGCACCCGGCTGAGTCGATCCCGGCGCTGGTGGAGGCGTGCGAGCGCGAGGGCCTGGACGTGTGCATCGGGTCGCGCTTTCTGGGCGAACAGGGGGACGGGTTCCGGTCCAGTTTTACGCGCCGCCTGGGCATTCGCTTCTTCTGCCGGCTGATCGGGTTTCTCTCCGGGACGCGGGTGACGGATCCGACGAGCGGGTTCCGCTGCGCTGGCCCGCGGGCGTGGCGGAGTTTCGCGCGGCAGTACCCGGAGGACTACCCGGAGCCGGAGTCGCTGTTCTGGTGCCTGCGCAACCGGCTGCGGTTCGGCGAGATTCCCGTCCGCATGAGGGACCGCCAGGGAGGTGTGTCGTCGATTCGGCTGTGGCGGACGGTGTACTACATGCTGAAGGTGTCGTTCTCGATCCTGTTCGACCGGCTGCGGGCCGTGGAGCAGAAGCCGACTTGACCGTCGCGCCCGCTGCGGAGGCTCTTCCACTTCACTCCTGAATTCGTTGTTCACCTCGCTATGAGCATTCTTCTTGTTACCGGCAGTAGCGGCCTGATCGGGTCGGAGTGCGTCCGGCATTTTGACGCCCGCGGCTGGATCGTCCACGGCGTGGACAACAACCTGCGGGCGTCGTTTTTCGGCAAAGACGGGGACACGACCTGGAACCTGCGGCGGCTGCAGGACGAAACGGAGCGGTTCACTCACCACCAGCTTGATATCCGCGACCGCGAAGGGGTTCTCCGGTGCGTCGGCGCGGTCCGCCCCGACCTGGTCATTCACTGCGCCGCGCAGCCGAGCCACGACCTGGCCGCGTCCCGCCCGTTCGACGATTTTGACGTCAACGCCCTCGGGACCATGAACCTGCTGGAGGCGACGCGCCGCCACGCGCCGGAGGCCGTTTTCTGCTTCATGAGCACCAACAAGGTTTACGGCGACGCGCCCAACGAGTTGCCGCTCGCCGAACGGGAGACGCGGTGGGAATACGCGCTGCCGCACCAGCAGGACGGGATCGACGAGACGATGCGGATCGACCAGTGCAAGCACAGCATCTTCGGCGCCAACAAGGTGGCCGCGGACGTGATGGTGCAGGAATACGGCCGGTACTTCGGCATGAAGACCGCCTGCTTCCGCGGCGGTTGCCTGACCGGGCCCGGCCATTCTGCGGCCGAGTTGCACGGCTACCTGGCCTACCTGATCAAGGCCTGCGCGGAGGGCCGCACCTATCGCATCTTCGGCTACCAGGGCAAGCAGGTGCGCGACAACATC
>JADLBT010000490.1 GCA_020847555.1 Gemmataceae bacterium
ACCACGCGCCAGACCGCCAGCGGCACGAAGCAAGTTCTGGGCGCTGCGGTACAAGTCATTGCCAGGTGCGGGGGCGGCCCCGGGCACCGAGGAGTGAGACGTATGTCGAGGTCGAGCCGAGCCATCAAGTCGCGGCGCGAGGACGAACCGGCCGGCGGGGGCGGCTGGCAGGGGATGGGCGAACGCGCTCCCTCGGTCATGCGCCCCGAGGAGCCGGCCACCGGGCGCGTCATCGCCCTGGCCTCGCTGTTCCCGCTGACGCTCGGTGTCGCATCCCTGCTGTTCGCCTGGTGGGGGCGGGGCTACCTGATCACCCCGGCATGGGGCGTCCTCCTGGCCGTCGTCGGCGTGGGCGGCCTGCTCTACCACGCCTTCAACGAGAAGGATCTGCAGTACCGCCGACTGTACGGCCTCGTCGGCGTGCTGTTGCTGGCCCTGGGCGTGCTGTTTCGCCTCCTCCCGGGCGAGGTCGGCGGACTCGGCGGCCAGACGTTCCTGCAATACGGCGCCCCCAGCCTCCTGCTCGCGCTCGGCTTTCTGCTCTCGTTCGTCCGCAACGAGACGGACGCGGCCCTGCGCCGCCTCGTCCTGAACACCCTCGGTGTTATCGGGGGGGCGTGTGCCGTGCTCGGGCTGGTCGGCGGGCTGGTCAGCGAATCGTTCATGATCGGCCACGGGGTGGTGCTGCTCGCCCTCGGGCTGCTCTACCTGGCGGCCTACGTCGGTATGCAGGGGATTGCCAGCGATCAGGCGTACTGGGTCGGGCTGGGGATCGGAGCCTTCGGTGTGGTGATGATCGCCCTGGCCGTGGGGCTGTCGCTGGTCCCGCAGCTGCTGTTCGAGTTCGGCTGGCTGGAGGCGCGGCCGGTCGGCGATTTCTTTGTCCCGCGCGGGTTGCTGCTGCTCTATCTCGGGCTGGAGTACCTGATGCTGTCGGTCGGCATCTGCTCGGACGCCAAGTTCGTCGTCCAGGCGCGGCGGGAGCTGGCCGGGTTCTTCTACTCGCCGATCGCCTACATCGTCCTCATCAGCATGGCGGTCCTGGGGTGGTTCACGTTCGACCGCTTCGTCGGAACGCTGTGGGCTCTGTCCGCTCGCGGCGGCCTGCCGGAGCCGATCGTGCGGTACTTCACGTTCGGCCTGATCCCGGTCTTCTTCGTCATCTTCGCCGTGCCGCTGCTGACCATGCGGCTGCTGAGCGAGGAGTACCGCACCGGGAGCCTGGAGGTTCTGCTGACCGCTCCGGTGAGCGAGACGGCCGTCGTTCTGGCCAAGTTCTTCGCGGCGTGGCGCGTGTTCCTGCTGGCGTGGTATCCGTGGGGCGTGTACCTGCTGGCGCTGTACGCCGAGACCGGCCAGGCGTTCGACTTCCGGCCGGTGCTGACCTTCTTCTTCGTGATGATGCTGATGTCGGCCGGGTGGGTGGCGATGGGGCTGTTCTTCTCCAGCCTGACGCGCAACCAGATCGCGGCCGGCATCCTCACGCTGGTCGGCATGATCGCCCTGACGTTCGTCCACATCATCCGTGGGGCCATCGAGGACACCAGCCCGACGTGGTCGAACATTCTCCTGTACGTCTCCTACATCGACCACTGGGTGGAGGCGTCGGGCGGGATCATCGCTCCGCGCTACCTCGTCTTCCACATCTCGGCGGCCATCTTCTGGCTGTTCCTGACGGTGAAGGTGATGGAGGCGCGGAAGTGGTCGTGAGCGGCCCCCGCCCGGGCAGGCCGGCGAGGCGACGAGACGGCGGAGAATGAGAGCGGCCCCGACGGCGGGGTCGGAGGGAGAGAGACGCAATGGCGACGCAACCGGCTGCTCAACGCGAACAACTCTCGGACGCTTCCCTGCGTGCGGCGCGGCGCGGCACCGGCTGGTTCCTGCTGTGGTGGGCCGCGATGCTCGGGCTGCTCACCTGCTGGGTGTGGGACAGCGCGTTCGAGCCGGGCGTTCTGCTCGTGAGCGTGACCGGACTGCTGGCCCTGGCGTCCGCGGCGGGGTTCGTCAAACTTATCTTCCGGAAAGCGGCTGAGGAGGCTGCGGCCCGCGCCGGGGAACTCCGGGCAGTCGGCCTCGGCCTGATCGGCGCGGCCGCGCTGCTGGCGGTGCTGGGGTTGTGGGTCGGCTGGCAGGTCGGACTCAGCGCCTTCGGCGAGGCGTCGAGCATGATCGTGCTCGGCCTGATCGCTGCCGGCCACGGGGCGGGGCGGGCCTTCCTCCTGGACGAGGCGGCCCGGGAGCGCGCGCTGGAACGGGTCGGCGGCGTCCTGGGGTCGATGGCCGTGCCAGCGGCGGCGCTGGTGGGCGCCATCGTGTACATCGTCTGGCGGGCGATCGCCCTCCGCGCCGTGCCGTTCGAGCCGTGGCCGGTCGCCGCCCTGCTGTTCGGGTGCGTCGCGCTCGGCGTCTGGGGCTGGTACATCAGCCAGGCGTCGTTTTCCGGCCGCACCGCCGCGCAGAGCCGGCGCCTGCTGGTGCTGGTGCTCGGCGGCGCGCTGGGGCTGCTTATCGCCCTGGCGACGGTGTGGCAGGCCGCTCGGTGGTGGGGTGCCGGCGACATCTTCAGCGACGACACGCCGCTGGCGCAGTCCTCCGGACTGTGGCGGCTGTGGCTGTGCCTGTGGCTCGCGCTGCTCGGCCTCGGAATCGTCTTCGGCAGCCTGCTGCTGGCCCGCGTGGACATCCGCCAGAGCGCGGTGATGCGGCGGTTACTGTACGGGTACAACGCCGTCTTCACCGGGCTGCTGCTGCTGGCGACCCTGGTGATCGTCAACATCGTCGTGTACGTCACCTACCCGCTGACGTTCGAGTGGTCGAGGGCGGGCGGGCTGCACAGCCTGAGCAGCAGCACCAAGAACCTGCTGGAGGGTCTCAAGCAGCAGGTGAGCGTTTACGTTCTCATGTCGCCCTACCAGCAGTACGCCAGTGAGGTGAAGAACCTCCTCGACAACGCGCAGGCGTACACGCGCCGCCTGAACTACGAGTTCGTCTCTCCGGACAAGGAGGATGCGCGCTATCGCCGTCTGGCCGGGAAGTACCCGGCGATCCGGCGCGAGAGCACGCAGCTTCGCGACGCCCGCTTCATCGAAGACGACGATAAGGCGCGGGGGGTGCTCATCGTTTACAACCCCGACCTGGGCGAGAAGGCGCCCAACGCCTTCATCTCGGCCCGCGACCTGGGCGAGATGAAGCGCGGCGGCGACCCGCGCGACCCGCACGCGGCGCGCAAGGAGATCTTCAAGGGCGAGGACGCGATCATGACCCAGCTCCGCCTGCTCGCGGAGCGCCAGGGCCAGAAGCCGAAGATCTACTTCACCCAGGGGAACCGGGAGTTCAACCTGAAGGACTCGATCCGCCGCGAGGAGATTCGCGATCTGGTCCTCGGCGATGCCGGTTCCCTCGGCGCCGGGCTGCTCTTCGACCGGCTGAAGAAGGAGAACTACGACGTGCGCGGCCTCCTCTGGGGACCGCCGCCGGCCAAGGCGGCAGACGACCTGATGGCGTACTCCAGGAAGTCGGCCGACGACAAGACGCACCAGGTGCCGGCCGACGCCAAGGTCGTCGTGATCGCTCAGCCGATGGAGCCGTTCGCCAAGGACGTCGTCGAAGCCCTGGAGGCTTATGCGGACAAGGGCGGGAAGCTGGTCATCCTGATGAACCCGGTGGTGTTGCAGTCGCGGAGCGGTCTGGAGGTACTCGACGTCGGCCTGAACGGACTGCTGAAGAAGTTCAACGTCCAGCTCGGGCACGATTTCCTCGTCCGCTTCCCCGACAACTTCCGGACGCAGCACCCGCTCGGGCTGATCGCCCAGCCGCCGGTGTCCGGCCGCAACAAGGTAGCGTTCAATTTCCGCGATAGCCGGTTCGCGGTCGGCGTCGGACCGCGTGCCATCGGGCTGGCGCGCAGCGTCAGGCCGGTCGTCACACCGGGGACGTTCGAGGTGGAAACGCTCCTGCAGGTACAGTCCCCGCCCAACGGCATCTTCTGGGCGGAGACGAACTTCAACATCCTGCGCCGCCTGGAAGACTACCTGATCGAGCTGGAGCAGAAGGACCAGCTCGACGCCAAAAAGAGCAACGAGCCGATCCCGGTGGTGGTCGCCGTCTCCGACCGGGACGGCAAGGCGCGGCTGGTCGTCTTCGGCGACGCCCGCTTTGCGTCCAACCGTTCGGCCGACAGCCCGGCCCCGTATTACGACTTCCTGGTTAGTTCGCTGGAATGGCTGGCGGAGCGGCCCGGCAACATCGGCATCCGGCCGAAGGAGACGGCGTTCTACGTGCTCCAGACGGAGAACCTCAGTCGCAGCCGGGTCGCCTGGTTGCCCCTCGGCCTGACCGTGCTGATGCTGCTCGGCCTGGGCGGGGGCATCTGGGTGGTGCGCCGCCGGTGAGACCATGATCGGCATCGGGTTTTGCCTTTCTCCCCTCTCTCCCCGGTGGGGGGAGAGGGGGGCGACGGGTACAGGCGCTTCGTTGATACTGCTGGCACTTGCACCCATCTTCTCCCCCTTCCCTCGCAGGGGAGGGGGCCGGGGGGATTAGGTTTCCTGCCCGCGTGGGTTGAAAGGTCCATCGCGATATGAGCTTCAGAACCACCGCCGCGCTGTTCGGCATCCTCATAGGCGTGCTCATGGTCTTCGGGCTGATGCTGACGCAGCAGAAGCACAAGCTCGACCCCGGATTCATCATCCCGACCCTCGCGCGCGAGAAGGATCCGGTGTCGCTGATCGGGACCGTCGTGGTGAATTACAGCGGCAAGAAGTACACCTTCTTCGAGCGCGACGGGATCTGGCGGCTACGCGCCGGGTCGGAGAAGGAGGACGTGCGCGCCGACAAGGCGAAGGTCGAGGAGATCATCCGCGACGTGAGCGGGGCACGCAAGAGCGACGAGGCGGACATCACCCGCAACCTGGCCCAGTGGGGTCTGGAGGAGCCGGCCGGGTACGTCACCCTCAAGGCGCGCGGCGGCGACCGGGAGTGGACGCTGTACCTCGGCCGGCCGAGCGTCGATAAGGGGTACTACTACGTCAACTCGTCCGACCGGAAGCGCGACGTCCTGGCGGTCAAGCGCGACCAGCTCGTCAACGTCCTGATCGACCCGAAAGACATCAACAAGTACCGCTCGACGCGGCTGCTTGACGCCAGCGCGTTCAGCACGACGGCACTCAAGCTGTCGCAGCCGCGCGAGGCGAAGGGTCCGGTGCTGGCCCTCGAAAAGACAAAGCAGGGGACGTGGTGGTTCAAGACGCCCGCCTACGGCCCGGCAGAGCTGGAGGGCAGTTCGGAAGCCAAGGGCGCGGGCGGCGTCCGCGGCCTGATCAACGCGGCCGACGCCATCCGCGCCGAGGGCGACAAGGGGTTCGAGCCAATCGGCCAGAACGTCTTCCCCGAGGCGAAGGCGCTGCTGCGTGTCGAGGTCGAGCGCACCGAGGACGGCATCGACAAGAAGGCGCGGACGATCAAGGAAGTTCTGCTGATCGGCGACAAGGTCGCCGGCAAGGAGGAGTACTACGCCCGCCTGGTCGGCGACCAGGCGGTGGTTCGCGTGGACGCCAGGAACGTCGAGACGTTGCTGAACGTGCTGAAGAACCCGGACAGCCTGCGCAGCCGCGACCTGGCGCAGCTCGACCCGGCCAGGCCCGATGTCGTGCGCGTCAGCCGCGGCAAGGGACTAACCGACGTGACCACGCTCTACAAGCCGGGGCCGGGGTGGAAGGTCGTGTCCGGCACCCTGCGCCACACCGCCAACGAGAGCGCCATCCAGGGCCCCGACGGCCTGCTCGCCGCCCTGCAGGGCAAGGGCAAGGTCGCGAAGTTCCTCGACGTGGCCGACGAGGCCGGGCAGGGCGCCGCCAGGGACAAGGAACTCGGCCTGGACAGCCCCCTCGCTCGCGTTGTGGTCTGGATCGACGGCCTCGACCTAGACGCACCGAAGAAGAGAGACAATAAGGACGACAAGAGCGCCAAGAAAGATGAGAAGAAGGACGCCGGGCAGGAAGAGCCGCGGCTCAAGCCGGACGTCAAGCCGGCCCTGAAGCTGACCTTCGCGAAGAAGGAGGACAAGGAGAAGGGCACGACCGTGTTTGTCAGGCGCGAGGCGGCCGATGGGACCGTGAGCCGGGTGGCCGTGCCGGCGTCGGTCCTCGACAAGATCCTGCCGCCGGAGGGTGCCCTCGCCTATCTCGATCCGAACCTCGCGCCGTTCCTGCCGTCCGACGTGACGAAGCTGGAGTTGAAGTTGCCCGGCCAGACGTTCGTGACAACCCGCGAGGAGAAGGAGAAGAAGGCCAAGGCACCGGCGAAAGGCGCCAGGGACAAGGCCCCCGAGCCGGACGCGACGTGGGTGCTGCTGGAGCCGAAGAACTTCAAGGACCGGCCCCACGCGGATGCCCAGCAGGTCGAGTTGACGCTGTTCGCGCTGACCGGGCTGAGTGCCCGCCGGTACGTTGAGCGCGTCGATGCGAAGACCGACCTGAGCGTGTACGGCCTCACCAAGCCGGCGGTGATCGCGACGGTGACGCTGAAGAAAAAGGAAGGGCAGAAGGAGCCGACAACCCACGTGTTCCAGTTCGGCAGCGACGTGCCGAAGGCGAAGGGCGGCCCCGGCGTGTACGGGATCATCACCGCCGGGAGCGACCTGAAGGACATCGTCTTCGTCGCGCCGGAACACGTCGTCCGCACCCTGAAGGAGGTCGAGCTGCGCGACCGGACAGTCTTCAAGTTCGACGCGGACAAGGTCAAGGCGATCAAGCTGGCGATCGTCGAGAAGCGCGAGACGCGCGAGCCGGTGTTCGAGCGCAAGGACAAGGGCTGGGCGGTCAAGTCCGGGGTCGGCAGGTTCACCCTGGACAGCGGGCGCGTCGAGGAGTTGGTGAACGAGCTGAGCGCGCTCAAGGCGGAGCGCTACGTCGGCTTCGCCGGGCCGCAGAAGCAGCACGAGCTGGGCGCCAAGGCGCCCCTCAAGGTCGAGGTGCTGATGGACGACGGCAAGACGCGCTACACGCTGGAGCTTGGCGCCGCCGCGGGCACCACGCACTACTTCGCCCAGAGTAACACGCTGCCGGGCGCCGTCTTCACCGTCCCCCAGGCGCGCTTCAAGCCGATCCTGGACAACGGAGTCAGCTACTTCAGCAAGGCCGAGTAGGCAGCAGGCAGGAGAAAGCTCACGGGCCGCAGTCCGTGAGCTTTCTCCTGCCTGCTGCGGTCATTCTCCCAGCAAATGCAGCCGGACCCGGTTCAGCGCCAGCTTGGCCGTGCGGCTCTGGATCTCGGTGCGCGTCCCGCCCCAGCTGAAACTCACCGCCGAGGAGCCGCCGTCCCACGCCAGCCCGACGTACACCAGGCCGATCGGCTTGTCCGGCGTCGCGCCGCCCGGCCCCGCCAGTCCGGTCGTGCTCACCCCGAGGTCGGCCCCGAGGCGGACCCGCACCCCAACCGCCATCGCCTCCGCCACCTCGGCGCTCACCGCCCCGTGCCGGTCGAGCAGCTCCTGCGGGACGCCCAGAACTTCCGCCTTGACCCGGTTCGTGTAGGCGACGACGCCGCCCAGGAACCACTCGCTCGCGCCCGGCACTCGCCCGAGTCGCTCCGCAACCTGGCCGGCTGTCACGCTCTCGGCCGTCGCCAGCGTCAGCCGGCGCTCCTCCAGCAACCGCATGACGACGTCGTGCAGATCCTCGGCCCCGCAGCCGAACACCACGGTGGTCAGCCGCTGCCGGCAGGTGATCTCCACCGGCTCAATCTGGCGCTGGGCGTCCTCGGCGGTGGCGGCCCGGGCGAGGATGCGCAGCGAGATCGTTGCGTCGCTGACCGTGATGCCGACCTCCGGGACATGGCCGCGCCGCGTCAGGTCGGCAACCTTCTCCTCCAACGCCGACTCGCCCATGCCGAAGCAGTTGATCTTGCGCTCCACCAGGACGCCGCCGCAGATGCCGAGGGCGAGCAGGCGCGGTCGCACCTCGGCCTCGAACATGGCGTGCATCTCGCTCGGCACCCCCGGCATGGCGGCAACGTGGGCGTTACCGAGGCGCATCCAGATCCCGGGCGCGGTGCCGTTGGCGTTCGGAATCGGTTCGGCGCCCGCGGGACAGAGCGCCTGAACGCGGTTGCGCTCGGTCATCGGCCGGTTGCGGCGGGCGAACATGACGCGGATCTGCTCGAACGAGTCCTCGCGGAAGACCAGCTCGACGCCGGCCGCCAGGGCGAGCGCCTCGCGCGTCAGGTCGTCCTGGGTCGGCCCGAGCCCGCCGCTGACGAGCACCAGCCCGGCCCGCCCTGCCGCGATGCGGAACGCGGCCGCGTTGTCCTCCCGGTCGTCCGCCACCGTCGTGTGCCAGCCGACCGGAATGCCGATCTCGGCGAGGCGCTGGCTCAGCCACTGGCTGTTCGTGTCGAGGTTCTGGCCGGTCGCTAGCTCGGTGCCGATCGAGATGATCTCTGCTTTCATGCGTGCGTCCCTTCGGGTGACGTCCGCGCGCCGCGGGCGGCGCGCCTGTTGCCGTGATGGTACCAGCCGGGGAGCGCGGCGGGGAGTGGGGAGGAGAAGGAGAGGGTAAAGCTCACGGGCGGCGACCCGTAGGCCGGGCGCCCTGGCGCCCGCCTCTCTCCCCCCGCTGGCGTGTGCTATGTTTCTGAAAATGTCCGCCGGATCTCGGGAGAGGGGCCGTCCCCCGCCGGCCGGCGGCCCGAGGGTGAGGTAGCCTGTCATGGGCTGGCAACTGCCCGCCGACTACGCCGAGGCGTTCGAGCGCCCGCCGCGCTGCTTCCACGACCCCGAGCTGCGCCGCGCCCAGGTGCTGCGCGACGGGGCCGGTCGGTTCCACGTCCGGCCCGGTGCCCTGGCCGACGTCTACGAGGCGCGCAGCCTCGCCGGCCCGCAGCGCTGGGCCGTCAAGTGCTACCGCCAGGAGGTGCCGGGGCTGGACCGGCACTACCGGGCGCTGGCCGCGCACCTGCTGACGGCCGATCTGCCGTGCCTGGCCCCGTTCGAGTACCTCGACCGCGGGCTGTGCGTGCGCGGCCGGTGGTATCCGGCGCTCAAGATGCACTGGGTCAATGGCGTGCCGCTCGGCACTTTCGTCGGCCAGGTCGCCGACCAGCCCGACACGCTGCGCCACCTCGCCCGCCTGTGGGTGCGCCTGCTCACTGACCTGCGCCGAGCCGGCCTGGCCCACGGACTGCTGCAGCACGATCACGTCCTGGTCGGTCCGGGGACCGGGGCCGATCCGCTGATGCTCCGGCTGATCGACTACGACGCGGTCAGCTTCCCCGGCGAAGGGGGGCCGCCGTGCGAGATGGGACACGCCAACTTCCAGCACCCGCAGCGGCTCTGGCAACACGTCCACGACGCCGACGCCGACCACTTCCCGGCCCTGGTCGCCTACACCGCCCTGCTCGCCCTGGCCGAGGAGGGGCCGGATCTCTGGGGCAGGCACGACGCGGGCGACAACCTGCTCTTCCGCGAGGCGGACTTCCAGGAGCCGGCCACGTCCGCCGTGTTCCGTGAGCTGTGGCGCGGCCGCGACGCCGGGACACGGCCCCTCGTCGGCCGCCTGCTCCTCGCTGCCCAGGGAAGCGGCCGCGACGTGCCGACGCTGAGGGAACTCGCCGCCGAGGCCGACACCCCGACCGACGCGGGCGAGTCCGCCCGGTTCCGGCTGAGCGCCGAGCAGGAGCGCAAGGTCGAGAGTATCCTCGGGCTGACCGGCCCCGAAGGCGGGAGCAGGCACGCGCCCGGGGCGAGTCGCCGGAAGACGTTTGGCGTGGCGATCGAGACGAAGGAGGACGTCGAGGTCGCGACCGCCGACGATTTCGGGTTGGTCGTCGATTCCGACGCGGACCTGCTCGTCCCCGCCCTGGTCGCGACTCCGTGCCCGCCGCCGCGGCCGCCGCCCCTCCCGGCGCGGCAGGCGGCCCCGCCGCCGCTGCCAGTCGTGCCCCCGCCGCTGCCGCCGGACCCGCGCATCCGGACTTACTACCTGGAAGCGTGGATGCCGGAACAGGTCGCGGTCATGAAGGTGCAGGGGTTCGTCGATGCGGCGAGCGGCGAGGTGGTGCTGAGTATGCCGGGGCTGATGCGCGTCCGCCTGGTCGATCCGGACGACCTGGCGGCCCCGCCCCGTCCGGGACTCCTCGCCTGGCTGGGGCTGGCCGAGGCGCCCCGGCCAGGCCCGCGCGTCCTGGCGGTCGTCGATTTCCACATGCAGCACAAGGAGACGGCGTTTCAGAAGCTGCTCGCCATCACACTGACGTTCTACCCGGGGGACGTCCCCGCGGATCTGGCAGCGGGCCGGTGGCGCGCGTACTGCGATCGGATTTACTGCGAGGTGCGTGGGTTCCTGATGGGGACGCGCGCGGAGGCGTAATACGACAGCGCCTTGTTGAATCTTCCGGCCGCTTGCGGCCCGAACGATCAGGGCGTGGCCACCGGCAGGCCCCAGAGGCGAACGGTCTTGTCGGCGCTGGAGGAGACGAAGAACCGGCCGTTCGGCGAGAACGCCACTCCGGTAACCCCGCCTCCGTGCCCGGTGTAGGTGTGGACCAGCCGCCGACCGGGGAGATCCCAGAGGCGAATTGTCCTGTCCAGGCCGCCGGACAACGCCCGCCGCCCGTCCGGCGCGAACGCCACGATCCACAGCGCCGCGGTGTGCCCCTCGAACGTGTGGACCAGCTTCCCGGTGTCGAGATCCCACAGCCGCATCTTCTTGTCGTTGTGGCCGGACAGGGCCTGGCGCCCGTCCGGTGAGAAGGCGACGCTCGTCGCGTGGACCCGGTCCTCTTCGAGGCGCTTGACGATTGCCCCCGTCTCCAGATCCCAGAGCAAGACGTTGCCGTCCCACCCGCCCGTCAGGCCGCGCCGACCGTCGGGCGAGATCGCCACGCTGTTGATGGCCAGCGAGTGCCCCTTGAGTTCGCGCAGCACCTCACCCGTTTCAGCGTCCCAAACGCGGGCCGTCTTGTCGGCTCCGCCGGAGAAGATGCGCCGACCGTCCGGGCTCAGGACGGCCCCCCACACCTTGCCGTCGTGGCCGGCGTAGGTCCGCAGCTCAATCGCGGCGTTCACGTCCCACAGCCGGATCGTGCCGTCGTCCCCGCACGTGACTGCGTGCCGCCCGGTCCCGCCGACGGCGACGTAGTGGACGCTCCCGGTGTGGCCGACGAGCTTGCGGATTTCCTTCCCGGTGGCCAGTTCCCACAGGCGCCCCGTCCTGTCGTGGCTGACGGACAGGGCTCGCGCACCATCGGGCAGGAAGGCGACGCGGTCCACGTGTGCCCCGTGGCCGGTCATGCGCCGAACCTCGCCGACCGGGACATACGCCGTGTACTCGGGCAGGGTCCACACGCGGACGGTCTGGTCGTGGCTGGACGAGAAGGCGTGTCGCCCGTCCGGGGTGAAGACGACGCCCGTCACCCGGCCGATGTGGTTGGCCCACACCTGCACCTGTCGGCCGCGCTCGACGTCCCACAGCCGCAGCGTCTTGTCCGCTCCGGCGGACAGGGCGTAGCGCCCGTCCGGGGAGAAGGCGACGTCGAGGATGTGGTCCGTATGGCCGTCGAAGGTGCGCAGCGGCTTGCCCGTCTCGGCGTCCCACAGGCGCAGCGTGCGGTCGTGTCCGCCGCTCAGTACCTTCGACCCGTCCGACGCGAACGCGACCGCGCTGACCGGGCCAGCGTGGCCCTTGAACTGGCGTATCTCCTTCGCGCTCCGCGAGTCCCACAGCCGGAGCAGCTTGTCCGACCCGCCGGTGACGACGAACCGGCCGTCCGGCGACCACGCGGCGCACCGGACCGGCTGGCCGTGTCCGGCGAAGGACTGCAAACGGGCGCCGGTCTTGACGTCCCACACCCGGGCCGTCCTGTCCTGGCTGGCAGTCACCAGGCGTGCGCCGTCGGGGGAGAACACCGCGCGCCAGACGCTGGCGGTGTGGCCGGTGAAGTCGCGGACCGGCACGCCCGTGTCTCCGTCCCACAGCCGGACGCTCCTGTCCTGCCCGGCCGACAGTACGTGCCGCCCGTCCGGCGCGAACGCGACGGAGTTGATCATCCCCTTGTGGCCCTTCAGGGTGCGGTGCAGGCGGTAATGATTGAGATCCCAGATCCGCACGGTCCGGTCGTGGCTGCAGGACACCGCTCGCGTCGCATCCGGCGCCAGGGCGACCCGCTCGACCGGGCCGGTGTGGCCGGTGAGCTTGACCCGCTCGCCCGGGACGGGGGTGGCCACATAGGGCGGCAGCCGCCAGACGCGCACGGTTCGGTCGCGGCTCGACGACACCAGGAAGCGCCCGTCTCGGGTGCAGGCCAGCCCCCAGACCGGGCCGGTGTGGCCGGTGAATCGATGCACCTCGTATC
>JADLBT010000491.1 GCA_020847555.1 Gemmataceae bacterium
CCGCGCGCGAGCGGTCCGCGCCGCTCGCGCGCGACTGGTCAACCAAGCAGTTGCAAGCAACTGCTAAGCGTCCTCTTGCTCGACGCGCAGCACCGGGAACAGCTGCCCCGCCCGGTGCTGGTGGTCCCCCGCGGGCAGCACCACGAAGGCGTTGGCCGCGGTCAGGCCGCGCAGGTCGGGCGAGCCGAACCACGGCACCGGCCGCACCCGCCAGCCGTCCGAGCTGCGCTCCAGGCGCGCCGGGTGGTAGGTCGGACGGTCGGTGCGGTAGGGGAAATCCTCGGCCAGCGCCGCCTCGGTCATCCACGCCCCGGCCACCTCGTGCCCGCGCAGCCGGCGGATCGCCGGGCGCACGAACAGCTCCAGGCACACCAGGGCGCTCACCGGGTTGCCCGGCAGACCAAACACCAGGGTAGACCCGCGCGTGCCGAAGAAGACCGGCTTGCCCGGCTTCATGGCGACCTTGTGGAAGTGCGCCTGCACGCCCAGCTCGGCGAACACGCCCGGTACCAGGTCGAGCTTCCCGGCCGACACGCCGCCCGACAGGACGAGGACATGCGCCTGCAACCCCTCGCCGATCAGCCGGCGCAGGCTCGCGACGTTGTCCCGCGCGATGCCCAGGTAGTGCGGCGCCCCGCCGGCGCGCTGGACCTGGGCCAGCAGTGTCGGCCCGTTGCCGTTGCGGATCTGTCCTGGGCCAGGCCGTTCGTGCGCCTCCACGATCTCGTCGCCCGTGGACAGGACGGCGACGCGCGGCGCCGGGTGCGCCATGACACGGGTGCGGCCGACCGTGGCGAGCGTGCCCAGCTCTTGCGGTCGCAGGACGGACCCGGTGCCGAGGACCGTCTCGCCGCAGCGCATCTCGCGGCCGCGCAGCATCACGTTCTGCCCCGCCTGCGTTGGCCGGTCGATGCGCACCCGCAGCTCGGCGAGGGGGGTAGCCCACTCGCGCTGCACGACGGTATCGGCGCCGCCCGGGATCGGCGCTCCGGTCATGATGCGCGCCGCCTGTCCGGGACCGATCGTCCGCTCGGGCGTTTGGCCCGCCGTGATCTCCTCGATCACGGCCAACGCCGCGCCCGGGGCCAGGTCGGCGGCGCGGACCGCGTAGCCGTCCATCATCGCCTTGTCGAAGGGCGGCATGTCCACGTCGCTGGCGACGTCCTCGGCGAGGACCAGCCCGAGCGCGGCCGGGGTGAGGAGCGTCTCCTCGGGGGGAAGCGGCTGGGCGTGGCGCAGGACGATGCCCTGAGCGTCGCTAACCGCAAGCAGTTCACCGTGTTCCGCCATCGTGCCCTCGCCCGTGTACCTGCGACCGGCCCCGGAAAGCGCTGTGATTGTAGCATTCGTGCCGATTGGGAGGCTAGCCCGACCAGCCGTCCTGCTCCCCGACCCGGGTGAGTCTGTCCGGATGGTCTTTCTCCTCCCCCCTTGTGGGGGAGGGGCCGGGGGTGGGGAGGAGCCTTTCTCCCTCCCCCACAAGGGGGGGAGGAGAGAAAACACTTTGCACGGCCACCTGGACCATGCATGCGCCAATGATCGCAAGGCCGCAGCGAATAAACGATTGGAACGACCAGTACTCCGGACGGCCATCAGAGGTGGATTGACGGGGATGTCGGTTGACAATCTTCCCCACATCCTCAATCATGGAGCCAATTACCCATCCCGTCCGGAAGGACTCCCGCAACATCCTTTCACCGCGAACCGAGGGCAAACCGTGGACATGCTGAATGTGTATCTGGTCTGTGCCCTGGTGGGAGGCACACTCCTCATCGTCCAGTTCTTGCTCGGCCTGGTTGGCTTCGGCGACCACGGCGACACAGACGGCGACGCTGGCCTCGGCGACCATTACGGCGGAGGAGGGCACGAGGTCGGCCACGACCACGCCGCTGCCTCCTTTCTGAGCATCCTCACCATCCGAACCATCGCCGCCGCCCTGACGTTCTTCGGCCTGACCGGCTGGGCTCTCCACGCGCCCCTCGATGACGAGCTGCTGACCGCCGCGGCGGCGACCGTCGCCGGGCTGGCGGCCCTGTTCGTGGTCGCCTGGCTGATGCAGTCGCTGCGCCGCCTCGACGCCGACGGGACCGTCCGCATCGAGCGCGCCGTCGGCCGCCCGGCCACCGTCTATCTGCGCATCCCCGGCAACAAGGCCGGCGCCGGCAAGGTGACCATTACCTTGCAGAACCGCACCGTCGAGTACCAGGCCGTCACGGCCGAGGAAGAACTGCCCACCGGCGCCCAGGTCGTTGTCCGCGCAGTGGTCAGCTCCGACACCCTGGAAGTCATTTCCGCAACCCGTGCCGAAAGGACCAGTCATGTCTAGCTTCTCGCTCTTCGCCCAGCTCGATCAGGCGGCCTCCCGGACGTCGGGGAGGCCCGAGTGGCTGCCGACCGCGCTCATCATCGTGGCTGCCACCCTGGTCATCCTCAGCTTCTTCCTGCTGCTCGCCCGGCGCTACAAGCGCTGTCCGAGTAACCGCGTCCTGGTCGTCTACGGGAAGGTCCGCGGCCAGCACGCCTCGCGCTGCATCCACGGCGGGGCCGCGTTCGTCGTCCCGCTGCTCCAGGACTACTCCTTCCTCAGCCTGGAGCCGATCCAGATCGAGGTGCCGCTCAAGGGCGCCCTGTCGATCGAGAACATCCGCGTCAACGTCCCGAGCGTGTTCACCGTCGCCGTCGGGACCGAGCCGGAAGTGATGCAGAACGCGGCCATCCGCCTGCTCGGCCTGACCAACCAGGACATCCGGCAGCAAGCGTCCGACATCATCTTCGGCCAGCTCCGCCAGGTGATCGCGTCGATGAAGATCGAGGACATCAACCGGGACCGGGACAAGTTCCTGCAAAACATCCAGACGTCGCTGGAGCCGGAGCTGCGCAAGATCGGGCTGGTGCTGATCAACGTCAACATCACCGACATCACCGACGAGTCCGGGTACATCGAGGCGATCGGCCGCAAGGCCGCCTCGACGGCCGTGCAACAGGCCAAGATCGACGTGGCCGAGCAGGAGAAGCTCGGGCAGATCGGCGTCGCCGAGGCCGAGCGCGAGAAGGCGGTGCAGGTGGCCAACGCCGTCAAGGTGCGCGAGATCGGCACCCGCGAGGCGCTGCGCGAGCAGGCCGTGCGGATCGCCCAGCTCGACCGGGAGCAGAAGGTCGCCGAGCAGTCGGCCGCCCTGGAGCGCGACGCCCAGATCAAGGACACCGAGCGGAAGACGCGCATCGCCGTCGCCGACGCCAACGCCAAGGCGATCACCGGCGAGGCGGCCGCCCAGGCCGAGGTCGTGGCCGCTCAGGCTCAGCTGCAGGTCCGGCAGGCAGAAGCTTACCAGGTCGGCGAGACGCGCAAGCGCGAGGCCGAGGCGGCCGTCCAGGAGGCGCAGAACCGGGCTCTCGCGAAGGCCGCCCTCGCCCAGGCGGAGCGTGTCGAGGCCGAGCGTCGCGCCGCCGTCGAGGCGCCGGCCAAGGCCGAGCGGGCGCGTATCCTCGTCGAGGCGGAGGCCGAGGCCGGGAGGCGCCGCATCGAGGCCGAGGCGCAGGCGGCCGCCCTCTACGCCAAACTGGAGGCGGAGGCGCGCGGCCAGTACGAGCTGCTCGCCAAGAAGGGCGACGGCCTGCGGCGCATCATCGAGGCGTGCGGCGGAGCCCAGCAGGCGTTCCAGCTGCTGATGCTGGAGCACCTCGACACTCTCGCCCAGACGGCCGCCCAGGCGATCGCGAACATCAAGTTCGACAAGGTGATCGTGTGGGAGAACGGCGGGGGCAACGGCGACGGCGCGAGCAACACCGCCCGGTTCCTGCAGAACATGGCCCGGACGATGCCGCCGATGCTGCAGATCATGAAGGACATCGGCGGCGTGGAGTTGCCGGAGTTCATCGCCCGCCTGACGCCCGAGGCCATGAACGGCAGCAGGCCGACCGAGGTGCCGGACTCGCTCGCCGAGCGCATGGGCGGGGCGAAGCCAACCGCCGAGACGCCGGAAGTGACGGTGCCGTTGCCCAGGAAGGGTTGACCTGGCCCCAGTCCGAACCGGATCCGAGCCTGCAGCGTCAGCGCGGGACAACGCTCTGTCCCGCGCTGACGCTGCAGGCTCGGACAGCCCGTTGTCACTATTCAGGGGAAGCCTTCGCAAGCCGCGCCGGAAGAAATAGGGTGACCACCTCGGCCGCCGTTTACCAGCAAGCCTGGCCAATTCGCCCGGTGCGCGGATAATCACCAACGGTTGGGATGGTGACTCTCAGCCAGGCACTGTGGAGGTCATTGCCATGCGCAAGGTGTTGCTGGGTGGGTTCGTGCTGCTGCTGCTGCTGCTGGTGCGCGGCGCCGCGCCGGAGCCGGTTGAGGCTCAGGCCAAGAAGGGCGGGGCCGCGGGCGTCATCGAGGTCGGCGAGGGCAAGGACGGCAAGTTCCGGTTCTTCGTCCGCGACGGCGACGGCAAGCTCCTGGCCATGTCGGGCCCCGGCGGGTTCGCCAGCGTCAAGGAAGCGGAGGCGGCGGTTGACCGCCTCAAGGAGGTCGTCAGCAAGGCCAAGGTGGCCATTCTCAAGAAGGATAGCAAGAAGACCAAGAAGGACAAGTAGTCCCGACCGCCGGCTGTCACGCCGTCAGGGGCGGTTTATTTCCCTCGTCGTCGGCATGCTGATTGCGCCGCTTTGAAGAGAAGTGGCCGAGGCGAAAGATAAAAACAAGCAGGGCATCGACCGAGAAGATCAGGCAACAGGGCGAGCAGATCTCGCTCCGGATGACGCGGCGGGCTGCGGGTCAGACGGGGAACCGTTTGGCCCGCAGCCTGTTTGGTTTCCTGGTCCTTCCCGCGCAGCGGGCTTGTTGGTTCTTCCCGCTGCGCGGGAAAGGGTGCTCTGGGGGGAATTGAACCCGCCACCTCGACGTTCACGGCGTCGCGTGCTAACCACTACACTACAGACACCATCGTTGGCTCCGTTCGGGGCCGTTCGAGCGGAAGGTGCGGGAGTCGAACCCGCCTCGCCCCGCGCGGGGCGAACCGACTTTCCAGGCCAGCCACGCCAACCGATATCGTGCTCCCTCCCGTCGAGCGAGAACGACGACTGATGAATGACGGACCGGCGCTCTCCGCCGCCCCCCGTTCCGCAATACTCGCTCCGCGCTCGCAGTAGTCCCGGGTGGACTCGAACCACCGATCTCCCCCATGTGAAGGGGGTGCCCTGCCAGCTGGACGACGGGACTATTCAGTACCCCGACCAGGAGTCGAACCTGGACCGTTTCGTTCGAAGCGAAACATGATCTCCGTTTCACCATCGGGGTTCAGGGGCGGAGCCTACCGCAGCAGGCCCCGCCGGTTAGCAGACAATCGTGCCGCCCGGGAACTGCCCGGGCATGTGACGGCCCTCCTTGCCGCCGCGGAGGACGGCGCCGAAGCGGCGCTTCCGCGTCAGGAGAATGATGCGGCCGTCGGCGGGCGACTCGAATTCGCGGCTCCCCACCTGCCGATACCCAAGTCGCAGCAGCCAGGCCCGGTAACACCCGAAGGCTTCCTCCGGCGTGGCGTGGCTCTTCAGGCCACTGGTCAGGCCCGGGCTGAGCTGGATGAGCGCCCCGCGGCACTCATGAGGTGGGACGCCGCACAGTCGGCGCCTGGTCTTCCTGAAGCCGACCGCGTGTGAGCCAGTGATGGCCATGACAGACTCCTTGCATCCCTGGGTCAACTCCCCTCCCCTCGGGAAGGGGAGCTGGGACAAACTACCGCGTCAACCCAGGGCCGAAGTCACATGACGATCACTCCTCCGGCCGAGCCGGGGTCTGGAGCCAGGAAGTTACTGTACCGAGTGGACCGCCGGGGAGTTGAACCCCGATTTCCCGCGCGCGAGGCGGGTGCCCTCCCATTGGACCAGCAGCCCGAACATTGACAATGTGGAGACGGAGGGAATCGAACCCACCACAAGCTGCTTGCAAGGCAGCCTCGCGCCCCAGCGTCCATGCGTCCCCAGACTAACAGAGGTCCGCCCGGGGCTCGAACCCGAACTTCCTCCCTACCAAGGAGGCGTGCCGCCCTAACACCTGCAGACCTTGCGAGTGATCCCGGATGGACTCGAACCATCGTTTCCTGCACGTCACGCAGGGGTCTTGGCCGCTGGACCACGGGACCGAAAGCGTGACCGGAGCCTGGGCGGCGCCCCGGCCACGCGAAGTAGGCGAGGTGGGAATCGAACCCACAGACAATCACCAGATTCTCGACCTGGCCGCTTTACCTATTTGCGTACTCGCCCGCCCAGTCGCGGATCCAGGAGTTGCACCTGGCGCCCCGGCTCATGAGGCCCGGGTGAGCGCTGGCCCATCCGCACAGAAGGAGTCGCGGGAGTCGGATTTGAACCGACGTCGTGCGGCTTATGAGACCGCGCTGGCAACCAGGCTCCAGTCCATCCCGCGTACAGTGACCAGGGGGAGAGTTGAACTCCCACGCCCCTTGTGGGCACGAGGTTCTGAGCCTCGCGCGTCTGCCATTCCGCCACCTGGCCGTGAGCGTGTCGGGCAGGAGTTGAACCTGCAGGGCCCCGAGGGGCGTCCGGGTTACAGCCGTGTGGGCCTGCCAATGCCCAACCGACACATTGCGTGTACCGCGGGCGAGAGTCGAACTCGCAGAATCACCAAGGTTTGAGCCTGGCCGCTTTGCCGGTTTGCGTACCGCGGCATTGAGCGTCCCTAACGGGATTTGAACCCGTGGTCTCTACCGTGACAGGGTAGCGGGGACGGCCAGGCTCCCCTATAGGGACAACAGTGGCTCAGGTGGGAGTTGAACCCACAGCATCTCTCGGTCTGAACGAGAGTGGTCTGCCAGTTGCCTACCGAGCCAACACAGTACCCGGAGTGGGAGTCGAACCCACAATCGCCTGGGTTTAAGCCAGGCCGCTCGGCCGGTTGGCGTATCCGGGCCTTCAAGAACGTGCAGCTCCGGGGGCAGGAATCGAACCTGCGTTGGCCTGCTTCAGAGGCAGGTGTAGCGTGCCAGCAGCTACCCCCCCGGCACGGCGGACAGTTCAGGGAGAAGGAGTCGAACCTTCACTGGCGGTTTCAAGGACCGCTGGCCTGCCGTTAGCCGATCCCCGAGGCGGAAGGAGAGGGAGTCGAACCCTCAAGGCTTGCGCTCGGCCGTTTTCAGGACGGCTGCCATCGCCGGTTGGCTCGCCCTTCCGGTCAGTCGAGGCGGTCGGAGTCGAACCGACGTTCTCGTGCTCCCAGGGCACGCGACCACTCCATCTGGTCCACGCCTCGATTAAAAACGACCGCACAAGTTGCAGAAGCATCGTCGCGTCACGCAGACTTCACAGGTCTGTGCCTTTACCGTTTGGCTATACCCCAGGTCGGGATAGTGGGAGTCGAACCCACAAGTGTTTGTAAGCTCCTGTCGTGGGGCGCGGTCGTCAAAGCACCCGGCGGGACTCGAACCCGCACATCCTGCATGGCACGCAGGTAGGCTCCCCTTACATCACGGGTACTGACTGGCTTGACCGAATTGTCAAAGACCGTTGGGCAGTGGGACCAGAGGGGCTCGAACCCTCACCACCCGGGTAAGAGCCGGGGATGCTGCCGCTAACACCTTGCTCCCAGTCGTCCAGTGGGACCGGAGGGAGTTGCACCCTCACCTTTCGGTTTAAAAGACCGATGCGCTGCTGTTACGCCACAGTCCCGGGGTGGGGATGTGGCACCGTTTATGAAACTGCCGCAGCGTCATGAGATGCCTCCTCTCCGTTCCAGGTAGTCCGGGGTGGACTTGCACCAACCTCGGGCGGCGTATCAGACCGCCGTGCTGCTGTTACACTACCGGACCGTCGCACAGTAGCCCGTAGGGGAATTGAACCCCTCTCTGCTGATTGAAAGCCAGCTATCCTGTCCGATAGACGAACGGGCCACTCGTACCAAAAGCAAAGGGGCCAGGTGTCTTCGGTGACACCTGGCCCCTGGGTATTCCCATTGGGGTCACTCCCGTGAGGATTGCTCCCCGGGAGGTCGGTGTCACAAGGGCGGAGGATGGAGCGGCAGCACGAGTTGCCAGGTATCGACCTGGCGTAGCGCCGCTTTCCGTTCAAGCTCGAGAATCGATTGTGAATACAACATGGCTCTTTATGGTTTGGGTCAGGGGGTGTTGCCCCCCTCTTCCGCCTTACACGAGAATAGACGTCAGCTGTCCCAGCTCGGTTCGCCCAAAATCAGAAAAAAAAGCTCGTCGGCCGACGCCCGCCCGCAACCCCCGTAGGAGGCGGCTCCGCCTCCTACTCTTCCTCGGACGGGTGTTCCGGGAAATGTTCGAGGAGGTGATCCAGCGCGATGCGCAGCACCTCGGCGTCGCTGCTGGCGCCGAGTACCTCGCGGGCCCGGGCCAGCTTGTGCTCGTCCAGGGTCACGCTCCTGCGGACCCGCCGCGATTCCATGTCGTCCTTCTGGCTCGCCGCCATCCTTAATCTCCCGTCTCTCCAGACCTACTCTTCCTCCGCCTCCTTCAGCCAGCGCGGCAGGGCGTCGGTGAACACGTCGCGCGGCACCGATTTGCCGGTGAAGAGGCGACTCTGCAACTCCAGACGGTCCAGCAGCAGCTCACGCGGGACGACCACCTGGCAGCCGCGCGTTTGCGCCTCGCGCAGCAGGTCGCTCCGGCGCACTCCCGCCGTCAGGTCCATCACGATCATGCCCGGGCGCAGGTAGCCGGGGTGGAGGCCAGCCGCGATCCCCTTCACGCCGGGCTCCCGCTCCACGTCGCACACCACCAGCACGTCGTGAATGGTGGTGTACAGCGCCTCGAACAGCGCCTGCCGGCAGCCGAGCGTCTGGGCGAGTTCCTGGGCGGGCTTCTTCTGCCGGCTGACGAGAATCACGTTCGCGCCGCGCCGCAGCAACTCCACTGCAACCGCCCGCGCCATGCCGTTCAGCCCGACCACCGCGACGATGCGCCCCTTGAGCGGCTCGTCCGCGCCGGTCTTCGCCTTCAGCAGCGCCGCCAGGGCCGCCAGCGCCGCGACGGAGCCAGTGTGGTAGCCGTGCCACTGGTTGTCCTTCCAGAGGATCAGGTCGGCCGCCTGCGCCTGCTCCGCCGACGCCTGCTTCTGGCCGACGATATCCAGGATCGTGTGCTGGTTCTCCTCGTCGATCACGACGCCCGCGAGCTTGACTGCCTCGACCACCTTGCGGAACAGGCGCACGCTGCCGACACCCAGCGGCAGGCAGCGCGCCGGCAGGCTCAGATGGGCCAGGGCGGCGTTGAGGCCGGCGACGGTCGCGACCTCGGGCTCGCCAAATCCGGTCACGCCGATCAATCGGGTGCCGCGCTCGAAGGCGCGGTAGTGATACACCTCAACCAGATCCTCCACGGTCGGCTGGCCGGGCCACGCCTCCATGCCGCGTTCGAGGGCCGCGTAGGTCCACGGCGCGCCGATCTTGCGGCCGAGCAGGGCGAGCATCACACCCGGTTTGCCGAGCCCGACCACCACGGTCGGCACCGATGGCTTGGCGAGGAGCTGCACCAGCGGCCACGCCTCCTCGGGCGTGCGGGCGAGGGTCATCAGCTTGATGACGTCGGGCTTTTTCGTCTGCGCCGCGGCGTAGATGTCGGCGATGTCGGCCGGCGTCTCCTGCAGGTTCGTGTAGGAGATGACGCGCTTCGACGGCGGAAACGGGCGGATCTGGTCGGCGACATCGAGTTCGATCTCGACGTAGTCGGCCTTGCTGACGATGGACTGGCGGAGGAGGGCGAGGCGCTCGTCCTCGCTGCCGTCCCAGTGCCCGCCGTCCTTCGGGCGGCGACAACTCATGATGACGGGCTTCGGTTTGGCGGCGAGCAGTTCGCCCAGGCCGGGGGCCATGCCGAAGCGGTCGAGTCGGATTTCCAGCAGGTCGCACTGCCGAGAGGCGTTGAGCATGTCTGCCAGGGCCAGGCGGCGCGACTCCTGATTGATCGAAATGCAGATCATTGGGGGCCTCGGGACACTCGGGCTCGGGTGCCGGACTCCCTACAAATGTGGCAGACGGGAAGACGGGACACAATCCTTTTCTGGCGGGTGCCCGAAGAGCGTTTCGCGCAAAGGCGCAAAGAGCGCAAAGAGAGTCGCCTCCTTTGCGCCTTTGCGCGAAACGCTCTTCAATAGCATCTCAGCGGCCGTACAGGCCGGTGATGCTCGCGGCCTGCTCGCGCTGCTCCAGCCAGCCGGTCACCTCGCGCGCCTCGCCGAGCAGCTGCTCGACGCGCCGCCGTTCCCTGAGCAGGTCGTCGGCCACCTGTCCCGGCAGGTTCGAGTAGACTCGCTCGAGGTCGTCCTGGATGCGTCGGGCCAGCTGGCGCTCGAACTCGTCGCGGATGGCGTGCCAGCGCAACGGCAAGATTACCGCGATCAGGACGTGGAGGATGATCATCACGATCACCATCATCAGCAGCGGCAGGAAGACGTCGCTGATGCCGACCTGATAGCCGCGGCCCATCGGGTCGAAGAAGCGCCACAGCAGCCAGCCCAGCGCCGCGATCAGGGTGACGGCCGGCAGCCAGTCGGCCAGGAAAACGACCGCCCCCCGCAGGAACCGGCGCACGCCGGTGGGGCTCGTCCACTCGTGCTCGACGTGACCCAGTACCTCGGTCAGCGCCTGGGCGTAGCGCTGGCGCCAGTCGGTCTTGGTGGTACTCTCGGTCGGCTCGGTCAGCAGGTTAAGCGGGAACCCCTGCCGGTCGGCCTCGACGAGCAGGCGGTTGACGAGGGCGCGGCCGCGAGCGTCGAGGTGGCGCTCTGACGCCGTCGTGCTGCAGGTGCGCGTGAAGGCGGCCAGATCCCAGCTGGCCGATGTCGCCTCCTGAGTCTGCCCGCGTGGGATGAACGGGATGCGGTCGCGCAGGGTGCTGCCGGCGTACTTCATGCGATTGATGAAGCCGAGATAGCTGCCCATCAGGCCGCGGAAGTGGCTTTGCCGCTGCATCGCGAAGTGGTGCTCGATCTCGCGCTGGTACGGCTCCAGGGTGTTGAGCAGCACGGTGGCGTCGCCCCGCGCCTCCTCGGCGAGCAGACCAGCCCAGGCTGCGCGAGTGCGCTCGGCCGTCGCGGTCAAATCGGGCGGGCAGGCGTTTTCGAGCCCCTGCAGCAGCTGGCGCAGCAGCTGGCTCACGCCACGCGCCTTGATCGCCTCGATCTCCAGGCGCGTCAGCCCGAGTTCCAGCCAGCGCACCAACTCCTGGAACTGCTCCCCTTCGGGCAGGCCGGGCGGCGTGGAAGCCTCCGGGGCGCGATCCGTGGGCTTTCCCTCGCCGTCCGCTCCCGAGGAGGCAAACTGATAGTCAATCCACAGCTGGGCGCAGGTGCGGAACAGCAGCGGATTCTCGAAGCCCTCGTTCCTGAGATCCGCGAGCAGATCCTCGTCGGGGCGCACGCCGCTCGTGAAGGCGTGTACGCAGCGATCCCACTTGTTGAGGACGAACGCAAACGCGCGGCGCTGGCGGTGCTGCAGGAACAGCTCCCAGCCGAGCCGGTCGTGGTACTTCTCCTGCGAGCCGACGTAGAGGACGATGTCGGCGACGGGCAGCACGCGGTTGAGGGTGTCGCGGTGCGCCAGGACGTTGCTGTCGAGGTCGGGCGTATCGACGATGATCTTCTGGGCCAGCGCCTCGCGGTCGTGCTGGACGAGCCGGCAGTGCTGCAGCGCCGGGTCGAGGCGGCTCGGCTGAATCGACTCGTGATAGTAGACGACCGGGTCGCGCGTGGTCGGGCGCTGGAACGACGCCTGCGCGATGGACCCGCCCGCGAGGGCGTTGAGCAGGCTCGATTTGCCGACGCCGGTCCCGCCCATGAGCATGATGACCAGGAGCGGCCGGTCCTGGTCGAGCGCCTCCGCCTGGCGGCGCAGATCGGTGGCGAGCCCTTCAAGGGTGGCGCGCTGCAGGGTCGAGAACGGGTAGCGGTGGCTCGCGTCCACCCACGCGCGCAGCGAGCGCTCCAGGGCGCGCAGGGCGGGCGAGAGAGTTCGCAGGAGCGGTTCTTCGGTCGGGAGGGCCGTGCTCATCAAGGGCCAGGGGTCAGGAGTAGGTGTCAGAGACAGAGAAGGGTTAAAGCCCACGGGCGGCGTCCCGTGGGCTTTACTCCTCTCGCTGCCATTGCTGATCCTTACGACTTCATTGCCTCACTCACCGCGTCTTCCATCTGCTTCAGCCCCGGCGGGATGCGCCTCAGCGCCAGCTGCAGGCGCTCATACGCGGACCCGCCAGTCGCCGGCCACTGGCCCAGCCACTCCGCCAGCGGCGCCGAGAGGTACTGCGTCACCATCGCCTGCTGGCGCTGGCGGGCCTGCTCGCGCTGGTTCTCGACGTAGGACTTGCCCAGCAGCTCGACCAGCTGGTGCGACACCGACGCCGCCAGCGGCACCAGCACCACGTCCCAGACGCTCAGCCCGCCGGCCAGGACGGCCCCGGTGATCGAGGCCACCTCCAGCGCGAACTTGGTGCCGCGCAGCGTGTTCAGCGCGACCGGGTTCTTCTCCAGATCCTCGTAGATGCTGCGGGCAGTACGATCGACCTCCTCGCCGACGCCCATCTGAAACAGGTTGAAGCCCTGCTCGAAGCGGTCGCGCGCCTGCTCCGCCAGCCCACTGGCGAACCCCTGGTTGATGTGCGCCCAGACCGGGTGCTCGTGGGCATGCTGGGCCGCCTCCTTGCGCAGCAGATCGAGCCATCCGCCGAGCGCCTGTTCCAGCACCGGCCGCTCGGGCATGCCCGGCGCTTCCTGGCGACGGAACGCCCGGCCGAACAGCCCCTTGAGCAGCCGGTACGGCGTCCGGACCACGTACAGAACTCCGCCCAAAATCTTGCCGATGCCCGGCAGCTCCAGCAGCTCGAGAAGGCGCACCAGCGCCTGGTCGAAGCGGTGGAACCGTTCAGTCGTCAGAAACTCGCGCCGGTAGCGCGTATCGAACTCGAGCTGGCCGCGGCCGACGGCGCTGCGCCACGCCTCCAGCGCCGCCAGGTCGTTGCGGGCGACGCCGAGCAGCTCGTCCTGGTGGGCGAGCAGGTAGTTCATCGCCGAGCGGACGCTGCGCCGGCGGGCGATGGCTGCCGGGCTGCCGAGCACGGCGACCTGGTTGAGCAGCGGGATGCGGTACTGGGCCGCCTGGTGGACCGGGTCGGCGAGCTGGGCCGGCGTCAGGAACGGCACCGTCAGGCAGGCGATCGCGCTGCCGGTCACGCGCCCGAGCACCTCCTTGCGGAAGTGCTCGACGAACGCCGGCGCGTCGGCCGGGCGCATCTTCGTCAGGCAGACGACGACCGCCTTGCCGGCGCGGAGCAGGACATGGAGGAACTGCGTCGGCACCTCGTCGTTGTAGCGCTCGTCGCTGGCGACGTAAACGATGACGTCGGCGAGGGCAGCCACCTCCAGCAGGCGCGGGACGTAGTCGGCCGCCGCCCAGGTGGTCATGTCGGGGCAGTCCCAGACGACGAAGTCCTGCAGCAGGGTGAAGGTGCCGGGCGCCTCGGCAACGCGGCGGACCTGGTAGACGTCGGCGTCGAGGCTGGCGGGGCTGACGCGGGTCAGGCGCTGGAGCGGACCGAGGAAGCCGAGGTGGGCGGGCCAGTTGCCGCCGCCGCTGGGGCCGGTGTAAGCGATGGGGTGGCGGGTGAAGCCGGCCTGCGGGTTGGCCTCGGCCATGACGGCGCCGCTGAGCAGGTTGGCGACGGTGCTCTTGCCGGACCCGGCGCCGCCGACGACCGCGACGTGCAGCGGCACCGGCGCCTGGCCGTCGAGGAACGGCCCGACGCAGTTGCGCACCAGCGCCGCGGCGAAACGCAGCCGGCCGGCCTGGTTGGCCTGTTCGGACTGCTGCCGGCTGTGTTCCTCCAGCCAGCCCAGATCCTCCGCGAGCTGGCTGATCAGAGTGCGAATCGCCACGTGGTCCATAGGCTCTCTGAGCAGGGAAAAGCCCACGGGTGGCGTCCCGTGGGTCAAGTCGCTGGCGCTACGCCCACGGGACGCCACCCGTGGGCTTTATTGTGTCTGCTGCCCCCTGACCCCTATTCCCTGCATTCTAACGAATCCACTCAGGAACGCAGCGCCGGGGCGGCGCCCGGGCGGTCCGGGCGGAACGGGTCGAGCGGCACTGTCGGCGGTTGGCCGAGGAGGAGTTCCTTCATCGCCAGGGCCGTTCCCGGCGAGAGCTGGATGCCCGCGCGGAAGTGGCCGGCGGCAACGAAGAGGTTATCGACTCCCGGCACCGGCCCCAGGAACGGCAGTCCATCCGGGCTGCCCGGCCGCAGACCCGCCCAGCACCGCTCCAGGTGAGCGCTCGCCAGGGCAGGGACAAGGCGACACGCCAGGCCCAGCAGGTCGCTGACCGCGGCGGCGGTGGTCCGCTTGTCGAAGCCGACGTCCTCCTCGGTCGAGCCGACCAGCACGCGCCCGTCCGGGCGCGGCACAAGGTAACGGGCGCCCCAGAGCAGGACGCGACGGAAGAGGGGCACGCCCGCGTTCAGCAGCGCGATCTGGCCCCGAACCGGGCGGATGCCGGGACGCCAGCCGGCCTGTTCCAGCAGCGGATCGGTCCACGCGCCCGCCGCGAGCAGAACCTGTCCGGCCTCGATGCGCCCCGCCGCGGTCCGCACAGCCGCGACGCGCGCGCCGCGCACCTCCAGAGCATGGGCGGAACAACCCGAACGCAGCTGGACGCCCCACCCCGCGCAGCCGGCGCAAAGCGCCTTGAGGTGGCGCGGGTTGCGCAGCTGGGCCATCTCCGGCAGGTGGAACCCGGCACCCAGCCCGGAGGCCAGTGCCGGTTCGAGGCGGCGGAGGCCCATCTCGTCGAGGCGCTCCACCCGGATACCGCCGCCGCGCCACTCCTCGGCCGAGTCGGGGCTCTCGCTGGTGAACTCGAGTCCGCCGCACTGCCGATACCCATTATCGACGCCGGTGCGGTCGCGCAGTTCGGCGGACAGGGTCGGAAACAGGGCGGCTCCGTGAGCCCGGAGCTGGTCGAAGGGCGTCGATGCGGCGGCGGGATTGCCGGGAGGCAGGATGCCGGCGCCAGCCCAGGAGGCCTCCTGGCCAGGGTCGCCCCGGTCGATCACCACGACGCGCGCCCCCTCGCGGCCCAGGAAATACGCGGTCGTCAGCCCGATCACGCCGCCGCCGACGATGAGAATGTCTGCTCGCTCGGTCATGAAGTTGTTATAGGCGCGTGCGCCAGGCTGGTGCGAGCGCCCGCGGCGGACGAGCCAGCGTCTGGCCCGGCGCCGGCGCTCCGGGTTGGTCCGATGGCACCGGACAGATACTCATTTTTAGCCTGTTGCGGCTGGTGCCGGCCGTGAATAGAATGTATGTGGTGATACCGCAAGGCAAGCACTACCGACCATGTGGTCCTTCAACAACAGCCCTGTAGTCCGGTGGGGGCTGGTGAGTTGGCTACTCCTCATCAGCACCGCGCCTGCGGTGTGCGATCAGCACGCGGGCGGCGACGTCCCCCACGTACACGGCCTGAACCTTTTCCCTCTCCCCATACCAACCGCAGATGAGACTTCCCCCTGCCGCCGGCATTTCCACCTGGTAATTCTCGGTGTGGAATTTTACCTCGCGGGCGACCACGACGGCCGCCCCTCGCCCGACCCCATCAGCAGCCCCGCCCTGACCGCGGAGAGCCTGCCCGGCCCGTCAAGCTGGGACAACACCGCCTCGGTCGATGCCGTTCCTGACACCTCTCTGCCGCCCCTTGCGGCCGCCGCCTCGGCCGGATGCTTGCCTGATTCACCCTTCACGGCCGATTCCCTCTGCGACCTGGCGCACGGCCACCGTTCCGGCGCCCAGCGCTGCTAATCCCTCCCCGTTCTACCGCAAACTTAGAGCTAACAGACCAAACGCGATGGTTTCGACGAGCCGGAGCATCGGCGACGGTGTCGTCAACTATTCCGTCGCTGACGCTTGCGGCTCGTCGCGGTTTTGTCCGCCGGCTCTTGGCCGCGGCGTGTCCGGGTGGACACGCCCGCCCCCCTTGTCGAGGACCAGGTATCATGAGCACCGCACGCCTATCTCGTCCGGACCTGCTCCTTTCTCCGACTGCTCGCAGGGGCCTGCTCGGACTGGCCCTGTTCGTCGGCGGGGCAGCCGCCTGCTACGGCGCCCTCACCTTGACCGGGACGGGGCTTTCGTCGCAGCCCGGGCCGGCGGTCGCGGGCCACCACGATCCGAAGGCCGCAGCCCCGTCCGCCGACGACCCGACGACCGTCCGCCTACCCCAGTCCCGCTGGGCCGCCGCGGGCGTGCAGATCCGGCCGGCCGAGAGCGCTCCGCTGGTCGAGCGGGTCTGGCGCACCGGCAAGGTCGCGCTCAACGCGGACCGCGTCGCGCACGTCTCGCCGCTCGTCGAAGGGGTCGTGCGCGAGGTGCCGGTGCGCCTCGGCCAGGACGTCAAGGCGGGGGAAGTTCTCGCCATCCTCGACAGCAAGGAGGTGGGGCAAGCGCGACTCGATCTCGTCAAGAGCCGACTCGCCCTGACCTTTGCGACCGCGAATGACGAGCGGGCGCGGACGATCCGCACCAACGCGGATGCTCTCCTTGCGGCCCTGGCGGAGAACGTGCCGATCGCGGAGATCGATCGGCGCTTCCGCGGCCGCGACCTCGGCGAGTGGCGGCAGCAGCTCATCACCGCCTGCTCGCGCTGGCTGCACACGCGCACGCGCTTCGAGAGCCTGCGCGACCTGCGCAAAACGGGAGCCATTTCCGAGGAGAACGTCCGCCAGGCCCGGGCCGACCACGAAGCCGCGGAGGCGACCTACCAGGCGCTACGCGAGGAGATCGCGTTCCAGAACCGCCAGCAGGCCCGCGCCGCCGAGCAGAAACTGCGCGAGGCCCAGACAGCCGTCACCCTGAGCCTGACGCACCTGCTGATGATGGGCTTCTCCCGGGCCGAGGTCGAGGCGACAGATCTGGCGACGGACGGCCAGAACGTTTCGCTCTACCCGATCCGGGCTCCGTTCGCCGGGACGGTCGTCAAGAAGCACGCCACGCTATCGGAGCGCGTCGGTCCGCAGGGGCAGGTGTTTGAGATCGTGGACCTCAGCACCGTCTGGATCGAGGCGGACGTGCCCGAGGGCGACATCCCGCTCCTGCACGGTCTGGCGGGCCAGAAACTGCCGTTCCGAGCCGCTGGCGGCAAGACCCCGCTCGCGGCGGCTGAGGTCTTCTACACCGGCGACCTGATGGACAAAGCGACGCGAACGGTCACCCTGCGGGCGGCCGTCGCCAACCCCGGACGCCGGCTCAAACCGGGCATGTTCGTCGAGGTGCAGCTCGCGCGCAGCCCCGGGGCTCCCGTCGTCCAGGTGCCGGCGTCGGCGGTGCAGCGCCACGACAACCAGGCGTTCGTTTTCGTCCATCACGGCGGCGACGAGTTTCGCCGCGCGAACGTGACGCTGGGGCGCGAATCCGGCGGCGCGGTCGCGGTCACGGCCGGACTGCGGGCCGGCGAGCGCGTGGCGGTCGAGGGAGGCTTCGCCCTGAAGTCCGAGATGCTGCGCAGCCTGATGAGCGGCGATTGATTCAGGCGAGACACGACTCCTCCTCCCCCTCTCCCCTCGTGGGAGAGGGGTTGGGGGGGAGGGAGCCTACGCCCGCGCTTCCGGATCCGCACCACCGGAGACACCCATGATCGGCAACATTATTGATCTGGCCCTGAACAACCGCTTCGTGGTGATCCTGAGCACCCTTCTGCTGGTCGCGGGCGGCGTCTGGGCGATGGTGAACCTGCCCATCGACGCCGTCCCCGACGTGACCAACGTCCAGGTGCAGGTGATGACCACCGCCCCGGCGCTCGGCCCCGAGGAGATGGAGCAGTTCGTCACCTTCCCGGTCGAGACGGCGATGAGCGGGGTGCCGCGCGTCGAGGAGATCCGGTCCGTCTCGCAGTTCGGGCTGTCGGTGGTGACGGTAGTCTTCGCGGAGGGGACCGACATCTACTGGGCGCGACAGCAGGTGGGCGAGCGCCTGCAGACGGCGCGCGAGAACATTCCGGCCGGCGTCGGTAATCCGGCGCTCGGGCCGATCACCACCGGCCTGGGCGAGATCTACCAGTTCGAGGTCCGCGCCAAACCCGGGTACACCTACAGCCTGATGCAGCTGCGCGAGATCCTCGACTGGATCATCGCCTACCAGCTGCGCAGCGTCCCGGGCGTCATCGAGATCAACACCAGCGGCGGCGAGCTGAAGACGTATGAGGTGCAGCTGGACGCGAACCGGCTGGCGGAGTACCGCGTCCCGATCAACCATGTTTTCGAGGCGCTGCGGCAGAACAACGCGAACGAGGGCGGCGGCTACCTCATCCTGCACGGCCAGGAGCAGCGCGTCGTCCGCGGAGAGGCGCTGCTCCAGTCGCTCGACGAGATCCGCAACATCGTCCTCGACACCCGCGGCGACGGGACGCCGGTCTACGTGCGCGATGTGGCGAACGTGCGCTTCGCCCCGCGGCTGCGCCAGGGGGCCGTCACGCGCGACGGCCGCGGCGAGGGCGTGGTCGGCATCGTCATGCTGCTGGCCGGGGCGAACGCTCGGGTCGTCGTGGACCGGGTCAAGGATCGCCTCGGCGAGATCGAGAAGACGCTGCCGGAGGGGGTCTACATCGACCCGTTCTACGACCGCACCGAACTCGTCCGGCGCACCATCCACACCCTCGCGCACAACCTGGTCGAGGGCGGCATCCTCGTCGTCGTCGTGCTGCTGGTACTGCTCGGCAGCCTGCGGGCCGGGCTGATCGTCGCGCTGGCGGTGCCGCTGTCGATGCTCGGGGCGTTCGTCGGCATGCTCTACGCCGACCTGTCCGGGAACCTGATGAGCCTGGGCGCGATCGACTTCGGGCTGATCGTGGACGGCTCGGTAGTGCTGATCGAGAACGTCGTGCGCCGCGTCGCCGAGCACCGCCACGCGCGCGGCGGCGGGCGGGCGCCACTGGAGGTGATCCGCACCGCGTGCAAGGAGGTCGCACGTCCGGTCGTCTTCGGCGTCGGCATCATCCTCATCGTCTATCTGCCGATCCTGTCGCTGCGCGGCCTCGAAGGAAAGATGTTCCGGCCGATGGCCCTGACCGTCATCTTCGCCCTGCTGACGTCGCTGGTGCTGGCCCTGACGCTGATGCCGGTGCTGGCGTCGCTGTACCTGCGCACGGTCAGCGAGAAGGAGCCGTTCCTGGTGCGCTGGGTCAAGCGGGTCTACCAGCCGGCGCTGGCGTTCGTCATGGGCCGGCCGCGCGCCACCCTGGCGTGTGCGGTGGGCGTGTTCGCGGCCAGCGTCGGTGTGGCGGCCACCCTGGGGGCGGTGTTCATCCCGAAGCTGGACGAGGGGGCGATCGCCTTGCAGGCCGTTCGGCTGCCGAGCGTGTCGCTGGAAGCGTCGGTGCAGATGACGACGCAGATTGAGAAGACGCTGCGGAAGTTCCCAGAGGTGGAGACGGTCGTCTGCAAGACCGGCCGGCCGGAGATCGCCAACGATCCGATGCCGGTGAACCTGACGGACCTCTACGTCGGCCTGCGGCCGCCCGAGACGTGGCGGTTCGCTACCAAGGAGGAGCTGATCGACGCGATGGAGAAGGCGCTGGAGGCGGAGGTGCCGAGCAACGCCTTCAGCTTCTCCCAGCCGATCGAACTGCGTGTCGCCGAGCTGGTGGCGGGCGTCCGGTCGGACATCGGTATCAGCCTGTACGGCGACGACCTGCGCACCCTCGGCGCGAAGGCGGAGGAGATCGTCCGCGTGCTGAACAAGGTGCCCGGAGCGGAGGACGTGCAGGCCGAACGGACGGCCGGACTGCCGTACCTGCGAGCGATCGTGAAGCGCAACCAGATCGCCCGCCACGGGATCAACGCGCGCGACGTGCTGGACGCGGTGGCGGCCCTCGGCGGCAAGGAGGTCGGCCAGGTGTTCGAGGGGCAGCGGCGCTTCCCGCTGCAGGTGCGCTTCGGCCCGGGGTGGCGCGCCGACCTGGAGAAGATCCGCCAGATCCGTATCGCCGACCCAAAGGGGCGGCAGATCCCGCTGGAAGAGCTGGTCTACCTGGAGCTGGAGGACGGCCCGGCCCAGATCAGCCGTGACGCGGTCCGCCGCCGCACGCTGGTCCAGTGCAACGTCCGCGGCCGCGACATCGCCAGCTTCGTCCAGGAGGCGCGGGCGGTGGTCGAGCGCGAGGTACGCCTGCCGCCGGGCTACACGCTCACCTGGGGCGGGCAGTTCAAGAACCTGCAGGAGGCGAGCCTGCGGCTGACGATCGCGGTGCCGCTGGCGCTGTTCCTGATCTTCGCCATCCTGCACCTGACGTTCCACTCGCTGCGCCTGGCCCTGCTCATCTTCCTGAACGTGCCGATGGCGGCGACGGGCGGCATCCTGGCGCTGTGGCTGCGCGGGCTGCCGTTCTCGATCTCGGCCGGCGTCGGGTTCATCGCCCTGTTCGGGGTGGCGGTCCTCAACGGCGTCGTGCTGGTGAACTACATCGTGGAGCTGCGGAAGGGGGGACTCGACGCGCCCCGGGCCGCGTTCGAGGGCGCGCTGGCGCGGCTGCGGCCGGTGCTGATGACGGCGCTGGTGGCGACACTCGGGTTCGTGCCGATGGCCCTTTCGACGAGTGCCGGGGCCGAGGTGCAGCGCCCGCTGGCGACGGTCGTGATCGGCGGACTCATCACCTCCAGCGCGCTCACCCTGTTCGTCCTGCCGGCAATTTATCGCTGGTTCGACCCGCCGCGACCCGCCGCGGAGAGTGCCGACTGACCCGACGCGGCGCCCGGTTGACTTCTGCTCTTTGTGACCTACGCTTGAGCAGTCATTCTGTTTGCCTCCCCCTCGTTCGGCACCTGGTTACCCTGGCCCCCGTCGCGACCTCGTCTCCGGAGGCGAACGTGTTCGATGACCTACTTGCGTGGTGGCAGACCCTGACTCCGCAGACGCAGGCGACCCTGCACACCGGCAGCCTGATCGTCGGGGCGCTGCTCGGCGGTCACCTGCTCGGGGTGATGGTGACGCGTACCCTGCGGGCGAAAAACTTCGACGCGGCCCTGCACATCCCCGGCGCGGCGCCGGCGGGCACGGACGCGGCGCACGGCATCACCCCGACCCTCGTCGCCGGCATCCTGGTCCGGCTGTCGGTCTGGGTGGCGGTCGCCGCGTGGCTCGCCCGCCAGCACGGACACCCCGACCTGGCCGAGACGCTCAAGCGCCTCCTGACCCGGACCTGGGCGCTGGCCGCAGTGCTGGTCGTCGCCCTCGGCCTGGGCGGCATGCTGGCGCGGCGGCTGATCGACTGGCTGAACGGCCTCCCCCAACCGGCGTCCGAGCGCGCCGGCCCCGCCGCGGCCCAGCGGGGCACGGCGGGCGCGGTCGGGGCAGCGATTTACGGCCTGATCGTGCTCCTCGTCCTGCTGATCGCCGCGGACGTCTTCGACTGGCCGCTGACGCGGACCTCGGCGGTGGCGCTGTGGCAGCTCGCCTACCATTTGCTGGTCGCCGGAGCGGCGGTGTTCATCGGTTGCCTGGGTGCCCGGTGGGCGCGCGACCTGACGCCGCCGGAGGGCACCGCGTCGCCGGAGAAGCGCGCCGGCCACTACACCTCGCTCGGGATCGTGGCAGCGACGACGGTCCTGGCCGTCGCGGTGCTGCTGTCGAGCGCCGGCGTGCTGCTGGGGCTGGCGGCGGTGGCGGTCCTGGCGTTCCTGCTGTGGCTGGTACGCGGGTATCTGCCGGACGTGTCGGCGGGGCTGCAGCTGCGCGCCCACAGCGTGCGCGAGGTGGTGTTCGAGGGCGAGCCGTGGCGGGTGACGGAGGTCGGCTTCCTTACGACCCAGCTGAGCCGGGCGGGCGAATTCTGCCGGGTGCAGAACCGGGTGGTGCTGGAAGCCCGCATGCACGGGGCGCCGACCGAGGCGAGCCAGCGCTGAGAGGTCGATCGAACGGGGGCAGGATTCCCATTCCCGGCAAACGCTTGCGGCCTGGCGGTCCACTCGGTGGCCCCGCCAGGCCGCGACCAGCAGGAAGCCGTGGTCAGGGCGCGTCAGGAGGTGTCCCGCCCGGGTCACGCCCCGTGGTAGTCGATGTCCTTGACCTCCAGGGCGTGCTTCTGGATGAACTCGCGGCGCGGCTCGACCTTCTCGCCCATGAGCGTGCGGAACATCTCGTCCGCCTTCAGCGCGTCCTCCAGCTGGACCTTGACGAGGGTCCGCTTCGCCGGATCGAGGGTCGTCTTCCACAGCTCGTCGGCGTCCATCTCGCCGAGCCCCTTGAAGCGCGTCACCGCCAGGCCGCGCTCGCCGAGGCGGCGCACCTCCGGGACCACCTCGCGCAGCTGCAGCAGTATCCGCCGGCTGTCCCCGTTCTCCAGGGTGAAGCGCACCGGCGGCTCGCGCCCGGCGATACGCGGCAGCGGCACCAGGTCCGACCCCTCCAGCCCGAACGCCCGCAGCTTCTTCAGCCCCTGCTCGATCCGCCGGACCTCGTGCAGCTCCTGCACGTACAGCGTCACCGCCGCGTGCCCGTTGCCGTTCTTCGCCGGCGCCCCCGGCCGCAGGTCGTCGCCGACCACCAGCTCGTGGCCCAGCTTCTCCTGCTCGGCCAGGCGGAACTGATCGACCGCGTCGGTCGTCGCCAACCAGTGCTCCTTGCCGCCGAGCACGACGCGGTAGTTCGGCAGCGGCCCGCCGCGCGCCTGCTCCAGAAGCATCGCCAGGCTCAGCCCGCGGCGCTCCAGGATCACCAGCGCCTTCTCCAGCGCGTCGAGCACCTCCACCAGTTCCGCCAGCCGCGTCCCGTCCAGGGTGGACGCGGGGCGCGGCGTCACGCCCGGCGCGGCGGCCAGCGCCGCCACCTGCAGTTTCGTCCCGTCCAGCCCGCGCGTCGTCAGCTCCCGGGTCATCTCGTCCGCCGTCTGGACGAACCGGGCCGTCTTCTTCGTCGCCACCTTGTACAGCGGCGGCCGGGCCACGAAGATGCGCCCCTCCTCGATCAGCTTGCGCATCTGCCGGTAGAAGAACGTCAGCAGCAACGTCCGGATGTGCTGACCGTCCACGTCCGCGTCAGACAGCAGGACGACCTTGCCGTAGCGCAGCCCGGTCATGTCGCCGTTCTCGCCGATGTCGATGCCGACGGCCGAGATCAGGTTGCAGATCTCCTCGTTGTTCAACACCTTTTCCTCGCGCGCCTTCTCGACGTTGAGCACCTTGCCGCGCAGCGGCAGGATCGCCTGGAACGCGCTGTCCCGCCCCTCGACGGCCGACCCGCCGGCGCTCTGGCCCTCGACGAGGAACAGCTCCGAGTCGTCGCGGTCGCGCTCCGTGCAGTCGTACAGCTTGCCCGGGAGCCCGCCC
>JADLBT010000492.1 GCA_020847555.1 Gemmataceae bacterium
ATTGTCCAGCGGGACCCGGCCAGCGACGCGGTCAAGGAAGCCATCGCGATGTTCCTCAGCGCCCTCGGCCCGAGCCGCTCCGACGACAAGAAGGTCGAAAGCGACATGCAAGCGTCGATCAAGGCGGTCGACGGCGCCAGGAGCGCCATGGCGACGCCGCTCAATGCGGTCCCCGGCGCGGGCTCGACGGCCCCGGCGATGACCGTCGCCGATGGCGCAGCAGCCGCGCCCGCCAAGATCGCGCAGGCCGAGACCGCCCTCGGCGAGGCCGAAGCCGCGACCGAACAGAAGGGCAAGTTCAAGCAGAAGGACACCGCGAAGGTCGAGAAGGCCAGCGAAGACGTCAAGGAGGCCGAGCAGAGGGTCGGCGTCCAGGGCGAAGAGCCGAAGAAGCCGGGCCTCTTCAAGCGCTTCAAGGACTGGCTCGTCAGCACGGTGCTCAACATCAAGCAGCGCATCAAGAAGGTCCTGCAGGCCGCGAAGGCGAAGATCGTGAACTTCACGATGGACGTGCTCGGCGTCTCGAAGCAGATGGACGAACTCAAGACCACGACCGCCACCGACCGCTCCGCCAACGAGCAGGCGATGACGGACGCGCAGGAGTCGGTGGCGGCCACGGACATTGCCGAGAGCAAAGCAAAGGAGCTCGCGGCGAGCATCGGCAAGACGTAGGGTGGCCGCCCCCGCGGCCGCCGTGGAGGCGCCGATGCTCAGGAGCATCCTCCGCACGGGCATGGTCGAAGCCGTGCTCTTGCTCTTCGGGGGCCTGGCGGCCGGCGCAGTGGGTGGCTTCTGGGGGCTCTTTGGTGGCGACGGGGCCGCCTCCACGGCGGAGGACGCGGCCCGGCCCTACCTCGCGCTCGTGGTCGTGCTGCCGGCGCTGCTCGCCCTCGTGAACCTCTCGCCGCCGAAGCTGGACCATTTCGCGACGCTCGCGCGCGGGCTGCTCGTGGGCCTGGTCGCGGGCGGTGTGGGCGGCCTCCTGGCGGCGCTGGGCTACTTCGTCCCGGCCACGAACCTGCCCGTCATCCTCGGCGGCGAAGACGCGGGCTACCTCAACGAAGCCGTGCGCAGTGAGGTCGGGTTCGGCGCCTTCCTGGCCGTGGTGCTGGTGTCGCTGGTGGCGGGGCTGGCGGCCGGCGCGCTGACGCACTACCGCGTGGCCGCCTACCGCCGGGCCCAGCGCGGGGGGTAGGCGGGCCCGCCAACAGAGGTTCCCACCGCACACCTGTGCCGTCGGAGGATCGGCCGCGCGCCGGCTGCTGGCTGGCACCGGGCGCACTGACGCACTACCGCGTGGCCGCATACCGCCGCGCCCAGGGCGAGGGTAGGCCGGCCGGGCGAGTAACCGGCGCCGGCCGTCCATATCCGTGCTGGGCGCGGATCGGCGGCCTGCTGGCGCGCGCGGTACCGGCTCCGTGGTACCGGTCCGGCTGCTGGTTTGGCCGGTGGCAGAGCTGGAGGGAGGCAGAAGGGCGCATGACCGGCCCCCGCGGGAGGCTTGACACGGAGGAGTAGATTAATAGGAAGATACCTTCCGGAGGGAAGAGGCGATGGCACAGATCCTGGGACTGGCGGCCGGCCTGGCCGTCCTCGGCGTCATCTTCGGGGTGATGGAGCGGGCCTGGCCAGCCGTCCGCGGACAGCGGCGCTGGCGGCGCGGCATCAAGACGGACATCTGCTACTTCTTCTGGGACCCGTTCGTGAACCGCACGGTGGGGTTCGCCGCAGTGGTCATCGTGGCGCTCGTGCTCGCGGCACTCGCGGGGACGCCGCTGGATGGCGAGTCCGTGCGGGCCTGGGCGCGGCGCGACACCTTCGTCTCCGGCCAACCCGCGTGGCTGCAGGCGCTGGAGGTGTTCGTCCTCCTCGACGTCATCGGCTACTGGTCGCACCGCGCCTTCCACCATGTCGGCCAGCTCTGGAGAATCCACTCCGTCCACCACAGCTCGAAGGAGGTTGACTGGCTCTCGGCGGGCCGGGTGCACCCCTTGAACGAAGCGGGCACGCGCGCCGCGCAGGCCGTGCCGCTGCTGCTCTTCGGGTTCGACCCCACGTTGCTGGTGGCGGCCGTCCCCTTGCTGACCTTCTACGCCATCTACCTCCACGCGAACGTGTCGTGGGACTACGGGCCGCTGCGCTACGTGGTCGCGAGCCCGGTCTTCCACCGCTGGCACCACACGACCGAACTCGAGGGGATCGACAAGAACTTCGCCGGCTTCTTCCCGTGGGTGGACCTGCTCTTTGGGAGCTGCTACCTGCCCCGGGACCGCCAGCCGATGCGCTTCGGCATCCTCGGCGAAGAGGTGCCGGAGAACCTCCTGAAGCAGCTCATCTACCCGTTCCGCCCCGCACGCAAGCCCACCCCCGCCTGAGGCGCAGCCGAGCCCCGAGCCCCGAGCCCGGAATAGCCCGTGGGCGCCTCCGCCGGGTGGCTGCCGGCACCCACCCACTCGATCCGGACCGGACTTCGGCCGACAGCCAATGCCGCCGCGGGTCGGCGCAGCGACGTTCGAGATGAGCGGCCCGCGGGTCCCGGTACCGCTACCAACGGGAGCGGGGACGGTGGCCTGGCGGCGACCAGGGCCATCAGGCGGGCGGTTTCGGGGGCCGTCCCGCTCGGGGCTCGGGGCTCCGCCGCTCGTGGTCCGACGCCCAGCGCCCAACGCCCCCGCAGTCCATTCCCGTTTGGCGTAAAAGCCCGCGGAAAGGGCACATATGCGCCTCCCGCGGCGGCCTGTATGCTATAACCACAGGTGAGGGAAGTCCCTTTCGAGGGGCGAAAGAGAGTCGTACATGTTTGGATCACTGGGAGCGCCCGAGCTCATCATCATCGGGCTCATCGTCATCCTCCTCTTCGGCGTCGGGAAGCTGAGCGGGCTCGGCAAGGATCTCGGTTCGTCCGTTAAGGAGTTCCGCCGCGCCGTCAAGGACGAGGACAAGGAAGAGAAGCCGGGGCAGGCGCAGACCGTCGTGCAGCCGCCGCAGCAGCAGCTCCCGCCGCCGCAGACGCAGCCTGCCCCGCCGCCGCCCTCCAACTCGGAGACGAAGTCGAACATCTTCTAACCCGCCCTTTCGCCCATCGTCGGCCCCGCGCGTCCCGGACGTAGCGGGGCCGTTTCGATCTGCGGGCATGCGGGCGACCGCCGGCAGCCCGGGCCACTCGCTGGTGTCGGCGGCGTGCTGTCGTGCGCGGTACCGGCCCTGCATGGACCTGAGTCGCGCCACACTGCTGCCACACCGCAGCGATTCACTGGCCCCGCACCGCCAGTCCCGCCACGGTCCTTCCTAACAGCCAGCAGCTAACAGCCAGCAGCCGGCAACTAACAGCCGGCAGCGGACCCGTCCGCCTTGACGCTGCGCCCTCCGGGCCGTAGCGTTCTCGCGCGATCTGAATCGAATCAGGGAGACCTCTATGACGACTGCTGAACGGTCACCGACCGCCGCCCGCGAGGCGGCACAGCCCTACCTCAACCAGTGGGGGCCCTACCGCCTCACGCGGGACCCCGTCACCGCGCCCCTCATGTGGCGCTACCTCGAAATGTCCGAAGACGCCAACCCCGTCTACTGGGACGAGGAATTCGCGAAGAAGAGCAGCTTCGGCCGCATCATCGCCCCGCCGCACGCCATCATGGCGTTCACCTTCGCCCCCTGGTGGCAGCCGGAATACGTCACCAAGAAGCTCGAAGACGACGCCGCAGCGATGAGCGAAGGCGCCGCCTCGGGCATGGGCGCAAACCAGGAAGTCACGCGCCTCGGCTACACCACCGCCACCATGGTCGGCAGCGACTTCGAGTACATCGCCCCCTTTGGCGAGGGCGACGGGCGCATCAAGTCCCGCGGCCGCACGACGGATGTCTCGGTCGAGAAGCAGACGCGTCCGGGCAAGGGCGTCTTCATCACGAGCGAGACGGAGTACCGGACGGAGGTCGGCGACCGCCTCGTTGCGCGGTCGACCCTCACCCTGCTGATGTACGACGGCACCACCCCGCGCGGCGACCAGTAGCCGGCTGGCGAAGGAGACAACAATGGCAACGATGACCACCCTCACGTGGGACGATGTCAAGGAAGGCGACGCGGTCGCCAGCATCACGTTCCCGGTGACCATGCGCACGCTCATGATCGACGTCGCCGGCAGCCGGGACCTCTACCCGATCCACCACGACCGGGACTTCGCGAAGAAGAACAACGCGCGCGACATCTTCGTGAACACGATGTGGTACCAGGCGCTGTTCGGGCGCATCGTCACGGACTGGGCGGGCCCGGAGGCGTTCCTGCGCAAGATGCGTTTCGCCATGCGCCAGCCGAACTGCCCCGGCGACACCATCACCTCCCGCGGGACGGTGCAGAAGAAGTACGAGCAGGACGGCGAGAAGCTCGTCGACATCGAAGTGCACCTCGACAACCAGCTCGGGCCGGACACAACGGTCGCGAACATGACAGTCCGCCTGCCGTAAGGCGGACACGTCTCCACAATCGAAGGGGCCACGCCGCGAGGTGTGGCCCTTTCTGGCTGTTCGCTGGCGGCAAGCCGGCTGTCGCGCATGGGCGTTGGGCATTGGCCCGGATGCGCCGCGCCGCCTGCAGCCCACCGGGAAGCCTGTCCCGGGGCCCTGCCAGGCTGCGGCCGGATGTCCAACCTCGGCTTTGGCCACTCGGGGCCCTCAATATGCCGTCGCCGCGATGTACGCCGGGGCGTAGCTCACGACATCGCCGAGGCGTGAGGTGAGCCAGTACGCGTAGGTCGTGCCGGGGACGAGACCGGCCGTGTCCGTGAACGACGTCACGCCCGGCCCGGCGGTGCCGACGACCGCCCACGCGCCGGCGGTGTAGCGCCGCACCTCGAAGCTGTCCTCCTCCGACGACAGGTCGGCCCAGGTGAGGTGGACGCCGCCCGGCACGCCGGCCGCCGAGACCGGACGCGGCGGCGCCGGGATCGAGGTGATGACCGTGATGTAGCTGCCCGCGTACGTCTTCGTGCCGCCGTTGAGGCCATAGACCCAGTAGCCGTAATACTTGCCCGGCAGGAGGCCGGTGTCGGTGAACGACGTGGTCCCGGGCGGGAGGGTCCCGCTGACCACCTGCCAACCGCCGGGGCCCTGGCGCAGCACCTCGTAGCCATCGGCGGCGGCCGTCCCCCCGGCGGCCGACCACTGCACCGTCGCCGTCGTCGCGGTCGGACTGGCGGCGGTGTAGACGGGCGCGTTCGCGTTGGCGCTGGCTGGCGTCGAACCGGCGACGTAGGCGCGGGCGTAGCTCACGCCCTGCGGCGTCGCGCCCTTGAACGCGACGACCCAGTAGGCGTACGTGAGCCCG
>JADLBT010000493.1 GCA_020847555.1 Gemmataceae bacterium
CCGCCAGCCCGACGTCCTCCGCGGCAAGGATCACCATCCGGCGCACGATGAAGAGCGGGTCCTCGCCGCTCTCCACCATCCGCGCCAGCCAGTAGAGCGCCGCGTCCGGGTCCGACCCTTTCACGGACTTGATGAACGCCGAGACAGTGTCGTAGTGGAAGTCGGCGGCCTTGTCGTAGTACGGACGCCGGTCCTGGAGTGCCGCCTGCACGTCGGCAGGCTCAATCGTCATTCGCCCTGCCGTGCCTGCCATGCCCGCCGCGATCTCCAGCGCCGTGAGGGCGGCGCGAGCGTCGCCGTTGGCCCCCTGCAGGAGGAGCGCGCGGGCGTCCGCCGCAAGGTCCATCCCGAAGCCACCCAGGCCACGCTCGCTGTCGGACATGGCGGCGTCGACGACCTGCCCGAGGTCTTCGTCCGTGAGCGGCGTGAGCCGGATGACCCGCACCCGGCTCAGGAGCGGCGCCACCACCTCGAACGAGGGGTTCTCGGTCGTCGCGCCGATGAGCGTGACCGTCCCGTCCTCGACGTACGGGAGGATGACGTCCTGCTGCGCCTTGTTGAACCGGTGGATCTCGTCGATGAAGAGGACCGTGCGCCGGCCGGCCTTGCGGCGCGCCGCCGCCTCCGCGACCGTCTTGCGCAGGTCCGCGACGCCGGAGGAGACCGCCGAAAGGGCTACGAACTCGGCCGCTCCCTGGCTGGCGAGCAGCCGGGCCAGGGTCGTTTTGCCGCACCCCGGCGGCCCCCAGAGGATGATGGACGGCAGCACGCCACGGGTGAGGGCGCTTCGCAGCATCGAGGCCGGCCCGATCGCCGGGGCCTGGCCGACGAACTCGTCGAGTGTCCGCGGCCGCATGCGCGCCGCCAGCGGGCTGTCCCCGGGGACGGCGTCCGCGGGGAAGCCAAGCGAGGCCTGGAGCGCGTCCCGGGGCGCCGGCCGCGGGCTCATGGGCCGCATCCCCCGGGCCGCATCTCGATCAGCCGCTCTACAGTGACCTGAGCCCGAAATGCGCCGAGGTGCCCGAACCCGAGGCTGCCCGGCCGGGCCAGTTCGAGCCGGGCGTCCACTACGACATAGACCACAACGCCCTCCAGCGGATGTGCGCCGGCCCCCTCGGCCAGCACCCGATAGCGCTCGAAGAACGCCGGGTCCTCGCTCGCCAGCCAGGCGGGACTCCATCGCGCGCCGCCGCAGGGCGTGAACGCCGACCATTCGAACCCCTGCACGTACTCGCCCGTGAAGCGAAGCACAGCGCCTGACCCTTCAGTCGGCTCGCTCACCAGCATGGGAAGCACGATGACGTGCTCCCCGGCCGCAGCGCCTTCATCCGCGCCGGCCGAGGACTGCACGGCGGCCGCCGCCAGCGCCACCCCCAGGACAGCTGCAGCGAGCAGGGACCTAACCTGCGAGCACCGCAACGGTGACCCCCTCGCCGCCTTCGTTCGGCGCGGCCCCCTCGTAGCGGCGGACCAGCGGGTGGCTGGAGAGCGCCTCGCGGATGGCGGCGCGCAGCGCGCCCGTGCCCTTGCCGTGGATGATGCGCACGAACGGCAGTCCCGACCGGAAGGCGTCGTCGAGGTAGCTCTCGAACTCGATCAGCGCTTCCTCGGCGCGCTTGCCGCGGAGGTCCAGGTCGACGGGGACGCTCGCGCGGGCCGCGGGCAGCACCACCGGCGCCGAGCCCGGCTTCGGCTCCACGCGGTCGATCCGGTCGACGGAGACCTTCATACGCAGCGAGCCGAACTGGACCTCCACGCGGCCGTCTTCGCCGACGGCACTGAGCGCTTCGCCGCTCTGGGGGATGTCGCGCACGTGCACCTGGTCGCCGGGCGCAAGGGCACGCACCGTGGGTGGAGGGGCAGGCGGTTCGCGGCGCTGCGGGCGTGCGCGCGCGGCCATGCGGCCCAGGTCGGTGTCCAGGCGGCGCAGCGTTTCCTCCGCCTGGCGCATGTCGAAGTCGCGGTTCGCAGCACGCCTCCGGAGCTCTTCCAGTTCCCGCCGCATGGCCGCGACCTCGTCCTCAGCCTGGCGCTGGGCGGCGCCGATGATGGCCGCCCGCTCCTGTTCGATGCGGTCCCGCCGCTCCGCCAGCGCGAGCCGCAGTTCCTCGCTCTCGTGCCGCGCAGCTTCCTCCCTCGCCCTTGCGTCGGCAGCCGCGGCCCGCTCTTCGCGGATCTCGGACAGCAACTGCTCCATCTCGAAGTGCTCGGGCGCAAGCTGCGCCGAGGCCCGCTCCAGGACCCCTTCGTCGAGCCCGAGCCGGCGTGCGATCGCGATCGCGTTCGACTGGCCCGGCAGCCCGATGGTGAGGTGATACGTCGGGCTCAGCGTCTCGAGGTCGAACTCCACGGAGGCGTTGCGGAGGCGAGGGTCGTTGTGTGCGAACGCCTTCAGTTCACCGTGGTGGGTGGTCGCGACGACCGTGCAGCCGCGCTCCAGGAGCGCCTCGAGGACGGCCCGCGCGAGCGCCGCACCTTCGGTGGGGTCCGTGCCCGCGCCAAGTTCATCCAGCAGGACCAGCGTCCCAGGCGCCGCCTTCTCGAGGATCGCCTTCACGTTCCGCATGTGCGAGGAGAACGTCGAAAGCGACTGCTCGATCGACTGCTCGTCACCGATGTCCGCGTACACCCGTCCGAAGACGACGAAGCGGCTGCCCTCGTCGCAGGGCACGGGGATGCCCGCCTGCACCATCAGGGTGAGCAGCCCAAGGGTCTTCAACGCGACCGTCTTCCCGCCGGTGTTCGGGCCGGTGATGAGCACCCCCGGCGCCCCGCCGCCGACATCGATGTCCGTCGGCACGACCTTCCCGCGCAGCAGGGGGTGGCGTCCGCGCACGACCACCGTCATGCCGGACTCCGCGAGCCAGCTCTCGGCGTCGCCCGGCGGGGGCAGTTCCGCCTTCAGCTTCTTGCCCAGGCGCACCTTCGCGGAGATGACGTCGAGTTCCGCCAGCGCCAGCAGGCTTGCGGTGGCTTCTGCGTCTCGCGTGCCGAGCAGCGCCGTGATGCGCTGCAGCACCCGGCGCACCTCGCGTTCCTCCGACAACTGCAGTTCGCGCACCTGGTTCCCGGCTTCCACCACCCCCATCGGTTCGAGGAAG
>JADLBT010000494.1 GCA_020847555.1 Gemmataceae bacterium
CGGACAGGAGTTTGGGCCGCCAGTCCCAAGGCCCACGGGACGCCACCCGCAGGCTTGACCTGTTGCTTCCTGGCTCGTCTTCCCTCGTCCCTATTCAAAGAGTTTGCTTACCGACTCGTTGAAGTGGATACGTTTGATCGCGTCCGCCAGCAGAGGGGCGACGCTGAGCACCTTCATCCGCGGCGGTTGCTTCTCCGGCGGCAGCGGAATGCTGTCGGTCACCACTATCTGCCTGAGCGGGGCGTCGCGCAGCGTCTCGAGGGCGCGTCCGGCCAGGACCGCGTGGGTGGCGCAGGCGTAGACCTCCCGTGCTCCGTTCGCCCGCGCCACGGTCGCCGCCCCGACTACACTCCCGGCCGTCGAGATCATGTCGTCGAAGATGACGGTCACCTTGTTTTCCAGGGTGCTGCCGATCAGGTTCGCCTGGCGTGTCTCGGTCGCGCTGGAGCGTCGCTTGTCCACAATGGCGATGGCGCCGCCGAGTTTCTTCTGGAACGACAGGGCGCGCTTGATGCTGCCCTCGTCTGGGCTGAGCACCACGAAGTCGCGCGACGGGATCTCCAGACTGCGGATGTAGTCGCAGATGACCGGGCTGGCATGCAGGTGATCGACCGGGACATCGAAGAACCCCTGGATCTGAGCGGCGTGCAGGTCCAGGGTGAGCACCCGGTTGGCGCCGGCGACGGTGATCAGGTCGGCGACCAGCTTGGCCGTGATCGGCACGCGGCCGACGTCCTTGCGGTCCTGCCGAGCGTACCCGTAGTACGGCAGGACCGCCGTGATGCGGGCGGCGCTGGCCCGCTTGAGACTGTCGAGGATGATCAGCAACTCCATCAGGTTCTCGTTCACCGGCGGGCACGTCGGCTGGACCACGAACACGTCGCGGCCGCGCACGTCCTCGTCGATACGGCACCACGTCTCGCCGTCGGGGACGTTCTGCAGTGTGATCCGCCCGAGCGGATCGCCGAGGACCTGGGCAATCTTCTCGGCCAGGGGGATGTTCGCCCGTCCGCTGAACACCTTCAGTTGGAAGTTGTTGCTCATCGTGGAGCTGAGGGTTGGCACGGCGGCCTCCTGGGGCGAGGCAACCTTGGCAGGTTGAAAGGGTTATCCTACGTCCGCCCCGATCGCCTGGCATTAGAGCAGGGTCAAGAAGGAGGGTGTGCAATGGTTTTTGGGCAAGCCCACGGCCCACCATCTTCCTTGACCCTGGCATCATGAAGGGTGGGTGAAGGGTGTGTCAACGGCGCAGCCCCAGGCCGCGCGGCTGCGAACTTGCTGTGGCACGGCCTCCCGACCGTGCCACAGCAAGTTCGCGGCCCGAGCCTCACGACGTGGGAATATCCTTCTTCGGGTCGATGAACGGCCGCGGTACGACCGTCGCCTGCCGCTCGCCGACGTCCGGAACGTCCACCGTCAGCTTTGTCCCCAGTGCCGCGTGCTCGGTCGGCACCATCGCGTAGCCGATGTTCTTCTTCAGCCGCGGCGAGTGGATGGCGGACGTGACATGCCCGACCGGCCTGCCGTCGCGCTTCACCGGCCACTTCGTCATGTTGAACACGAGCGGCGCGCCGTCGATCTCGACGCCGGCCAGCTTGCGCTTGACGCCTGCGGCCTTGATCCTGGCGAGCGCCTCCTTGCCGACGTAGTTGGCCTGCTTGTCCTCATCGACAAGCCACCCAAGGCCGACCTCGTAGGGGTTGTTATCGAGCGTCATGTCGGCACCCCAGTTGAGGATGCCGGCCTCGATGCGGCGGATGTCGGAGGGGCCGGTCGGTTTGATGTTGTGGGGCTGGCCGGCCGCCATCACCCGTTCCCACAACGCGACGCCCTTGCTGCCGTCGCGCAGGTAGATCTCGTACCCGACCTCGGCCGTCCACCCGGTCCGCGTCACGATGACCGGGATGCCGTCGAGGTTCGTTTCCAGGAAGTGGTAGTACGGCAGGTGCAGAACCTTGTCGCCGAAGAGCGCCTGCACGACCTGCTTTGACTTCGGTCCCTGGATCTGGATCGGCGAGACGTCCGGCTCGCGGAGCGTGACCTTCAGGCCAGCGTTGACGGCGAGCCCGCGGGCCCAGAGGAGCACGTCGCTGTCGGCCAGCGCGAGCCAGAAGTGGTTTTCGCCGAGACGCATCAGGACCGGGTCGTTGATGATCCCGCCGTCGTCGGCGGTGATGACGACGTACTTGCCCTGGCCGACGGCGCACTTCGCCAGGTCGCGCGGCGTAAGCAAGTTCGTGAACGCGAAGGCGTCCGGGCCGGTGATCTCGACCTGGCGTTCGACCGACACGTCCCAGACGGTGACGTGTTCGAGCAGGTGGCGGTATTCCTCCTCCAGTTCAGCGTATCGGATGGGGAAGAACATGTGGTTGTAGACGGTGTAGCCCCTGGGGCCGTAGCGCTGCGTCGCCTCGAAGAAGGGCGTCCGGCGCAACCGCGCGCCGCACTGGATGAGTCGCATGTCGAACGGGGTGGTCATGGCGGAGTCTCCTTCACGCTCCAGCAGGGGAATGGGGGCGAAACGCGCTAAGTTCCTCATTGTCCTGCACGGCTTGCGAAACTGCAACGGGATCCGTGGTCGGCCG
>JADLBT010000495.1 GCA_020847555.1 Gemmataceae bacterium
CGCTGCTGGTCGCCGCCCTGATCGGGGTCGCGATCCCCGCCCGGGCGCGCGAATTCTACCTCCGACACGTCAGCGAGTCGCCCATCGACTGGATCATTCTCAGCCTGGGCGCTACCCTGTTCCTCATCCAGCTGCTGCTCGCCTGGCGGGCCCTGCACTGGCGCGGCACAGGCTTCAACGAGCGCCCCGATCGGTGGCTGAGCAACCTCGCCCAGGCGGCCGAGTGGTTCCCGATGCTCGGCCTGATCGGCACCGTCATGGGCATCCTGCAGACGTTCGGCACCATCGGCGACATCTCCAGGAACCGCGAGACGGCCATCCAGACGGGAGAAATCATCCGGCTGTACGCACCGGCCATCACCGCCACCGGCAGCGGGCTGTTCATGGCGCTGATCAATCTGTTTCCGACCTGGATCGTCCTCCTCGGCCGCGACCTGATCCTGACGCTCGGCGGCGGGCCGCCTCCGTCGCGGGAGGTGCGGTCGTGATTCAGATGCCGCGACGCAGCATCACCCGATACTTCATCCCGCTGATCGACGTGATGATTCTGCTGTTCTGCGTCTTCCTGCTCATACCGACCATTCAGGAGAGCGAGCCGGAGAACCCGGAGGCGGCTCGCAAGCAAACCGAGGCGAAGAAAAAAGTCGAACATCTGGAGAAACTGGTCAAGAAATTGCAGGTGGACATCGAGGAGCTGAAGAAGGCCGACAAGGGGCGCGAGCGACCGGCGATGACGATCCGCACCCTGGAGGTGGACCCGAAGGACGGCCGGCTGTACTGCATCGTTCCGGGCAAGGGCGGGCAGCTGTTCCACCGCGAGTACCTCGACGAGAAGGAAGTGCAGGAACTGGTGCGCCGCCACCGCCGCGAGCTGCGCCAGCGTTACCCGGACGACCTGAAGCGCCCCGAACTGCACTACCTGATCATGACGCCGCGGATGGACTCGGCCTACCCGAGCCAGGGGCAGCTGGAGAAGTACAAGCAGTGGTTTGCGGGCGTCTCTTACAGCGTGGACTGGCCGGGCGGCGGATGATGGCGGGACGGAAATTCCTGGGGCTGCGGATGCAAGCCTTCGTAGGAGCCGGCTCCATCCGGCGATGGCATGGATCGGGGGGCGGAGCCTCCTCCTACTGGGTACTACCATGAGCGAGAGCATGCCGCTGGCGTTTCTGAGCGACTTCCGTGAGGTCGTCGTGTTTAGCCTGCGCGTCCTGCTGAGCCTGTTCGGGGCGTGGCTCGGCTGGTTGCTCGCCCGGCCGGTGGCGCGGATCCTGTTCCGCCTCGCCTTCCAGCGCCCGATCCCGGACAAGGTGCTGATCGTTGCCCGCCTGCTGGGCGCCGTGGGAGCGGCGGCACTCGTGTTCCTGCTGTTCCCGCTTGCCCTCAGCGGCCTCGGACCCGGCCTCGGCCCCGGTCTCGGCGGCGGTCCGGGGAAGGGGGCCGGCCAGGTGGGCGGGAAGGGGGACGGCAAGGACGGCGACGGCAAGGAGAAGAAAGAGAAAAAGGGTGAGCCCTACGACTCGGCGAAGACGCTCGCGATCGAGATGATCCCCAGCGCGCAGTACCAGGGCGACGGCCGCTACTACCTGATCGGGGGCAAGGAACCGCCGCGGTCGCTGGCCCAGGTGAAGGAGTACCTGGAGGAGCACAAGAAACAGGTCCGGACGGTGGAGATCGTCATCTACCGGAACACACCCGGCCAGGGGCACCTCGCGGTCAAGGCGCTGCAGAAGCTCGCGGGGGCCGAGTTCCCCGGGATCGAACCGGCGATCAAGACGTTCCCCACCCTCGACAGGCCGGAGAAATCGGCGCAGATGAAGTAAGGGGCGAGCCGGGTATGGCCCCGAAAGGACGGAGGCAGATGTCGCAAGCGAGTACCCAACCCGCCCCCCGGCCGGCCGCGTCGGCCAGTCCCCGAGCCGTCCGCATCGTCCTGTTCGGGATGCCCGACGCGGGCAAGTCGTCGCTGCTCGGCGCCCTCGCCCAGGCCGCCCAGATCCAGGAACACGTCCTCAACGGCCGGCTGATCGACACCAGTCAGGGGTTGCTCGAACTCCAGCGCCGCCTTTACGAGGAGCGGCCGCGCGAGACCCTGGAGGAGGTGGCCCCGTTCCCGGTCCGGTTCGAGCCGTTCCCGCCGCGTGGCGCCGGCGCGGCTCCGCCGCCGGTCGAGGCGATCCTGATCGACTGCGACGGACGGGTCGCCAACGAACTGCTCAGCCAGAAGCAGGCGCTCGACCACCGCCGGCGCAACGGCGCCCTGGCGAAGGCCGTCCTCGCCGCCGACACCTTGATCCTCGTCGTGGACTCGTCCGCCGACCCGGCCACCCTCAAGCGCGACTTCACCCAGTTCGCTCTGTTCCTGCGCCTGCTGGAAGCGGGACGCGGGCAACGCACCGAGGTGAGCGGGCTGCCCGTCTACCTGGTGCTGACGAAGGCCGACCTCCTCGCCCAGAAGGGCGACACCGTCGCCATGTGGATGGACCGGATCGAGGAGCGCAAGCGCGAGGTGGACCGCCGGTTCCAGGAGTTCCTGGCCCAGCAGACGAACCGCGAGCACCTGCCGTTCGGCAGGGTCGAGCTGCACCTGTGGGCGACCGCCGTCAAACGGCCGGCCCTGACCGACGCCCCTGCCAGGCCGCGCGAGCCGTATGGCGTCGCCGAGTTGTTCCGCCAGGCTCTCGACTCCGCCGTCGCGTTCCAGGAGCAGCGCCAGCACGCCGAGCGCTGGCTGCGTACCGTTGTCGGCCTGGTCGCCGGAATCATCGGCCTGATTACCCTGCTGACGCTCTTCCTCATTGCCAGCCAGCCGCCCGAGGAGGTGAACAAGCTCGCCCTGGAGGTGCAGAACCTGCACGCCAGCCTGGGCGGCCCCTCCGTCCGGCGGCTGCGCGATCCGCTGCAGCCGAAGATCGAGCAGCTGCGCCAAATCAGCGCAGCGAAACACTTCCCCCAGCTGCCGGAGGAGGACCAGCAGTTCGTCAAGGACACGCTCGCGGAGCTGACTGCGTACCAGCAGTTCACGGCCCAGCTCCACCAGGCCGCCAAGGAGTTCGACGGCAACCTCACCACCGTCTTCGACGAGGAGACGCTCAACAAGGCACAGCAGAAACTGAAGGAGGCCGCCCCGCCGCCGCGCTTCAGGGCGCAGTGGGCGAAGACGGACGACGTGCAGCGGTGGCAGAAGTGGACGCGCGAGGCGAACAAGCTGGAGGCGGCGCTCACGGAGGTGCGCGACGCCTACCAGGGGCTAATCAAGGACGCGCTGCTGGTCCAGAAGCTCGCGGACCAGAAGAACTTCGAGGCCCTCACCCTGGCGCGCGCGGCCCAGAAGCGGGCTGAGTCCCTGCTGAAGAAGAAGGAGGAGGCCCAGCCGATCGAGGGCGAGATCACCTACGCCCAGGTGTTCCGCATGGACTCGGTGGTGCAGGCGCAGCGGCGCTGGGAAGGTTTGCGCAAGGCGTTCCGGGCCAGGCTGGACATCTGACGGGGGGCGCGGCCATGTCCACCGCCGGAGCCAGCCTGCACGGGTTCGCCTACGGCGAGCAGCTCGACGGCGTCCCGCCGCGCAGCCTCGGGTTCGGCCTGCTCGCCCCGGCCGCGCCCGCGCCGTGGGCCACCGAGATCGAGACCCTCGCCCGCCGCCTGCATGCCACACCCTACCCCGACGCCTGGCCGGTCACAGACCTGTTTTGTTCGGTTCTGCTGACGGACGGCCGGCGCGTCGTCGCCGTCGCCCGGTACGGCGTGGCGGACCACACGGCAAGCCGACGGCGCGGCGGGCTGGAGCTGGTCGGCGTGGTCGCCCCCGGTAACCTCGGGACCGCGTCGGCCCTGGCGATCTACCGCTGGCTGCGCGCACAGCGCGCGCAGACGGAGGATTTCACCGCCCTCGGCCGGGAGTACTCGCTCGCCGAGGTGCTGACCGCCGCCCCGCCCGGTCCGTTGCCGGAGCCGCCGCCGGTGGTGCCGATCCGGGTATGGCAGGACGGCGTGTTCCTGTTCGCCGCCACCACCCCGGCCGACCCGGACACGCGCCTCGGGCTGCTGACTCAGGAGGCCGGCGCCTGGCAGTGGCTGCCGCTGTGCGGGGTCGATTTCCCGTTCCAGACCTACGCCCGGCGCGGCCCGCTGGTCGCGTGGACGCCCCACCTCGCCGACGTCGCCGTCAAGCTGGGCCACCCGCCGGCCGAGGACGCTCCGCCGCGCCGGCCGCTCGGTCGCGCCGCCTGGGTGCTGGCGGTCGTCCTCCTGCTGCTCCTGGCCGCCAACCTGTGGGCGCTGCTCACCCTCCCGGGTCGCCTTTCTGGCGAGCGACCCACTACTGATCGGCAACCGCTCCCCGGACCTGCCCCCGCTCCCGCGACGAGCAGCCAGGAAGGCGACCCGACGGCCGCGCGGGAGCGGTTCGCGCTGGCGCTGGCCCGACTGCTCAGCGCCGAGCCGACCCACTCCGCCCAGCTGACGCGCGAGGAGAAGGAGTTGCTCGACCGCTACCGCCG
>JADLBT010000496.1 GCA_020847555.1 Gemmataceae bacterium
CCCGCTTCGGCCTCGATCTGGCGCTCCGCTCGACCACCTACGTGGCGTCCTGGCTCAATGATCCGAAGGCGCTCCGCACGGGGATGACGGCGATCCACGACGCCGCGGCGTCCCTGATCGACGCCATCGAGGGGGCGCTCGCCCCGCCGGATACGCTCGATCTCGCGGCTTGAACTTAGAAGTGTCGCCGGCCTCGGTCGGCGGCGCCCGGTTCATCGAAGCGAACCGCTGACTCCGAAGCCGTCCGCGCGCGAGATGCGCCGGCCGGGTGGCCAACCGGATCCCACGATGGGCCTACGACGATTATCGCGGGCGGAAAACCCGGCATCCAAGGCGTCGTCGTCCCGGCGTCAGCCCGAGCCGAAACTGCTGCAGACGGAGTCCTGGCAGGTCAAGGCGCCACAGCAATCACAACTGGTGCCGAAGCACTGTTCGCCCTCGGCGAGGCAACAGAGCCGCGGCGGCGGGAGATTCGCCGGGATGAGGCAACTGCCATCCGGCTTTGGCAGCACCACCTGGCACGTCCCGCGCACGCACTCGCTGGAGTCCTCGCGCGATGCCCCGAGGAGGGTGGAGCGGCACGAGCCATTGACGCAGCGCATGGACCCGCAACAGTCACACGTGTCCTCGCATTCCCAGTCTTCCGCCGTGCAGCAGCGGTTTCTCAGCGCGGCCGGTCCCCCACAGCGGCCATTGGCCTTGCCGGAATCGATGCGGCTACATCGGGTGCGTGAGGTGTTGCCACCGCAGCATTGCGCATCCTCGTCGCAGGTCTCCCCAACCGCGAGGCAGACCGGGCGTGATGGCAGGCAGTGCCCATTCTGGCAGGTGAGATCGCCGCAGCAGTCGCAATCACCCGTACAGATCGTGCCCGCTTCTCCGATGCAGCAGCGGCTCGGCGGGTCGGGCTGGGTGAGGAAGCCACAGCCGCGCGGCCCCTTCTCGTTGTCGATCCGGGCGCACGCCAGCCCCGTCCCGATCGCCCGCGGGCAACACTCCTCGACCGAGGCACACGCGTCACCCAGGCTGCCGCAGGTGACCGGCACGCAGAAGCCGGTCCGGTTCGGATCCCAGAAGCCCGGCTTGCACAGGCAGAACTTGCGCTGGTCCTGCGGGACCTCCTGGCAACTGCTGTTCTTGCAGCATGGGCCGAGCGTCTGCCCGAAGCTGACGCAGGTCTGGCCGTTCTTCCGGCAGCGCTTGCGCCGGCGCTTCCGCGCGCGCGTCGACCACCCCGGACCAGCGAGCAGCGCGCCGAGCCCAACCCCGGTCAGGGACCGCAGGGCCGCCCGCCGCGATCCGCGAACCGCTCCCCACCGCCGGGTGAACGCATCGAAGCGGGATCCGTCCATCGGGCACCCCCGGAGGTGAGAGCAGGCGAGGCGGCGCGCAGCAGACAACCGGCCCAGGAGCCCGATTGTATCGACCGATGCGATGATGTCAATCGCCACTTCGCGCCGGGCGGGTTCCCGGGGCCGTTCCGCCTGTCGCGTCGGGTTCGCTGCCGCATTCCGAGCGGGGGCGCGAGAGCTGGATACGCACGGACGGCAATGCGCCGACCGGGCCTGCGCCGCCGGCGAGGATTCACCGCCCGCGGAGCCTTCGCCAGATCGCGTTGCCCAGCCCGATCATCCCGGTTCGTTGCCGCGTGCGGCACCGTGAACGGCGGTGGACACATCTCGTCAAACGTCGTCCTTGACGGACCGCGCCGGCGGGCGTTGCGCGGCTCTGACAGCACGCTCGTTGCCGAAGACATCGCGCGTCCCGCGCCCCATACCCCAGCGGGAGATCGCCCGTTGTCGCCGGTCGCCGGGAGCGACCATGACCCCGCCTGGACCGGCTCGGTTCGTCGGCCACCCCTGAGGACTGGTGCCGCTCATGATCACTCCCTCGCCCCCCACCTCCTCGTTGTCCACGAGGGCCGGGTCGAGCGCCTCGCGCGGGGGCCCGGAGCCCGATGCGACTTGGCCAGTCCTGGAGCGCACCTGGCAGGAGCGGACGCGGCGCTGTTGCGGGCGCACCGAGGTGGCCCGCGCCTCCTGGAAGGCGCTCGTCCTCGCCTCGCCACTCGAGCCAGGTACCCGCGGCGTGCTCGTGAGCCTCGAGCGCCAAACGAGGCGGCCGCCGGCGCCCCTCACCGGCGGGTCCCCCGCTTGCCGGGCCTACCTCAATCTGCCCGACATCCCTTGTCCCGCCCCGGCCGTCGCGCCGCACCGGATCCCCTCCGCGGCCGGCGTGAGACACAGCAGGCCGGGGGCAGCCTATCTGCCCCCGGCCTGCCTCGCCATCTCCGGGGGTCAGGACGTCGGCGTCCCGTACTCGCCGGCGGCCCCACCCACCAGACCTTGGGCCAGGTAGACGTCGACCCGGGTCTGGTCGCCCATCCCCTCGAGGACCGCGATCCCGGCGTAGCCCGAGTCGTTCAGCTCCCGCAGCCCGATCACCAGAGTCCCGCCCTGCTCCATCCCGGGGCCGCTCATCACCTGCCCGCCGAGGTCGCCGCAGGCGATGTAGCGCTGGATGTTGGCCGCGCTCTCGTGGACATTGATGGCGTGCGGGCTGGTCAGCAGGTCCTGCAGCGAGGCCGGCACGACCGTCTCGCTGGTCTCGACGGCCACCGCGGTCGCGGCCCCCATCATCCCTCCCATGCCGGCACCTGGCGAACCCGTCATCCCGGCCTCCGGGCTGCCCATCATCCCGGCCCCGGGGGTGCCCATCCCGCTCATACCCGCCATGCCGCCCATCATGCCGGTCATGCTGACATCGGTCAGGGGGTACTGCGGCGCCGGGTTGAGTTGGTCGCAGGTCCCCTCGTGGATGTGGGCCGGGTGCGGCGTCATCGCGGTGCCCTGGGCGCCCGCGCCCGCGGCTCCGAACCCGAGACTGACGAACGCGCCGAGGACGACGAGTGAACCCAATCGCTGTCGGGGAGTCATGGCGCGGCCCTCCTTCGTGTGGCATCGGGACCCGATCCCGTCGATCCGGGTCGATCGTGGTCGATCAGACGACCGGCGTGGCAGTAGCACAACGTGCGCCACGAAGCGGCCCCGTTGTCGCGGACGCGACGACGAGGCCTCCAGGCGCGCGGATGCCGCGCGCGACGCGCAACCAGGCATTCCCCCACGGGGCCACTTCGTTCAGAGCCATGCGGCGATGGCCCGGCCGAGCACATGCGTGACCGGCGGAGATCCGGGTGAGAACCCACGCCGACGCGGCCTGCTTCCGCGCGGTCGGCGTCGACCTTCAGCGCGCCCCCGGTCGCCATCCCGACACAGCGCCGGGGCCGGCCGGCCCATCGGGCGCATCGCTGCTGGTGGTGACCTCGACCGGGTGGGGTCAGGACGTCGCGGCGCCCACGGGCTTCACAATGTCCACACGGCACGAGCGTTTCCACGTCGGGTTCGGCGCCGGCGGCAACCTGCGGAGCCGTTCGGCCTCGGCGAGACGGTCACCGTGATCGTCCAACGGGTCGAGGTGCGAGCGGGCTGAGGCCGGGCGACGGCAACAGTCGCAATGAGGGCCGCGGTCCAGTGGTTGCATCGCGGCATCGTGCGCGTGCGACCGCGCATCCCTGGCCTGGCCGGGCAAGCTCGGTCCGTCTTGCCACGTTCCTGTACGCTGCAATGGGTTCGCAACAGGGGCAAGCGTTCGTCGTCCTGGTGCAGGGAGGCCTCCATGCCACACGAAGCCGCGTTCCGCGCGCTCGCCACGACCCGTTCCCGCCGTGCGCTCCTCGCCATCGTCGGCGCCGTCGGGCTGGCGGGGCTTGCGCCCAGCCCCACGCCCGTCGTCGCCAGGCGCTGCCGGCACGGCCGGAAGCGGTGCCGTGGCCACTGCATCCCGAAGTCGCGCTGCTGCGCCGACGACGACTGCCCGGCCGGGCAATCCTGCCTCAGCGGCGCCTGCCTGGACCTCCCCTGCGCCACGAACGCGGGGTGCGCGGCGAATCAGGTCTGCTGGGCCTTCCGGTGCGTCGACGCCGGAGGCGCCTGCCCGGCTGACGGCGACTGCCCCTACAACCAGGTCTGCAGCGACGGGACTTGCCAGGGGGGCGGCCTCTGCTTCCTCGATGTCAATTGCCGCGCCTCCCAGCGCTGCGTCGACGGCGTCTGCCAGAGCGGCGCGTGAGGACGAGGTGCCCGCATCCGCACGCTCGACCGCAACCCGTAGGCAACACCGAAGCAGGCGTTCGCTGTCGCCGTCGAGCGCCGGGAGCACATCGCTGGCCCGAGTGGCTCCGCGGTGTGCGAGACGCGAAGCAGGCTGGTTGTTCGAACCGAGCGGGGCCACTGATCAAGGGAAGGGCGATGAGGTTCCGCTCCCGCGCATTCAGCCTGAGCGCGCGATTGCGGCGTGTTGATCCCCGTCGGCACCGCCGCGGGGTCGCCCAGCCTGGTCGTCCCGGCCGCGCCAAAGCCGCCGCGATCGAGCCGCCGCGTCACCGCACGCCTGCTGGCTCAGCCCGGCCAACTCACCCGCGTTTGTCCTGCCCGATGCTCCCGAACACGTCGCCGTAGCGCGCGAGCTGCTCGCCGAACGACACGCCGGCCTGAATCGCGACCACCCGGAAGCCGCGATCCGCGAGCGCCTCCCGCGTCTCGCGATCGCGCGCCGCCTGTTCCGCCGCCTCGTGATGCGGCCCATCCACGAAGATGCACACCCCCGGACGCCCGTCCCGTTCGTAGAAGAAGTCGGGCTGCACCGGAATCTCCGCCACCGGGCGCGTCTGCGCCGCGTCCGGCAGCCGCAACCGGTTCTCGCGCAGGAAGGCGAGAAACTCCCGCTCCAGGCTGCTCGCCGGGTCGATCCGCTCCGCCAGCCAGGCGAACTGCTCGTCGTAGGGGCGCGTCGCCGTCGCCGGCGGCATTGTCGACGCGGCCAGCGCCGCCAGGTACTCCCGGATCAGGTGGCGGTCGAGCAGCCAGTGCTCGCGCTGATTGCCGTAGCTCAGCAGGCAGTCATAGCACGCCCGCCCGCACCTGGAGGTCCACGCTGGATCCGGCTCGCCCCGCTCGTCGAAGTGGCAGATGCGCAGCGCTTCTTTGGCCACCTGGGCGAACGACGCCGGGTCGTCCATCATGCGATCCCAGACGCCCGTGCCTCCCTCGGCCGCCTCCCAGAGCATCAGGCGCTGGTTGGCCTCCCGCCCGATCAGCTCGACCTCGACCTCCCGCTCCTCGACCTGGTAGACGACCTGGATCCCCCGCTGCAGGGCATAGGCCAGCGTCTTCAGGAACGCCTCATCGCCCGCCAGCGGGGTCTCCGGCCGCAGCAGGAGGACGTTCCGGTTGTCGGTGACGTACGGCTTGATGTTGCCGCGCGAGGGCGTCCCCCCCGGATCGTCGGGATCGGGCCCCTCGACCTCGTCCTGCTCCTTCTTCGCCCACCAGCCCGAATCCGGATCGATCGTGAAGCCCTGCTGGCGCCCCGACCGCTTCCAGCCATGGTTGATCCGCCAGACCCGCGCCCGCGGCGCGAACTCGACCGTCAGCAGATCCGCTTCGCCATCGGCGCCGTCGGACATCGGCCCTCGCGCCGACGCGCGCCGGGGTGCGACGCCCGGCGCAAACTGGAAGTGCGTCGTGACCGCGTATCCCTCGCGCGAGCGGTCTTCCTCGTCCGACGAGATCCGGTCGTAGGGGCGCGCCCGCGCCGTCGACTGGTCGAGCAGGCCCTGCGGGAAGTCCCGCGTCTCGGCATCGAAGGCGACGCCGCACCCATCGCAGACGTTGACCGGGACATCCCCGGCGGGGTGGATGTACCCGCACTCCTTGCAGAGCTGCGCGCTCGTGATCCGCGCGTCGAGCCTGCCCGCTGGCAGGATTTGCGAGGTCACCCGGTACTTCCGCCCCTCGTGGTAGATCACGTTCCAGGGGCCGAACTCCGCGAGCCCGAGGAATCGAGGCCGGTCGATCGACCGCGACTCGTCCCGGACGTTCAGCAGCACCCGCAGCGGCAGGCGCGGGAAGTTGTAGCCGGGCAGGAACCCCTCGGTCGCCAGGTACCGGTAGGGGTAGAAGTCGGTCTCGGTGACATCCCCGTCGTTCAGCAGCAGCGCGATATCCCGCTTCGCCTCGCGCTCCAGCCGCTCGGCGCGCTCCCGGTCGCGCTTCGGGGTGCGCGGTTTGTCGATCGTCAGCCGCGCGTCGCTTCGCTGCTGCAGCGCCGCCCGGTAGAGCTCCCGCCAGCGGTCGAACGCGCGGTCGAAGGCGGTGGGCGCCTGCTCGACCGTCTCGACCAGCCACGCGTCGTCGAACCACGACGCCCCCGTGATCGCGGCATCCGCCGCCGCGATCTCCCGGAAGGCGGCGATCACCTCGGCGCGCTTCGCCGGGGTCAGCTCGAGCGAGGCGCGCAGCTCGGCGTAGACCGGAAAATCCGGCTCCCCCAGATCCAGCACCCGCTCCACGCTCTTCCCCAGCGAGACGCTGGTCGCTGCCAGCC
>JADLBT010000497.1 GCA_020847555.1 Gemmataceae bacterium
ACCGCCGGGTCGAGGTCGGCGACCGCGTGGCCAAGGCTGACCGGCGTCCGCACCTTGCGGTAATAGCGGTTCCGGCGCAGGCAGCGCCGATCGCGGCCACGCCAGAACGCCAGGTTCGACGCCCAGGTGCGCTCTTCCAGTTCCCTCGCCAGCACCGGCAGGACGACGCGCGCGGGCTGCGTGCCGGCGACCGTCCCGAGGAGTCCGCCGGCCCACGCCGTACGTGCCGCGTCCCCCCGCACCTTCCAGTAGGCGTGCCAGAAGCGCAGCCGGTCGGTCCGGTCGGCGCGCAGGGAAAACCAGCGATTGAGCATCGCCAGGTTGGCGTGGCTGGCGCGCCAGTCGAGCGGCCCGCCGAGGCGGACGGTGTGCAGGTCGATCAGGTAGAGCATGGGGCGATCGGCTTCCACGCGGACCAGCACATTGGCCGGGTGCAGGTCGTTGTGCCGCACGCCCGCCTCGTGCATCCGCGCCACCAGCTCGCCCAGGCTCACCGCCAGCGCCTGCCGGAGGCGCGTCCGCCGTGCCGGCCCCAGCTGGGGTAGTGTCGTTTCGAGGAAGGCGTCGAGCGGTTCGGTTTCCTCCAGGTTTTCGGTCAGCAGGTAACTGGCGCCCGCGCCGAATCGGGCGCGCTCCTCGCCCACGCCCAGCGGCACGAACGTCGGCACCCCGCGGGCGGCCACGGCGAGCGCCTTGCGGTACTCGGACCGGGCCTTCGACGGCCGCACCAGCTGCCGCAGCCAGCCGCGCAGGTCGCACACCGGATAGTGCTTCAGGTAGAAGGTCAGGCCGTCGAGGCCGACCCGGTAGATCGTGCGGTGCGGCGCCTGCTTGACGACCCGGGCGCGGCCGTCGGCGAGCCAGTCAGCCAGGCGCAGCCCGGTCGCGTCGAACAGCGCAGCGCGGTGCCGCGGCATCACCTCCCAGCGGACGCCGCCCACTTCCAGCCGGATCGCTTCCGTCATCGCGCCCTCACGCCGCCGCCTGCCGGTGCCCGCCTAGCCGATCCAGCAGGGCAGCCCACCGCCGCGCCCCCGCCGTCACGCTGTAGTCCCACTCCACTCGTCGCCGTCCCGCCGCGCCCATCGTCCGCCGCAGGCCCGGGTCGCGCGCCAGCACCGCGACCGCCTCGACCCAGTCGGCCGCCGTCTCCGCAAGGAACCCGTTGACGCCGTGGCGCACCATCTCTCTGTGGACGCCGACCGGATTGGCGACCACGGGCAAACCGGCGGCCATGTACTGTAACACCTTCAGCCCGCACTTGCCGCGGCTCCAATCGTCGTCGGGCATCCAGCTGATGCCGATGTCGGCAGTCGCCAGGTCAACGCCCTCGCGCGCCTCCGTCCACCGGCACGGGACAACCGGCAGATGCTCGAACGCCAGGAACGAGTCGCAGATGAGCTTGAGGCGCAGCCCCGGGACGTGGCGCCCCAGGCTCTCCAGCATCGGCCGGACCGCGTCCAGCCCGCGCAGCGTGCTCGACGACCCGACCCACGCCAGCTGGACCGGCGTCCCGTTCGGGTGTTCGGCGATGGGATAGCGTCCCGGGTCGATGCAGGTGGGGACGACGTGGACGCGGTCCGGGTCGGTGTACCTGGCGGCGCACTCGGCCAGGAAGGCGTTGCCGGCGATGACGGCGTCGGCGGCGCGGACGATGCCGGCGAACCGGCGCAGGCGCACCGGCGCGTGCAGACCGCGCGGCGAGTAGGAGTCGCGGAGGAAGACGGCGTCGTCGAGGTCGAAGAGGAGCCGGGAGGCGGACCGGCGGACGACCCACAGCTTCCAGCGCTGCAGCAGGCGGCGCTGGAGGATGACGGCGTCGGCGTGGCGAAGTTCGCGGCCGATGCCGCACCACTCCCACCACCGGCGCGGAGCCGGCCGCAGCTCCAGCTGGTGGCCGGCCTTGCCCAGGTACGGGCGCAGCGCCGCGATCCGGTAGCGGCAGCAGACGTGGTCCGGGCTGTCGATCAGGGTAGTGAGGCGCACAACGGTCCTCCGTGACCGATGCGAAACTGTGCAGCGTGGTTTCCGTTCACCGCTCGCGCCGAGTGATGGCGCGGCGCATCTCGCGGTCGGCCTCGGCCTTTTTGAGGGACTCCCGCTTGTCGTGCTTGGCCTTCCCCTGGGCGACGGCCAGCTCGACCTTCGCCCGGCCGTCCTTGAAGTACATCTTCAGCGGCACCAGCGTCAGCCCGCGCTGCGACGCCTTTCCGGCGAACTTGGCGATCTCGCGCCGGTGCAGCAGCAGCTTGCGCGGCCGCTTGGGCTTGTGGTTCATCCGGTTGCCCATCGTGTACTCGGGGATGTCGCTGCCGATCAGCCACAACTCCCCGCCGTCGATCTTGGCGTAGGCGTCCTCCAGGCTCGCCGACCCCTCGCGCAAACTCTTGACCTCCGTCCCGGTCAGGACGATGCCGCATTCCAGCGAGTCCACGATCTCGTAATCGTGCGTCGCCCGCCGGTTGCGGCAGATCGGCTGGATGTTGCCGTCGGGCTTGTCGCCTTTCCTGGTGCGTGTCATGGCTCTCCCCTCCCGGGACATGCTAGCAGAACATGCGCCGCGGGAGAACAGCGGATGAGCCCCGTCGATAACATCGGCCGACCCGGGGAGTCGCCTTGACAGGACCGGGCGCGTCGCTATAGTTTCGCCACTTCCGTTCGCACCATGCCGGCCTGGACAGTCGTTCCGCCGGGGCAACCAAGGGGGGCTCCGGTCGCGGGTGTGGTTCTGTTCGCGAGCGGTCCTGACTGTGAGTACCGACGCCGATGGCCGACGCCACCACCACCCTGGAGGCGCTGAAGGAACTGGTGCGCCGCTTCGTCGCGGAGCGCGCCTGGGAGCCGTACCACAGCCCCAAGAACCTGTCGATGGGGCTGGCGGCCGAGGCGGCCGAGCTGATGGAGCACTTCCTCTGGGTGGACAGCGAGGCCTCGCGCGCCGTGGTGCGCGATCCGGAGAAGCTGGCGGCGGTGGCCGACGAGCTGGCCGATGTCGCCTGCCATGTACTCAACCTGAGCAACGTGCTCGGCATCGACCTGAGCGACGCCATCCGGGCGAAGATGGCCAGGAACGCCCTGAAGTACCCGGCGGGCCAGTCGGCAGGAGGCAGTAGGCAGTAGGCAGACGGCAGCCGGGGGGCTGCACGTCAGGGGGAGTGTTTGGCAGGAGCGGCAGGGGGACAGGGTAGGCGGCAGCAGGAGAGGCGTGTCAGAGCGGCAGCCCGTCAACGGGTGCTGCCTCCTGCCGCCTGCCTGCTGCCCACTGCCTTCGGCCCGCTGCCGACCCAGGGGAGGAGGCGCCGTGAGAGCGGTTCTGCTCGTCCTCGGGCTTTGCCTGGTGGGACCGAACGGAGAGGTTCGCGCCCAACCCGGGGCGGCGCCGGCCCAGGGGGTACGCCCTGTCGTCGCGCCCGAGCCGCTGCCGCAACTCTCGGCGACCGGCCTGCCCGACCTGCCGGCGCCGCCGCCGCTCGCCGTACCCGGCAAGGAAGGCGGACTCGCGCCGGCGGCGCCGGTCACGCGCCCGCCGCGACTGGTGCCGAAGGGACTACCCGCCGCGCCCGCCCCGGCCCCGAAGGAGATCGAGCCGAAGCGCCCGCCCGCGTTCAAACTGGTGAACCCCGCGTCCGGGGAGCAGATGACGCCAACGCCGCAGGACCGGCCCATCCCGCCGCCGCGCCCGCTCGTCCCGGCCGATCAGTTCGTCCTTCCAGCCGAGCCGACGGCGCTGCCGCCCGCGACGGAGGGGCCGGTGCAAATTCCGACGCTGGTGCTGGACAAAATCGCCCCCCCGACGGTTGTGCCGGGTCAGCCCTTCGCCTACGAGATCGTGGTGCGCAACACCGGGTCTGTCCCGGCGCAGCAGGTCCGCGTCGAGGACGAACTCCGGACCGGGACGCGAGTTCTCGCCGCGCTGCCGACGGCGAAGCTCCACCCGGACCGGCTGGTCTGGACCATCGACGGGTTGCAGCCGGGGTGGGAGCAGCGCCTCCGCGTCGAGGCGGTGGCGGCTGCCGCCGAGTGGGGCGGCAGCGCGACGCTCACGGTCAGCGTGGCCCGGGCTCTCCGGCCGCCGCCGACGGCCGCGAACGGGGGGCTGGCGGTGAAGGTGAACGCGCCGCCTGCCGCGACCGTGGGGCACCCGGTCCCGTTCGAGATCCGCGTGACGAATAACGGCCGGCTGCCGCTGGGGCGCGTGCTCGTCCACGACCGGCTGCCGCCGGGGCTGGAACACGCCCTCGGGGGAGACGTCGAGACGACACTGGACGGGCTGGGTCCGGGGGAGACGCGCGTGCTGCGGCTGGAGCTGATCGCGGCCCGGCTCGGCCGGCACGCCAACGAGGTCACGGTTCGCGCCG
>JADLBT010000498.1 GCA_020847555.1 Gemmataceae bacterium
AACACTCTTTCCCGACACGCCGCGCTTCCGATCTGTGGCGGGCAGACCCGGCCGCGCCAGTCGTCCCCCCCACCGCGCCGCTCGCCTTTTGATCCGCTCGCGCTTAGCTCCCGGCGGCCTTGTTGGCCTTCGCGGTGGCCTTGGCCTCGGCAAGCCTGGACTTCAGATCCTTCTGCTCATTCTTCAGCTTGGCCAAATTTTCCTGCTGGGTCTTGATCCTGGCGGTCAGCTTTTCGAGCTTGCCCTGGAGCGACTTGACCGACGACATCGTATGCACCTCCCGAAGGTAGAAAGAACAGCCGGCGTTACTGGGATCTGCCGGCACAAGGTTACGCAGTGGGGTCGCGCCGCGCGGCGCTTGCGATCTCACGTGGCCTTCCCCTTGCCGCGAGGCCGGGGCGGCGGTTTGGCGGACGACTTTGCGGGGGGCGGCTCCTCCTCCCCCTGGACATCATCGCAGTCCGCGAACGCCGTGCAGTCCACTCCCAGAGCGCGCGCCAGCTTCACGACAGCGGCGAAGGACGGCTTGCGGCGGCCCAGGCTGTAGTTGTGGACCGTGGCGACCGGCAGTCCGCTCGCCTCCGCCAGCTTCGCCTCGCTCAACCCCCGGTCGTCGCGCAGCTCTCGGAGTTTCTCGGCGAATGTCATCGTGCGACCTTCCCCCTGCAAAACGCGACCCATTGTAAGGTTCGTTCGGCACTGGTGTCAATCGGACTTGGGCAAAAAAGTCTCCCTGCGCGGCATTTTTTCGCGCGCCGCGCACGTCGCGCGGGTCGTGCGCGTCTGGGAGCGGCCGAAGCGCGTGACAGAAAGGTGACAGCGGAGGGAGGAGTTGCTCGCTGCGGCCCGACGCGAAGCCGCAAGCGGCCGGTCAGAACGTCAGGCCCGCGCGCCGGTCAGGCCGAGGATCTCGGCGGCGCGCCGCGTCACCTCGTCGGCGAGGGGCAGCTGGCGGAAGCGATACACGCCGCCGGGCAGACCCTCCAGCCCCGCGTCCTCGACGTGCAGCTGATCTGAGACGGCCAGCAGGAACGGCACGCGCGCGTGCTGGCGCAGGCGTTCGAGGTGACGCTCGACCCCGGCCTTTCGCCAAAATCCCAGCACTTCCAGCAGCAGAGCCTTGCCCGTCGCCCGGTGAACGAGGCGGAAGTCGGGCACCCAGAAGCCGCCGTCGAGCGGGTAGACGGCGGTCTCCTCCCTGAGTTCCCATTCGGGGGCGCGGGTGCGGAACAGCTCGGCGAACATCGCCAGCTCGGGCGGGATGTACATGCCGCTATCGACCAGGTGCGAGACCAGGCCGTCACGCGACGACAGCTCGAACGTCTTCGGCTTGCGTTCCGGCCCCCAGCGCAGCTCCGCACGCAGGTCGAAGTCGCGGCACTGGAGCACCCCGGGCAGGAAGAGCGCGAGCTGCAGTCCGTACTTCTGGGTCGCGGTGAACAGGCTCAGCGGGCCGTCCAGGCGCAGCGTGTACGCCTTCGCGCCGGACGTTTCGACCTCGCACACCAGGCGGTGGAACTTGATGAGCCGAAACAGCTGGCGGTAGCGCTGCGGCGGCTCGCCCCGAACGTGGACGGTCACCCCGGTCGAGCGCAGCAGGATCGCCTGGGCCAGGGCGACGTTGTAACGGTGCAGCAGGCGCTCGGCGCTGATGTCCTTGAACGCGACAAGCCGCTGCTCGCTTTTGAGGTCCGCGAACAGCCCCTGCTCGACCTGCGCGGGGGCGAGGCCCAGTCCGGCCGCCACCTCCGCCAGAACGGCCGCCCGGTCGAATCCGCGGGCGGCCTCGTTCGGCCGGGCCTGCCGCTGAACGGCGGCGGCGCGGAAGACGGCCTCGCGCAGCTGGTCGGGCGGGTGGCCGGCCGCCACCTCGAACTCGCACCGATCTTCCAGCAGCTTGGCGAGGCCCTGCAGGACCAGGTACGTTGGTGCGTCGCCGAAGGCGTCGCGCAACTCCTCTTCCAGTTCGCCCCGGGTGCGGCCGGCGTGAGCCCGAAACAGCTCCAGGAGCTGGCCCGCGGCCGCCTCCCAGGTGGTGTCGGCGGCGTCGAGGTACTGGGGGATGATGAGGTTGTTACGGCCGTAGCGCACGCGCACCATCTTGCCGGTGAGCACGAGGGAATCTCCTCAGCGCCGAAGGAAAGCCCACGGGCGGCGTCCCGTGAGCGAAGTCTCCAGCACCTGGCCCACGGGACGCCCCCCGTGGGCTTTCCTTCAGGGTATCAGCTACTGGTAGGCATGGTGCTGGCGGCGGCGCTCACTGGTGAACTCCTCGGCCGTGCCGCGCGTGATCACCTCGTACAGCAGCGCCTGCTTGTCGCCGTGCTTGCGCAGCAGCCGCCCGAGGCGCTGGACGTGCTCGCGCACGCTCCCGGTTCCGGACAAAACGATGCCGACGTTCGCCGCCGGCACGTCCACCCCCTCGTTGAGCACCTGACTGGTCACCAGCACCGAGTACTCGCCGGAGTGGAAGCGCTGCAGCACCTGGTGGCGCTCCTTCGTCTTCGTCTGGTGCGTGATCGCCGGCACGAGGTAGCGGCGGGCAATCTGATAGACGGTGGCGTTATCGTAGGTGAACACCAGCACCCGATCCCGGGCGTGGCGATCGAGGAGTTGTTCCAGCAGGTGCAGCTTCGCCGGCGCCGCCAGGGCGATCTGCTTCTGCTCTCGGTAGGCGAGGAACGCGGCCCGCCCTTCCGGCGAGCGGCACGTCTCCTGGATGAACCGCTGCCAGCTGTGCGGCCCGCCCCACGAGATGCCCCGCTCCTGCACGAACCGGCGGTACACCTCGCGCGCCTTCTGGTAGCGCTCCGTCTCGGCGTTCGTCAGCTCGACGTACAGGCGCACCGCCCGGTATCGGGCCAGGTAGTCGTCCTGGGCCATCTCGCCGATCTCCTTGCGGTAGACGAGCGGGCCGATCAACTCGGGCAGCAGGGTGTCCTGACCGTCGAGGCGCTCGGGGGTGGCGGTCAGGCCGAGGCGGAACGGGGCGATGGCGCCGCGGGCCGCCTGCATGAACGTCGGGCCAGGCAGGTGGTGGCACTCGTCGAAAACGAGCAGGCCGAAGCGGTTGCCCCAGCGCTCCAGGTGGATGTAGGCCGAGTCGTAGGTGGTGACGGTCAGCGGCTGCAGGTCGAAGTAGCCACCGCCGAGCAGGCCAACCGGGACGTCGAACGCCATCGTCAGCTCGGCGTACCACTGGTTGAGCAGGTCGATGGTGGGCGTGACGACGAGGGCCGGGCGGGCGGTGCGCGCGATCGCGAGAACGGCGAGGAACGTCTTGCCGGTGCCGGTCGGCAGGACGACAACCCCGCGACTCCCCTGTCCGGCCCACACCTCCAGTGCCTCGGTCTGGTGCGGGAACGGGTCGCGACTGGTGCGCAGCGGCCACGGCGTCGGCTGGAAGGCGCGGGCCTCGTCCCGATAGGCGATGCGGAGGCGACGCAGGTGTTCGACGACGGCACGATAAGCCCGCCCCTCGGCGCGGTGGCTGCCGGTGCGCGGGTCGAACTGGACGCCGGGCAGGGTCGCCACCAGGTCGGCGGGGCCGGTGGCGACCAGGGTGCCGTCGTGGAACGTCAGGCGGATCAGTTCATCCATAGATGTGTATTATGACCGCTCGCCGGGAGCGGGACCACGTCAACAGGCGGCAGCCAACCAAAGCCCACGGCTGGCGTTCCGTGGGGGAAGTTTCCGGCGCTCTGCCCACGGGACGCCACTCGTGGGCTTTGATTGGCCGCTGACTGTCTACTGCCTGCTGCTGACTGTCGCCTGCCCCCGGCTGCGGTAGATGCGCTCGATCCGCTCGCGGTTCAGGCCCAGGACGCGGTCGAAGCGGCTGAGCTTCATGCCCTCGATGTCGCCGCGCTGGTCGGCGAGGTTCTCCAGGATACGCACGTCGAGGCGGATCTCGTGATCGAGCTTGCGCCGCATCAACCATTTGGCCAGCCACATCAACCCGTGCGGCCCGGGGTAGCGCGACTTCGTGAACGCGAACGTCGTCAGCGCCGTCTCGTGCTCGTCCAGCGGAGTGAAGAAGATGTACAGGCGCCAGCGGACGAGCGATTCGCGGCCCGTCTCCGGGTGGGACCACCAGTGGTCGTAGACCGAGTAGACCGGCGAGAAGTGGGTCGTCCAGTCGTCGTTGAACACGAACCCGCGGCGGATGCCCAGGAGCAGCCGGTAGATCGGGGCGACACGCTTTGGCGGGCCGTGGTTGATGACGCGCACCGCCGTCTCGGTCGGCTCGAAGCGTACCTGAACCTCGTGCATCCGGTCCAGGTCGTAGCCGAAGAAATCGTGCGTCGTCGGCGTGTGCTCGATCTCACAGAAGTTGTCGAGGGTCACCTCCAGCGGCGCGCGGACGGTGTGCTCCAGGTTGCAGGCGTTGTAGTACCCGTCCACGTCGAAGTGCGGGAACGCCGGGGTGGAGCCGCGCGACTTGACCCAGATGAAGCCGAACCGCTCAGTCGTGTCGAACGCCGTCGCCCGGGCCTGCAGCCTGGGGGTGCCGGGGCTCTCGCCGTTACCGTCGGTGTCGAAGGTCCAGCCGTGGTACGCGCACTGCAGTTGCCCCCGAACGACCTTGCCGCAGCTGAGCCGCATGCGCCGGTGCGGGCAGCAGTCTTCCAGAGCGCCGACCGTGCCGTCGGCGGCCCGGAACAGGGTGATGTGTTTTCCGGCCAGCCGGACGCTGGCCGGCTGGGAGCGCAGCGCCCGGCTGCGCAGCAGAGGGTGCCAGTGGTCTAGCTCGGCCATCGGTTCGACTAACCCCTCCTGGGAGCGACAGCCCGCCGTGGTGACGCGGGTAAACGGCTTCTAAACGGCTCGGACCCATCCAGCATACCGGGTAACGCCTCGCCGGAGCAACGCGACCTCCCGGCCGGGGCGCGTCCGCGGAATCGCGCCCCCCTGGTGCGTTTGCTACAATAACAGGACTGCGGAAGATATTGCGAAGGAGGCAACGAATGAAGCAACTACCGGCGCGGGAGCTGCTGGAGAACACCCACAGCTTTCCCGGAACCTACACGTTCAAGGCGATTGGCCTGGCGGAAGGCGGGTTCGCCGCCCGGGCCGTCGCCGCGGTGCGCGACGCTCTCGCCCACGAGGTGGATCCGCCGTTCACCACCCGCGAGGCGGCCGGCGGCAAGCACGTTGCGGTCACCCTCACCCCGCAAGTGGAAACGGCCGAGCACGTGCTGGTCGTCTATGCCCGCCTGCGCAAACTGGCTGGCCTGGTCATTCTGTTCTGATTCGGAATCGCCCGAGCTGTTCCTGAAGCCGCGGGCGTCGTGGCGGGCCATCACTCGCTAAGCCGCCAGCGGCCTCAGGAACAGCTCGGGCGATTCCGTACAACCACACCACCCTTCAACCAGACCCTGGTGGACGAGCCCGTCATGGACGCGAACCACGCCTACACCGACCTGATCCACCGTGTCCGCGAGGGCCGCCTGCTCGGCTCGTGCGCCGAGTTGCTCGGCTGGGATGAGCGGACGTACATGCCGCCGCGCGGGTCCGACCATCGCGCCCAGCAGATGGCCCTGCTCGCGCGTCTCGCTCACGAGATGAGCACCGCCCCGGAGATCGGCGGGCTGCTCGCGGCGGTGGAGGGATCGGCCCTGGTACAGGATGCTGACAGCCCGGTCGCCGCCAATGTCCGCGAGATCCGCCGCGCCTACAACCGGGCTGTCAAGCTTCCCAGGGAACTGGTCGAGGAACTGGCCCTGGTGACGACCCAGGCCCAGCCGGTGTGGCAGCAGGCACGCAAGAACAACGACTTCCCGGCCTTCGCGCCGTGGCTGGAAAGGATCGTCCGGCTGAAGCGCGACGAGGCGGCCGCGGTCGGCTATGAGGGCCACCCGTACAACGCCCTCCTGGATGAGTACGAGCCGGGCGCCACGACCGCCGAGGTCACTCGTGTTTTCGCCGACCTGCGCACCGACCTCGTCCCGCTGGTGGCCGCCATCATCGACTCGGGCCGGCGGGCGCCGCACGAAATCGTCGAGCGCGAGTATCCGGTAGACCGGCAGGAGCGGTTCGGCCGGGAGGCAGCGGCTGCGATCGGGTTTGACTTCACGGCTGGCCGGCTGGACGTGACGACCCATCCATTCTGCAGCGGTATCGGCCCGGGCGACTGCCGGCTGACGACCCGGTATAACCCGCGCCACTTCAACGAGGCGTTCTTCGGCGTGCTGCACGAAGCCGGCCACGGCATCTACGATCAGGGACTCGACCCGGAACACTTCGGCACCCCGCTCGGCAGTGCCTGCTCGCTCGGCATCCACGAGTCGCAGTCGCGGCTGTGGGAAAACCAGGTCGGCCGCAGCCGGCCCTTCTGGGAGCACTTCTTTCCGCGCGCCCGCCAAACGTTCCCGGAGGCGCTGGGGGACGCGACCCTCGACGACTTCGTTTTCGCCATCAACGACGTGCGGCCGTCGTTCATCCGGGTCGAGGCGGACGAGGCGACGTACAACATGCACATCATCCTCCGGTTCGAGCTGGAGCAGGCGCTGATCGCGGGCGACCTGAAGCCGGCCGACGTCCCCGCGGCGTGGAACGCGAAGTTCCGCCAGCTCCTGGGTCTGACCCCACCGACCGACGCCCTCGGGTGCCTGCAGGACATCCACTGGAGCAGCGGCGGCGTCGGGTACTTCCCGACCTACACGCTCGGCAACCTGTACGCCGCCCAGTTCATGGAGCAGGCCCGGCAGGATCTCGGGGACGTGGACGGCGCGTTCCGTCGCGGCGAGTTCGGCCGGCTGAAGGGGTGGTTGAACGAGAAGGTCCACCGGCCCGGCCAGCACTGGCGCCCGGCCGATCTGTGCCGCCGCGTGACCGGCCGCCAGCTGAGCCACCGCCCGCTGCTGGAGTACCTGCGCCGCAAATACGAGCCGCTGTACGGACTGTGAGCCGCGTTTTCCCGCGAAGAAGTTGGGGTTGACCGCCCGGGCGACCCTCGTTACAACCCCCGCCGCTATTGGGGAGGTTGCAACAGCCGCAGCCCGCCTGCCAGGGAAGGCAGGGCAGCCCGCGCATGGGCCAGGGGGCGAAGGGCGAACCTTTTTCGGGGGAGAGGAATCCACAATGGGCAAGAAGCCTGTGCTCGGTCTGGCGGGGGCGTTCCTTGCCGGAATGACGTTGGTCGGGTGTCGGAGTGCGGACTCGGGGCGTCCGTTCACCCCGGGGCCCGGCGCCGCGCCGGGATTTTCGCAGACGCGGACACCGGCGGGCTCCAGCAGTGCTCTCGCCCGCGGCCCGGCGAGCGGCGGCATGAATAGTGGCGGGAGCTTTGCCGGGACGGGCGGGAGCATGGGCGGGCCGACTCCCGTCGGTGGCCCCGGCAGCACCTTCACATCCACACAGGGCGGAACCTACGGGAGCACCCGCCAGCCGGCCGCTGGCGGCGGTTACAACCTGGGCACCGGCTCGCCCGGCTCCCTCGGCGCCGGTCCGGGCAGCCCGAACCTCGGGACCACAAGCCCCGTCGGCACCGGGAGTGTGGGCGGCGTGAGCAGCCCGGGCGCGGGCCTGGCGCCGACCGGCACCAGCACCAGCACGTCCGGCCGCATCCCGGACCCGTTCCCCGGCAGCGGCGGCAGCCAGCGCGTGAACAACTCGCCCGCTGCGGGCTTCGCCCCGCCGCCGGCCATGCCGGGTCAGCCCGCGACGACGCAGTACCAGACGCAGGGCATGCCGGTCCCGGCCAGCCCGCCGCAGCTGGCGACGCCGCCGTCGCTCGGCGGTATCCAGCAGTAACAGATTGCTCGTCATCTCGATGGTTCGGCGGCGGAGCCCGTGGGTCAGGCTCCGCCGCCGAACGGCTTTTTTCCTGCGGCTCTACCCAATCGCGTCCACGCTCTCGCTCCCACCCCCGACGAGCAGGAATCCCTGCCCGCCTTCCGGAAACCTTCGCGGGAAGCGCTTGCAATCCCCGCGCGCTCTCACAACAATAACACGCATCACCAGCCCCGGCCGCCCGGCGCGAACGTCGCCCGCACCTCGACGAGGAGAGGCCCGATGCCCCCGCCCCACGAACCCTGGCTGATCGCACGGCTGTTCGATTTCTCGTTCTCGCGATTCGTCTCGCTGTCACTGATCCGCCTCGCGTACTTCCTCCTCGCCGTGGCCGGCCTGGTCCCACTCCTCTTCGGTGTCTTCCTCCTGTTCCAGATCGGCCAGGACTTCCAGGACGCGCTCGTGCTGGCGGTCGTGCTGATGGTTGCCGCGCCGTTCATCTACCTGGTGTACCTGTTCCTCCTCCGGCTGCTCTGCGAAACGCTGATCGTGCTGTTCGCCGTGGCAGAACATCTCGCCGAGATCCGCGAGACGCTAAAACGCGCCGCCGACTCACCGCCTCCGTCGTCCCCCTCCTGATCTTCCAACGCGGGAAACGGCCGCCATGACTGAATACACGCGCGTTCTGGTGCTGGGGGCGGGCTTCGGCCTCGTCAGCCTCGGCTACGTCTGGCTCCTCAGCCGCGCCTTCCGCGCCGGCAACTGGTGGGGCACGCTGCTGTTCTTCCTGCCCCCGCTGTTCCTTGTCTACTTCCTCCTGCACCCGCGCCGCTCCTGGGCGCCGGTACTGATAATGCTGCTGGGCGGCGTTGGCGTCCTGGTGCCGTATGGCGTCAAGTATTACCCGCGTTACTTCATCGACCTGGGACCAAGGGTGAAGATCGTGGAGGACGGACCGAACCCCGGGGTGCATGTGACGCTGACCGGCTGGAACCGGACCGACTACGGCGTCATCCTCGGGGCGTGGCCTGACGCCGTCGTGTTGCAGATGGCCAACAACGACGTGACCGACGAGACGCTCACCGCTCTCGCGGAGATGAAGAAACTGCGGGTGCTGGATCTGGACGACACCGCCGTCACCGACGAGGGGCTGAAGGTGCTGGGCAAGTTGCCGGCGCTGCAGGTGCTGCGCCTGCGCCACACGAAGGTGACCGACGCGGGCTTCCGCGAACACCTCGCCCCGATGGCTTCGCTGCAGACCGTGCATTACCGCGAGACGGGCCTCACGCGGACCACCCTGAACGACTGGAAGCAACGGAAAGAAGGGCGGAAGTTCCTGCCGTGAACCGCGCGGGGACGGCCCAACCGCCATCGGGCAAGCCGAAATCAGTCATCCCGGGAGACGCACCCATGACTCTGGAACTCGTCACGGACGCCGCTGGCGACCCGCGCAACGCGCTGGCGCTGGCGGCCGCCTCGGACCTGGCCTACCTGCCGCAGGCCGAGGGAGCGGCCGCCTTTCAGGAGCAGCTGGGTATGCAGGCGCAGCTGTTCAGCGTGGACAACACCCAGGCGTATCTCGCCCAGAACGACCAGCACCTCGTGGTCGCCTTTCGCGGTACGGAGTCGCCGACGAGCATCGACGGGCTGAAGGACTGGCTTCTCACCAACGCCGTTAACTTCCTGGTCGTCCCGGAGGGGCAACTCGGGACCGATCTGGCCGCCGCCGGGGTCGGGGCACGCTACCACCAGGGCTTCGTCAAGGCCCTCGGCGACATCTTTCCGCCGCTGTTCGCGGCCGTCGAGGCAGCCCTGAAGGCGAAGGAGCGCCCGCTGTGGATCACCGGCCACAGTCTCGGCGGGGCGCTTGCCCAGCTGGCCGCGTGGGTGTTCGACCGCCGGAGCATCCCGGTGCATCAGGTGTACACGTTCGGAGCGCCGATGATCGGGAACAACGCGGTCGCGAAGGCGTTCGACAAGGCGTTTCCGAACATGATCTTCCGCTACGCGGACACCAGCGACCCGATCCCGAAGTTGCCGACAGTGAGTCTGGCCGTGAACGACTACTGCCACTGCGACAAGGAGGTAGGGGTGGGGGCGGCGGCCCCGGAGGCGGGATCGGCGCTGGAGTACTTCGGCCAGATGGCGAGCAAGACGGCAAACGGCCTGCTGAGCGGCACCCTGGTGGATGACTTCTGGAAGGGGGTGGTGGCGCGGGTCGCCTACCACTCGATGGAGAACTACCGTAAGCGTCTCACGGGGTCATGAGCCGGCGGCTTCAGCGTTCCTGTCCGAGTGGACAGGGGGCTACGCCTTGATGATGTCGCGCACCGTCATCCCGCCGGGGATCATCGGCAGTACGTGCTCCTGGTAGGGAACGAGCACGTCAAGGACATACGGCACCTCGCTGTCGAGCATCTCCTCGAGCGCCTCGTCCAGGTTCTCCTTGCGGGCGACGTGGCGGGCGCCGCAACGGAAGCCCCGCGCCAGGGTTACGAAGTCCGGGTACGGCTCCTTGTCTGGACCATCACCGAGGTACGTGTGCGCCCGATTGCTGTCGTAGAAGCGATCCTCCCACTGCGCCACCATGCCGAGATGCTGGTTGTTGAGCAGCAGCACCTTCACG
>JADLBT010000499.1 GCA_020847555.1 Gemmataceae bacterium
ATCGAGGAGGGGTTTCGCCCGGTCCTTCGTCCGGTTGTAGACCGTCGCCTTGTACCCCCTGTCCATGAGGTGCTGGCACATCCAGCGGCCCATCACCCCGGTGCCGATCCAGCCGACGCGCGTCTTCTCCGGTTCTGCCTTGGTCAGTGCCATGATGTCCTCGTAATCGGGTCGGGTGCTAACTGGCGAATATGCTAGGGGCCGCCGCGGCGCCCGGCAAAGGGCGGCCGGCGTTGCACGCGCCGCCGCCGGGGCGTAAACTCCTCGATAACACCCGCACTCCCTTCCCGGAGGTGACCATGCCGCACGCCGCAATCAAGATTGGGCCGGCCGACCACGGCCGCCGTATGAGCCTGGACGAGTTCGACAAGATCGAGGTGCAGGAGGGTTACATCTACGAACTCAGTCGAGGGGTGATCGTCGTGAGCGATGTACCAGGTCTGCGCCATCTGGCCCAGGTAATGGCCATCCGTCGCCAGCTGAGTCGATACGACCTCGACCACCCGGGTCGGCTCCACACCATCGCTGCTAGCGGGGAGTGCAAGATCCTGATCGGCGGGATCGAGTCCGAACGCCACCCCGACGTCGCGGTGTACAAGGAGGCGCCCCCGGAGGAAGACGTCTGGCGCAACTGGATTCCGGAGATCGTCATCGAGGTGGTTTCCCCCGGTTCGCAGGACCGCGACTATGTGGAGAAGCGCGACGAGTACTTCCGGTTCGGCGTGCGCGAATACTGGATCGTGGACGCGGACAGGCGGGAGGTGCTGATCCTGCGGCGGAGCGCCGGCGAATGGAAGGCGCGCGTCCTGGAGCCTGCGGACGTGTACCGGACGCGCGTCCTGCCCGGGTTCGAGTTCGCGTGCGAGCCGGTGTTCCAGGCCGCCGACGCCGTCCGCTGAGAGGGAGCCCCCCATGCCCGACGCCGCCGTCCACGTCTCCCAGCACCCGCTGCTGCGCCACCGCCTGGCCCTGCTGCGCAGCCGCGACACGCCGCCGCGGGCGTTCCGCCAGCTCGTGCGCGAGATGGCCCAGATGCTCTTCTTCGAGGCCGCCGCCGATCTGCGGCTGGCCGAGTGGACGGTGCAGACACCGCTGACGGAGTGCGTCGGCCACCAGATCGCGGAGACGCTCGGGCTGGTGCCGATCCTGCGCGCCGGTCTGGGGATGGCCGAGGCGATCCTCGACATGGTCCCGACCGCCCAGGTCTGGCACCTGGGGCTGTATCGGGATCACGCGACCGCCCGCCCCGTGACGTACTACAACAAGCTCTCCGCGCACCCGAACCTCGACCTGGCGTTCGTCATCGACCCGATGCTCGCCACCGGCGGCTCGGCGGTGGCAGCGGTGGACATCCTCAAGGGGTGGGGGCTGACGCACCTGAAATTCCTCGGTCTGATCGCGGCCCCGGAGGGGGTCGAGGCGCTGCGCACCGCCCACCCGGACGTGCCGATCTACCTGGCCGCCCTGGACAGCCACCTGAACGCGGACAGGTACATCGTCCCCGGTCTGGGCGACGCGGGCGACCGCCAGTTTGCGACCATGTGACGCCGAACGGGAGAAGCTCATGTGTACACGCTGGCTTGCAGCCGTCGGCTGTCTCGCCGTCCTCGGGGCGGCAGCGTGGATCGGCAGCGCCGGTCCCGGCCCGGAGCAACTTCCCCGCGGATGGACCCAGGTCGCTCCCGGGGTGCTGCGCTCCGCCGGCCTCCCCGCCGGGTACGCCCTCGTTGACGGCGACGCGGCCCTCCTCATCGACGCCCCGTCCGGCACCGAAGGGCTCGAGGCGCGCGGCGTCAAGAAGGTGGAACTCGTGCTGCTCACGCACCACCACCGCGACAGCTGCGCCGCGGCGGAGGCGCTGGTGAGGAGCGGCGTCACCGTGCGGGCGCCAAAGGCGTCGGCCGAGTGGCTGCTGCCCGGCCCGGTGAGCAAGTACTGGCAGAACGCGCTGCCGCTGCGCAGCTCGCATACCGCTTATCTTGTGCTGCCGGTCGGGACGGCCGGAGTCGATTGTTCGCTCCAGGACGGCCAGGCGCTGCGCTGGCGCAGGTGGCGAGTCGAGGCGGTCGCCGCGCCGGGCCACTCGCGCGACCACCTCGCCTACGTCGCCCGCCGGGAGGGCGGGGCGCCGCTGGTGTTCTGCGGCGACGCGCTGGCCGCGCCCGGGAAGATGTGGACGCCGTACACGACCGACTGGGACCACTGGACCGACGCCGGCCTGGCCCCCGCCGCCAAATCGCTCCGGCGCCTCGCCGCCCTGAAGCCGGCCGCCCTGTTCCCCGCCCACGGCGCCGTCATCGCGAAGGAGCCAGTCGTGGCGCTGGAGAAGACGGCGGCCGCGGTCGAGGAGGTCGGGTTCCTCAAGAGTTTCGAGCGCTACACGAAGCAGCGCCTCGGGAACGCGCCGGCGTACCGCTTCCTGGCGAAGGAGCAGGCCGGGTCGAACGGATCGTTGCCGTGGTCGCGCGTGTCCGAGCACCTGTTCTACACCGGCAACACGTGGGTACTGACATCGAAGGAGCAGGGCGCGTTCCTCGTCGTCGATCCGTGGGGCAAGCGCAGCGTGGACCAGATTGCGAAGCTGAAGCGGAACCATCAGCTCGGCCCGCTGGAGGTGGTGCTCTTCAGCCACGCCCACTACGACCACTACGACGGCGTCTACGACCTGGCCGACCGCGGCACCTTCCAGATCTGGATGCTGGACCGGGCGGCGGAGCCCGTGGCCGAGCCGCTCAAGCTGCGGGCGCCCTTCCTCGACGCCCGGCCGATCCGGTTCGACCGCCGACCGAAGGAGGGCGAGACGCTCGCCTGGCGCGAGTATCGGTTCCGCTTTCACCACCTGCCGGGGCAGACCGAGTACACGATGGGCGTCGAGACGACCATCGACGGCAAGCGCTGCCTGTTCACCGCCGACAACTGGTTCCACGTCGATCTCTACAGCGGCACCGGCGGGTGGATGGGGCTGAACCGCAGCTTCCCCTCGACCTACGCGGCCAGCGCGAGGAAGGTACACGCCCTCGCGCCCGAGTGGGTGCTGGCCGAGCACGGCGGGGCGTTCGAGTTCAACCGCGAGGACTTCCGGCGCCGGGTCGCCTGGGGCGAGGCGGGCGCGAAGGCGGCCGACGCCCTGAGCCCGAGCAGCAACCACCGCCACGACTGGGATCCGCACCGCGTCCGCGTCGAGCCGGTGGTGTTCAAGGCGCGGCCGGGGGCGATGCTCAAGGGGGTACTGGTGGTGAGCAACCCGTTGGCGCGGGGCCGCAAGCTGACGGTGACGCTGGAGGGGCGCGGCCTGACGCCGGACCAGACGTGGCCGGTCGAGGTCGGCGCCGGGGCCGCCGCGCGGCGGGACATCACGCTGCGGCTGGGCGAGAGAGCGCCCGCCGGGCGGCACGTCTTCGCCCTGCGGGCGACGGAAGCCGGCGAGACGGACGGCAGCGACACCTTCCTGGCGGTGGACGTCGAGCGCTGACTTTCCGCAGCGGCGGCGGACATTGCCCCCCGCGCCGGCCGGCGGGTAAAATGCGACGGTTTGTGACCTGGTGAAAGGAAGGTCTCATGCTCGCGACGCAGATCCGCCAGAAGGACGCTGTGTTCTATTTCGTCTCCTACCCGTCCGAGGATCTGCTCGCGCGGGTCCGCTTCATCAGCCGATTCTACGACGAGAGAGCCGTCCTCAAGCCGGACGCGGTCGAGGCGACGGACGACGTCGCCCAGTTCATCGCCCGGATCGAGCGCAGCGAGAAGGCGTTTCAGCGTGAGCTGTCGCGGTCGAAGGTGGGCGCCATCCGCAACTTCTACGAGACGGCCGTCCCCCAGCCGCCCATTCCCGGCACGGTCCTGCTGTTCACCCCGGAGCGGCTCGGGTTCGAGCCGCTCGGCGACCTGACCCACGTCGGCCACCTTCAGGATCCGGCCGAGAAATTCCTGATCATCGACGGCCAGCACCGGCTCGCGGCCCTGCACTTCTACGAGCGCTCGCACCCGGACGAGGCGAAGACGATCCACGTCCCGTGCGTCATCTTCGACGGCCGCAGCGAGGACTTCGCCACCGAGATGTTCGTCATCATCAACTCGACGCCGACCCGCATCAACAAGAGCCACCTGATCGACCTGTACGAGAAGGTGTCGTGGGCGGCCCCGGACCGGCGCTTCGCGGCCCGCGTGGTGGAGATGCTGTACAGCGAGGCAGACAGTCCGCTGCGCTACCGGATCAACCGCCTGGGCGGCCGCAGCAAGCAGGAGAAGTGGATTCTCCAGGCGGAGTTGTTCAACGAGGTCCACCGCTGGGTGCAGCTGGCGTGGGACCAGATCGAGGCCGACGGGGCGGGCAAGCGCGGGGCCGAGCGGTACTACGCGATGGCCCGCGACTTCCTGAAGGCGGCGGTCCACGTCTGGGGTGAGGCGTGGGGCAGCCCGAATTTCATGGTTGCGCGGCCGGTCACGCTGAAGGCGATGCTGCGGGTGTGCGCCGATCTGGCGACCGCAGACGGGCAGCCGGAGGAGGGCCGGGTCGAGCGCTGGCGCGGGCGGCTGGCGCCGTGGGGTGAGCGGGTGCGTGACTTCCGCAGCGACGGGTTCTACGAGCGTTTTCCGGCGCGGGGACAGGTGGAGCGCGTCAGCCGCCTGCACCGCGACCTGGCGCGCTCCGCGGGCATCCCGATCCTGGGGACCGACCGGAAACCGGCCGGGCCGGCTGCGCCTGAAGCGTAGAGCTACCCCCCTGACGCCGACGAGCCGGAAAAGCGTCAGCGCGGGTCTTTGTCTCGTCCCGCGCTGACGCTGCGGGCGCGGACAGGAGTTTGGGCCGCCAGTCCCAAGGCCCACGGGACGCCACCCGCAGGCTTGACCTGTTGCTTCCTGGCTCGTCTTCCCTCGTCCCTATTCAAAGAGTTTGCTTACCGACTCGTTGAAGTGG
>JADLBT010000500.1 GCA_020847555.1 Gemmataceae bacterium
CGGGATGTTGCGGCCCCGTGTGACGTTCTCGAGAAACGGAAGCACCTCGTCCATCCCCTCCGGCCCGCCGAACGAATGGACGAGGAGCGCGTCGTAGGACCGGGGCGCGACCGCGGCGCGCGGCGCTCCCGGCCATTGCGTAGCCTGAATCCCCACATGCGTCTCCTTGAGTAGCCCCGTGCCGCGGCGGCCGATCGGGCGCGACGCGGGCAGCGAACCGGTTGCGCGGCACTGGCAGACGCCATCAACAACACGACGCACGGCGTTCGCCCACCACCACGGGGCGGGGCAACGGCGAGTCGCTGGCCTGGCGCCGTTCCACCTCCTGCCCGAAAAGGTATCCGGCGAGACCGCCAAGCAACGCCGGGCGCCAACGGAGCGGATGGAGGGCGCCGGGCAACGCCGACTTGGCCCCGAGGCAGGCGAGGGAGCATCGGGCGACGCCCCCGGCAAACCCTGCCAGCGGAGGCAAAGCGCCGTTCCCGATTTATACTCCGCAATTGTCGTGAAAACAGGGCGCCAGGTTGTGCGGGGGAGCGGGGCAACCGTTTGACGCCCTGGACTCGGTTGATGTGGCGCCTGCCGTCCGGTTGAACCTGGGCGACCGCGCCCGCGATGACGGGGAATGCACCGTTCGTGACCGGAACCGAGGCAGCGAGCCAGACGATGGGATCGCGGCTTGGCCGCGTCGGGAGCGCCTACCTCGACGTGGTGCGCAGCCCGCGCTATTTCCCCCTCTGGCTAGGGCAACTCGTCTCCAACGTCGGCGACACGCTGCACTACATCGCCCTGGTCGTCCTGGTCTTCCAACTGACCGGGCGGGGCGTTGCCGTCGCCATCCTGGTGGCGGCCGAGATCCTCCCCGTCCTGGTTCTCGGCCCGGTCGCCGGAGTGGTCATCGACCGCTTCCGCCGCAAGGCCGTGCTCATCGGCGCGGATCTGGTCCGCGCCGTCCTGGTCCTCTCCCTCGTGTGGCCACAGGGCGCCTGGCACGCCTACCTGGTGGCGGCGGGCCTGGCCGCGGGGAACATCTTTTTCAACCCGACCGTGCAGGCGGTGATCCCGGCGATCACGACCGAGGAGCAGCGGCTCGCCGCGAACTCGGTCGCGTGGTCGACCGGCCGGCTCGTGCAGATCCTGGCCTCGGCCGGCGCCGGCGGGCTGATCGCGTTCCGGGGAACGCGCGCCGCCTTCGGGCTCAACGCGATCACCTTCGTGGTTTCGGCGCTGCTCATCGCGCGGCTGCGGATCCCGGACCAGACGGGGCGCCTGGACGAGCAGGTGACGCGCGGCCTCGGCGGGTTCGTCGCGGAGGCGCGAGCCGGGCTCACCTTCGCCCGTCGCGACGCGTTCGTCTCGCGGCTGGTGCTCGTGCAGGCGCTCGCCTCGCTGGCGGTGGGGGCCACCGGCGCGATGCTCGTGGTTCTCGCCGAGGAGCACCTGCGCCTGCCGCCGGCCGGGTTCGCCTGGCTGATCGGCGCCATCGGCGCCGGCGCCCTGCTCGGCCCGCTCATCCCGAACACGCTGGCCACGGACTACCGGGACGCGCGGTGGCTGTTCGTCCCCTACGTGATCCGGGGCATCGGCGACGCGCTCCTGGCCACCGTCTCGGCGCTGCCGGCAGCGCTCGGCATTCTTTTCGTCTACGGGCTGAATACCTCGACCGGGATGGTCGTCTTCAACTCGACGGTGCAAGGGGTCGTGCCCGATCGCGTGCGCGGGCGCGTCTTCACGCTGCTCGATGTCACGTGGAACGCGATGCGGCTGCTGTCGCTGGCGATGGGGGGGCTGGTCGTGGACGTGTTCGGGATTCGGCCGCTCTACTGGGGTGGGGGCACGCTACTCGCACTGGCCGGAGTGCTGGGTCTTGCCCTGCTCGGGTCCTATGACTCTCGGCAGGAACCAACGGAACCCGAGTGACTCCTCGGCAATCGAAAAATCGGAAGACGAGCACCAATGCGCTTCAACCAAACGACGACGCAGCCAAGCGAAGATGAGCGTCCCGCCACACGTCCCCGGGGGAAACGCTGGGAGGTCGCTGTCGATGCCTGAGCCACAAGGAGAGCCGGTGCTCTACACGCAGGCCGGCTGCGCCGAAAGCGCCAAGGTCCGCTCCTGGCTCACGGATCACCGCGTTGCTTCACCGAACGGGATGCGAGTGGTGATTCGGCGACAGCCACAGCGCTTGCCGCCACCAGCACGTTCGCCACACCGCTTGCTGGAGAGCATCCTCGAGGCGAGCCGCAAGTCGGCTGACTGAAGGACATCGGTTCCCGTTACGCCCCTTCCCGGTACCACTCCTCGCGATTCTTGCCTGACCGCGAGCCGTGTCGGTGCCAAATACAGGCTGCGGGCCGCGATCATCGGTCCCAGATTCGGCGTAGCAGCGGCGAGCGGTCTGTGCCGACGGTTACCGTAAGGACAGCGTCCCCACGCTGACCGCGCAACGCAAAGCCCGGTCCGCCCTGTTCGAGGCAGTTGCCGCAATCCGTGAGGCACAGCGGCAAGAGCAACCGGATGGAGAAGTTGTGCCTCCGCAGCGAACGTGGTGGAATTGCTGGGCTCCCGAGCAAAGCGCACCCGTAAGCCGCCGGCATCATCGCGGAGTGGAGCAGGACGGATGATCGACAAACGGATGCTGGATCGAGTCGAATCGCTCATCGAGAAGGGTGAGCAAGTCGCCCGGACGGTGAAACCGCTGCCCCCCAACTACATTGGGTTTGACGATCCCGTGCAGACGGATCTCAGTTCGGAATGGCGCAGTCAGAGTGCGGCGTTCCTGAACAACCTCCTTGGGGCCGACCACCCATACACGACGAGCTTTGAGGCCGCATTCGCAAATTCAGGAGGAATCTCGGCGACGAAGCAGGGGCTTGGTGTGCTGCGTGCGGTTCGGGAGGACATACGGGACGGTTTTCTGGCCTCGTTTCGGGAACTCGTGCACGCCGATGTTTTCGACGATTTTCTGGCGATGGCCGAATACCTCGTGCGAGACGGTGGGTACAAAGACGCTGCCGCCGTCATCGCCGGCAGCACCCTTGAGGAACATCTGCGGATGCTTTGTCAAAAACACGGCGTTGCCACAACCGTCGTGAGGCCGAATGGTGCCGCGGAGCCCAAAAATGCGTCGGCGATGAACGACGAGCTCAGGCAGCAAGGCGCGTACACGCAAATCGACTGGCGAGCGGTACAGGGCTGGCTTGATCTCCGGAACCACGCCGCCCACGGTGACTACGGCAAGTACACCAAGGATCAGGTTGTGCTGATGATCGACGGGGTTCGCAATTTCCTTGCGCGCAATCCCGCCTAACTCAACCCGCTCCTGACGCCAAATCCTCAAGGATTGGATCTCCGCGGCAAAGCAGCAAGACGCTGTTCTTGACACGAGTTCTGCAACAGCGGTTCCTGCGCAAACCTCGGCAACCAACGGCCACTTCTGATCGTCTCAGAAACGGTAGATTTCGATCCGGTTCTGCCGCGCAGCGACCACCGATCGTTTTAGAGCGCCTTTCAAAACCCCTTCTGGAGGGCATTGAAGCAGATGAGGCAGCAGCCGAGGGTGAGGAAGGCCTGATGGATGTCGGAGCGGCGCTCGTCGCGCACCGTCAAGCGGCGCATGCGATTGAGCCAGGCGAGCGTGCGCTCGATGACCCAGCGGTGGCGACCCAGCCGATCACTGCGCTCGACCCCCTTGCGGGCGATGTGGACCGTGATATGGCGCTGGGACAGGGCGCGGCGGCAGCGGGGGATGTCGTCGGCCTTGTCGGCGTGCAGCTTGTCCGGGCGCTTGCGCCGTCGCCCGGTGGGCTGCCTGATGGGCGGGACGGCGTCGAGCAGCGCCTCGAACACCATCGAGTCGTGGCGGTTGGCCCCGCTCAGGAGGCTGGCGAGCGGGAGGCCGATCCGTTCGACCACAACGTGGCGCTTCGTGCGGGGCGCCCTCTGGGCCCTGCCGCGATCGGTCGGGTTGGGACCGACGCATTCGCCCCCCTTTTGGCCGGGATGCTGGCGCTGTCCAGAGAGGCCCGGCTCCAGTCGATCTGCCCGGCTTCGCCGAGGCGATCCAGCAGCTCCCGATGGAGCCGATCCCACACCCCGGCGTCCTGCCAGTCGCGCAGGCGGCGCCAACAGGTGACCCCGGAGCCGCACCCCATCTCCTGGGGCAGCATCTCCCAGGGGATGCCGGACTTGAGCACGAAGATGATCCCGGTCAAGGCCGCGCGGTCGGAGACGCGGGGGCGGCCGCCCTTGGGCTTGGGCGGCGCGGGGGGCAGCAGCGGGGCGACGACGGCCCACAGGTCGTCGCTGACAAGAGGTTGGCTCATGCCGCAGGTTTACCATGTCGTTACCCGGTTTTGAAAGGCGCTCTTAGTCATTCTCCAGCAACACGTGGAAAACGGGGTGGACGTGCCTCGTAGCGGTAGTCACGGATTTCTGCGGCCCGTCCGGCCGCTCGACGAGCCGGATCACCTGCACCCATGGCCCGACGGCGGCCAAGTCGATCGGGTTGTCCCCGGCATCGCGCCAAGTCCCGTCCTCGTCCTCGGCCACGATGACCAGCCGTGGTTCTTTAGCGTCGGGCCGGAGTTTGGGCCCAACGATCTTCAGCCGCGTCGCTAAACGCATCGCTTCGCCAGTCCCATCAGTCGGGCTCCAACGGCCGTGACTCATGGCGCTCCAGGAACGCCGCCTGCGCCTCCTCGGACATCGTCAGTACCGTGTCGGGAACCGGCACGGTGATGGCCCAGATCCGGGGCGGGGCGATGACCGGCCGCACCCCCGTCCGCCGCTCCACCAGCGCTTCCAGCGCCTCGCGGCTCGCTGGGGCTTCGAACGCGGCCCGGTCTGCCTCCGGCCACAGGTCGGGGAGCAGGAAGAGGAGCCGCCCGACCGGCGGGACGTCCATCCGCATGCTCCGCTCCAGGTCTCTCAGCCGCGAGCGCGCCGGCCGCCCCATCTGCTTGCTCCCTTCCCGTTCGATACCATCGCGGTCAGATCAGCGCGATCCGGACGCCTACGATCCAGACCACTACGGTGGCGGGCACGAGCCGGCCGCACCCGGGGCAGCGCTCCGGCCGGTGCGGCCCGTCATCGCCCTCCAGCACCACCCCGGTCCACCCCTTGCAGGTGGCGCAGCCGGGCGCCGGCAGCAGCAGCCCCTCGACCCGCGCCAGCCGCTTGGGCAGGCTCACCGCCGCCCCAGGATCCGGTGCGCCTCGGCCAGCAGCGCCGCCGGGTCGACCCCCTCCTCCACCAGGAACGCCGCCCACCTCTCTTCGGTCCCGAGCGCTCCCGCCGCCTCCGCCCGCGCCCGGACCGCCTCCGCCTCCCGCACCACCAGCTCCGCCTCCACCCCGGCCTCCGCCGCCACCTCGGCCGCCACCGCCAGCGCCCAGGCCGGCAGCCGCCCGCCCGGCCGCGGCCGCTCCAGCCGCGCCAGCCGCCGCCCCAGCCTCACTTGATTGCTCCTGCCTTGGCCGCTAGGCCGGCGAGGAGGTCCTGCTCGTTGCGCGTCCACGCCGGCGCTCGTCCTTCCGCCTCGGCCGCCGCCTGCTTCTCGGCCAGCGGCAGGAGCGCCTCCAGCTCCGCGTCGGAGAGGGCGGCGAGATCCCAGCTGGGCTGCCGGCTCGCGCGGCGTGGCCTTTGTGCCTCCAGCACCCCTGTGCGCCGCCACACGCTCGCCTTGCCCCTCACCGGCCCCCTCCCCCCTCCACCCCGGCCGCCGCTTCCAGCGCCTGCACCCGCGCCTCGAGTTGCGCCAGCTCCCGCAGCTGCAGCAGCCGCCCCAGCGCCACGTCGGCCGCCCGCACCTTGGTGGCGGGAGGGGTTCCCGGATCGGCCATCGCCTTGGCCACCGTCGCCACCGCCGTCCGCCCCAGCCGCACCAGGAGGCGCGAGAGCTCGTCCAGCGCCTCCGCTTCGGCTGCCCGCACCGCCTCCAGAAAGACGGGTTGCCGCAGCCAGCGGTGCAGCGTCTCCCGGCTCACGCCCACCTCGGCCGCGGCGGCTTTCACCTCCCCCGTCGCCAGGAGCGCGGCCACCGCCCGCTGCTGCTTGCCGGAAAGCCGCCCGCGTGTCAGGTTCTGTGGCATGGCGTGGCACCTCGGCGACGGCTCACGCCGCATCCTCCGCCGGGGAGGGAACGCGCTCCGCCGTCTGCCCCGTCAGCTGCTCCCAACGCTGCACGATCACGTCGCAGTAGGCCGGCTCCAGCTCCAGCGCGTAACAGACCCGTCCCGCGACCTCCGCCGCGATCAGCGCGGTGCCCGAGCCGGCGAACGGCTCATACAGCAGTTCCCCGGGCTGGGTGTGGTAGGCGATGGGCCGGGTGATCAGCTCGACCGGCTTCTGGGTCGGGTGCTCCACCCGCTGGTCGTCCCCGGCCTCGTCCCGGCCCACCGAGTCGACCAGCCAGACGTTGGGGGTGTTGGGGGGCGGGCGGCGGGACGGGTCGGGCTGGTTCCCCTCCACCCAGCCGTAGGCGCAGGGTTCGGTCTGCCACATGAAGTGGGAGCGCGTCAGCACGGGATGGGACTTCACCCAGGTGATCGTCTGGTGCCAGAGCAGCCCGTTCGCCCGCCACGCGTCCTCGACGAAGCGGCGCCTCCGGTCGGCGTGCCACTGGTAGACGGGGGCGGTGGGGAGGAGGGCCTCGGCCAGGGCGATCCGCAGGACGTCGTGGTAGAGGGCCTCGTCCCCCTCGTGGTAGGTGTCCCAGGTCGTGTTCGCCGTATCGACCATCCGGCCGTCCCGCTCCTGCCAGTGCTGGGGGTGGTTACCGCCGGTGTAGTCGACGAGGTAGGGCGGGTCGGTGGCCATGAGGTGCGCGCGCCGGCCGGCCATGAGGAAGCGAACCGCGTCCACGTCGGTGCAACTGCCGCACAGCAGGCGGTGGGGGCCGAGCCGCCAGAGGTCGCCGGGTCGGGTGATGGGGTCGTCGGGGACGTCGGGAACGGCGTCGGGGTCGCCGAGGAGGTGGGCCGGAGCCGAATCGTTGCCGAGCAACTCCGCCAGTTCGTCGGCCTCCCACAACCCCGCGAAGTCGGTGTCCTCGGCCAGGGAGGCGAGGACCTCCGTGTCCCAGGCCGCCAGTTCGGCGGTGCGGTTGTCGAGAAGGGCGAGGCGGCGCTTCTGCTCCGGCGTGAGGTTGGTGCGGCGGACGGCGACCAGTTCGCTGCCGTCCACATCGACGACGCGGACGCGGGCGATGCCGGCCTGCTGGGCGGCCTGGACCGTGGCGTTGCCGGCCAAGACGACGCCGTCTTCGTCGACGACGATGGAGCGGGCGGCGCCGACCTCCTGCAGGGCGAGGGCGATCAGGTCGAGGTTGCGCTCGGAGTGGGCGCGGGCGTTGCGGGGGTCGGGGGTGAGGGACGCGAGGTCCTGTGCGTCCTCTGCGGTGGATGTGGCTCGTGCGCTCTCGGGCATCGCCGGCTCCTCGTCTCCAACGAGAAGGGCCGCCGGGCGAGCGTTGCTGCTCGCCGCCGGCGGCCCCGTAC
>JADLBT010000501.1 GCA_020847555.1 Gemmataceae bacterium
CGCCGGGCGCCCGGCGCTGTTACGCCGCGCTGGTAACCACGTCTGAATCGCGATACCTCATGCGAAGACCTGGCATCAGGTTTCCGCAGCGCGCCGGTTCCTGAAGAGGCTCAACTCCCCCGTGTAGACGACGAGATACAGGTAATTCGGGTGTTCGGGATAGTCGAGGATCTCGACCCGCGGATGGGTGCCGCTGGGGTTGCCCACGTTGCGCTTCGTTTGCTCCAGGTCGAACATCTGGCCGGAAAGGACGTAGACACGCGCCATCGCCGGCCGCCTTCCCGGACTTCCTGGAGCGGTAAACACCAGCTGCGGAACCTGGCGGTTTTTGAACGGGACCATTCCGAAGGCCGTGGCCAGGTCGTACTTGAAGTCGGGCGGTGCTTGAAAGGCCGTCCCCAGCACCTCGAACCCCTCATGGATTTTGTCCCTGGAGAAGGACGGCCCGGCGTTGACAAGTTCATCGACGTCCTGCGAAGTGACCGCAGGGAGATTGGCCGGCCACCAGGACCACCCCCAGACGGCAAGCAGAACCGCCGCCGCCAGCCCGGCGCCGCGCAGCAGCCAGCGCCGATACCACGCATCGCGCTCCTGGGCCAACTTGCGCAGCAGTCGCTCGCGCAGACCGTCCGGCACCGGCACGTCCCGCATGGCCCGGCCGAGGCGGTCGTCGGCCCGGCGCTCGGCGCTCGCCAGCGCGGCGCAGTCCGGGCACTCGTGCAGGTGCTGTTCCAGCGTCTCGGCCTCTTCCCGCTCCAACTCAGACCCGCCAGGGCGCGCGAACTCGAGCAGAAGACGGGCGTTCCTACACTCCATCGCGAACCCTCCTGGGTTCGGCCAGAACCGCCGCGGGCGCCAGCAGGCGGGTCCGCAGGTGGGTCTTGGCCCGGGCCAGTCGGGACATCACCGTGCCCATCGGCAGATCCATCTGCGCGGCGATGTCGCGGTAACTGAAGTCTTCAAAATAAAACAAAATGACCGGGGTGCGGAAGGCCTCCGGGAGTTCGTTGAGAGCCTGCTGCAGTTTCTCCGGCTCGACCTCCGGCAGCGGGTCCGGGAGCCGCTCGGGCAGGTCGCCGACCCAGTCGAGGGAGACGGCGTGCTCCTGCTTGCTGGCGCGGATCCGATGCAGGTAGGCGTTGCGCAGGATACTGAACAGCCACGCCCGGGCCCGGTCGCGCTCGCGGAGCTGGCCCAGCTTGAGCTGCGCCTGACAGAACGTCTCCTGGGTCAGATCTTCCGCGTCCACGATCGACCCCGAAAGCCGAAAGGCGTAGCGGTACAGGGAGGTGTAGTGTTCCTCGACCAGTTTCGCGACGCTCCGCTGACTGCCGGGCAAATTCATGGGGCAAGGTCTCCACCAAGGCATGAACCGGCGCGGGGGCGGTTTATTCCCGGACTGGCGGAAAAAACCAGACCCTGGCCCGGCCCTGCGCCGCACGGTTCCTCGCCCTCCGTAACGCCGCGCGGCAAAGGCCGGCTCGGCTGCTGGGCTTTCCGTCCGTGAGCCGTTGTCAGCTTACGGCGCCGGCCCCGACGACGCCAGCACCAGCGGCTGTACGGATGTAGCGTGGGTCGCGGCGGAATTTCGGCCGGCGGAGAAAAAGTCGGGAATAACGCCCGGCCCGCTGCATCTTACTTCCTGACTCGCCAGCGGTAGCAACTGGCGGCAGGTGACACCCCGGTCCCACTACTCCGAAAGGACGGTCGCGCCATGCACAAACTCCTTGGGATGCTCGTTCTGGGTCTGACCCTGACCATCGGGCTCGGCTCGGTCGGTGGCTGCAAGAAGAAGCCGGAAGCGGACAAAAACAAAGTGGAAGCGGACAAGGGCAAGACGGACGGCGAGAAGAAGGTGGACGGCGAGAAGAAGGTGGACGGCGAGAAGAAGGTGGACGGCGAGAAGAAGGTGGACGGCGAGAAGAAGGTGGACGGCGAGAAGAAGGCAGACGGCGAGAAGAAGAAGGCGGACGGCGAGAAGAAGAAGGCGGACGGCGAGAAGAAGGACGCGGGCAAGGACAAGAAGGACGCGGGCAAGGACAAGAAGGACGCGGACAAGGGCAAGGATAAGGATAAAGAAGATAACTAAACGGCCGATCCCGTTCAGCATGTGCCATCAAGCCCGGACCGGCAATGTGCGACGGGTGTTCGGGCTGTGCGGCGCTCGGTGACATAACTCGCTTGTGGCAATCCGGGCCTGGCAGTGCGGCCAGGACCGCGCCCGGGTGTCGGGCGACACCCGGGATAGTGTGTGTGACCTTCATGAAAGGACGGTTCCCGTGAAGAAACTGCTCGCGTTCCTCGTGGCGGCGTGCCTGGTCTGCACCCTGAGCTTCAGCAGCATCGGCTGCGGCAAGAAGGAAGAGAAGAAGGATGGCGCCACTCCGCCCGCGGACGCCGCCAAGGACACCAAGGATAAGAAGGACACCCCCAAGTAAGTAGACGCTTCTGGCACCTACTGCCGCATCGTGAACGAGTCGGCCGCATCTGCGCGGCCGGCTCGTTGTTTTTCCCTGGTCCGACGTGCGTGGCGGTTGTTGCTTGCTTCAGGTATCGATAAGCTGACGTGAGGCGATGCGTGGGCCACCGATACCGTTCGGAAACGCGACCTCACCCGGATTGGCAGGCGGTACTGGACATGGGCAGAATCTTCGCGATGTGCGCGGCGGTGGTACTTTTTGCGATCTGTTCGTCGGGGTGCGGCAGCGACGCCGAGAACAAGAACATCAACCGCGGCAGGGACAAGGCGGTGCCCCCGCGGAAGGACGAGATACCGGGGGCGACCTGGCTCGCGCCGCGGCAAGGGGCACCCTGCGGTTGATTCCGCTTGCGGCTTGGCGGGTGAGCGCCAAGCCGCAAGCGGGGTAAAGGAACCGTACCCACCAGCCCGGAGCTGGCGCTCCGGGCTGGCGGGTACGGTTCTTTCACGCCGCGCCGTCAGGGGAACGGGTTCAATCGCGACGAGGTTCCTCGCCACCGCCGCCCTCGCGGTGACGCCCGCGGCCGCCGCCCTCGCGGTGGCCTCCTTCACGATGTCCGCCTTCACGATGTCCGCCTTCACGATGTCCGCCCTCGCGCGGGCCGCCCTCGCGCGGCCTGCCGCCCTCCCTGGCCGGGGCCGGCTGGCCGCCCCCCGACTGCTCACGCAGCAGCGCCTTGCGGGACAGCTTCACCCGGTCCTGGTCGTCGATGGCGATCACCTTGACCTGAAGCCGGTCGCCGACCTTGCACACGTCCTCGACCTTGCCGACGTACTTGTCATCCAGCTCGCTGATGTGGCACAGACCGTCGCGGCCCGGCAGGATCTCGATGAAGGCGCCGAAGTCCTTGATCGACGTGACGCGCCCCTCGTACACCTTGCCGACCCGCACCTCCTCGGTCAGCGCCTCGACCTTGGCCCGGGCCGCCTCGGCCCCGGCCGCGGACATGTGGGCGATGCTCACCATGCCGTCGTCGGCGACGTCGAGCTTCGCCCCGGTCGATTCCTGGATGCCCTTGATCGTCTTGCCGCCGGGTCCGATAAGCAGACCGATCTTGTCCGGGTTGATGCGGACGGTGATGAGGCGCGGCGCCAGCGGACTTGGCTCGCCGCGCGGGAAGCGCAGCGTCGTGACGATGTGCTTGAGGATCTCGCGCCGGGCCTCGCGGGCCTGGTCGAGCGTCGCTCGGATGATCTCCTCGTTGATGCCGGCAATCTTGAGATCGAGCTGGATGCCGGTGATGCCGCGGACCGTGCCGGCGACCTTGAAGTCCATGTCGCCGAAGTGGTCCTCGTCCCCCATGATGTCGGTCAGGAGGGTGAATCGGTCCTGCTCCTTGACCAGCCCGATCGAGATGCCGGCGACCGGGTCGCTGATCGGCACGCCGGCATCCATCAGCGACAGGGTGCCGCCGCAGACGCTCGCCATGCTCGACGACCCATTCGACTCGAGGATGTCGCTGACGACGCGGATCGTGTATGGGAACTTCTCGGGGTTCGGGATGACCGGCTTGAGACTGCGCTCGGCCAGGGCGCCGTGGCCGATCTCGCGCCGGCCGGGTCCGCGGATCGGCCGGCACTCGCCGACGCTGAATGGCGGGAAGTTGTAGTCGAGCATGAACTTCTTGCTGTACTCGTCGGCCAGCCCGTCCACGCGCTGCTCGTCGCTGGTCGTGCCGAGGGTGGTCGTCACCAGTGCCTGCGTTTCGCCGCGGGTGAAGATGGCCGACCCGTGGGTGCGCGGCAGGACGCCGACCTCGCAGGTGATCTGCCGCAGATCCTTGGGGGTGCGGCCGTCGATCCGCTTGCCCTCGAGGATCAGGTCGCGCACCACGCGCTCCTCCAGGGCGGCGAAGGCGGCCGACACCTGCTCGGACGTCGGGTCGCCCTCCTTCGGCTCGGCCGGCACCACCTCGGCGAAGATGCGCTCGCGCAGCTCCTTGATCTTGTCGGCCCGGGCGTGCTTGCCGGCCGTCTGCTTTAGCTCCTTGAATTCGTTGTAGTAGCGCTGCGTGAGAATCGCCGCGGCCGGGTTGGCCGGCGAGGCGGCGGGGGTTTCCTTGACCGGCAGGCCGACCTGGCGGCGCAGCTGCTCGACGAGATCCACGATCTTGACGATCTGCTCGTGGGCGAACAGACTCGCCGAAACCATGTTCTCCTCGGACATCTCGCGGGCGAACCCCTCGATCATGGTGATCGCGTTGCGGGTGCCGGAGACGACGAGGTCAAGGTCGCTCTCCTCGAGCTGGGAGTGGGTCGGCATGACGAGGAACTCGTTGCCGATCCGGCCGATGCGGATGGACCCCGTCGGTTCCAGGAACGGGATGTGCGAAACGTGCAGCGCGGCACTGGAGCCGATCATCGACAGGATGTCGGGGTCGTTCTCGCGGTCGGCGGACAGGACGGCCGCCATCACCTGCACCTCGCGCCGGTAGTCGGCTGGGAACAGGGGGCGGATGGGGCGGTCGATCAGCCGGGAGGTGAGGATCTCCTTGGTGGTCGGGCGGCCCTCCCGCTTGATGAACCCGCCGGGGAACTTGCCGGCGGCGTAGGTCTTCTCGCGGTAATCGACGACGAGGGGGAAGAAATCCCGCCGCTCGTCGGCCTCGCCCTCAACGGCGGCCACCAGGGTAACGGTGTCGCCCAGCTGCACCAGAACGGCGCCGTGGGCCTGCCTGGCCACTTTTCCGGTTTCGATGCTCAGAGTGTGGGCGCCCAGCGTACATTCAACACGACTTGCCGGCACGGTACTTTCCTCATCTTGCCGGCAGGGACGTTCGCGGAGGCAGGTGAAGGCGAGAGGCACACGGACCCGGACGGATTACTTGCGCAGCCCGAGTCGGCCGATGACGGACAGGTAGCGGTTGCGGTCCTTGTTGCGCAGGTACGTCAACAGGCTGGACCGCTTGCTGACCATCATCAGCAGGCCACGGCGAGACGCATGGTCTTTCTTGTGGGTGCGCAGGTGCTCGGTCAGCTCGGTGATTCGAGCCGTGAGCAGAGCAATTTGCACTTCGGGGGAACCGGTGTCGGTAGGTTCGCGCCGGAACTGATCGATGATATCCGTTTTGCGGTCCTTCGTGATTGCCATCTCGGTTCTCACCACCTCCGCCGGAGACGTCTCCTGCCATGTCTTTCGAGACTGTTACAACTGCCTCTGGTTTTAGTGAATGTAGCAGTCGATGACGAGATTGCA
>JADLBT010000502.1 GCA_020847555.1 Gemmataceae bacterium
CGTGTATCCCGCGCCGCCCAACACCCGCGCAATCGGGGGCGCCCCGGCCGGAAGCGGATCGGGGGACTCGGCGACCCCGGTGGCCGGCGAGGGCACTCCCGTGAGCCCCGCCGCCCGCGCCAACGGTCCGAAGGGATGCGGCGTCACCGCCTGCACGTAATTCGTGGCGCGCCTCGCCAGGGCATCGAGGTGCGGCGTGCGCGCGTCCTGATCCCCGGCGAAACCACCGGCCTGGGCCCGCCACTGGGTCGTCAGAATCCAGAGGATGTTCGGTCGCGCGGTCACCCCTCCAGCATCACCGCCGACGGCGCGCCGTCCACTGCAATGCCACGGCTCGCCGCACGGTTTCGTGCCTTCCTGCCGCGCCGGAGTCGGCCGGCCAGGAGCGGCGGTTACCCAACCGCCAGCTTGGCCCCGCGGCGCTTGGGCAGGCGCCGCTCCTTTCTCCCCGACAGCAAGCCACCGAGCTTCGCCCTCCCGCCCGCTGCCACTGGTCGCACGCTTGCCTCCACGACGCCGGCCCCGGCATGCTCCGGCCGCCATGAAGTCGTCCCCTGCCCTGTCCGTCTGCTGTTTCCTCGCCCTGGCCACCTTCGCCACCGCCGCTTCCCCGGCCCCGAAAAAGAAGGCTGCGGATTCCTCTCCCGAGCTCCCTCCGGCCTCGGCCACCGCCGTCTACGAGCCCGTGCCGGTCGTGGTCTCCGCCCCTCCCGGCGCCCCGCCTTCCGACGCCGTCGTGCTCTTCGACGGCCGGAACCTCGACGCCTGGGTCTCCGCCAAGACCGAGGGAGCCCCGGCGCCGTGGAAGATCGAGGGCGACGCGATGGTTTGCGTGCCGAAAAGCGGCAACATCCGCACCCGGGAGGCTTTCGGCGATCTCCAGCTCCACCTGGAGTTCCGCACGCCGTCCGTCGTCTCCGGCGAGGGCCAGGGCCGCGGCAACAGCGGCGTCTTCCTCATGGGCATCTACGAGCTGCAGATCCTCGATTCGTACCAGAATCCCACCTACGTCAACGGCCAGGCCGGCTCGATCTACAAGCAGTATGCCCCGCTGGTGAACTCCTCCCGCCGCCCGGGCGAATGGCAGACCTTCGACGTCATCTGGATCGCCCCGCGGTTCGGCGCCGACGGCAGCCTGCTCCGGCCCGCCCGAATGACCGTCCTGCACAACGGGGTGATCGTCCAGCACGACGCCGTGCTCAAGGGCCACACGCCCAACCGCGGGCTCCCGGCCTACCGCCCCCACGCCGCCCGGCTCCCGCTCGCGCTGCAGGATCACAACAACACGATCGCCTTCCGTAACATCTGGGTGCGCGAGCTGAAGCTGCCCGCCGACTAGCCAGCCCGTGCCGCGCTGTTCCCTTTTCCCCCTCCTCGCCGGTGGGCGGGGCGCCCGGCGCCCCGTCGACGCGCGGGTGACACGGTAGTCCCCACCGGTCGCCGGTCGTGTCTTCCCCGTCACCCCGCCTGCCGCCCGCGCTGCTCGGCCTCGTCCTGGCCGCGGCGGCCGCGCTCGCCTACGGCCACACCCTCGGCGTGCCCTTCCTGCTCGATGACACCGTCTCCATCGTCGAGAACCCGACCATCCGCGACCTGCGCAATCTCGGTGCCGTCCTCTCCCCTCCGGCCAGTTCGGGCTTTGGCGGGCGGCCGATCGCCAACCTCAGCTTCGCGTTGAACCACGCGGTCGGCGGCCTGGCGGTGCGCGGCTACCATGTCGTCAACCTGGCCATCCATGTCGCCGCCGCCTGGCTCCTGGCCGCCCTCGTCCACCGCACCCTCGCGCTCCTGGCCGGCCGCGGCCATGTCGCGGCCGACGAGGGTTCGGCGCGGTTGATCGCCGGCGGCGCCGCCCTGCTCTGGCTGCTGCATCCGCTCCAGACCGAGTCGGTCACCTATCTTTCCCAGCGCACCGAGGCGTTGATGGCGCTATTCTACCTCGCGACGCTGGCCGCCTTCCTGCACGGCGCGACTTCGGGACGCTCCCGGTGGCTGGTCCTGGCCGTCGTCAGTTGCGCGCTCGGCATGGCGACCAAGGAGGTGATGGTCACGGCGCCGGTGATGGTGCTGCTGTTCGATCGCACCTTCGTCGCCGGCTCGTTCGCCGCGGCCTGGCGGTTGCGCCATCGCTGGCACCTGGCGCTGGCGGCCACCTGGGGACTGCTGCTTTTCCTGCTGCTCGACGTGCAGGAACGCGGCGTCGGCACCGCCGCGGTTTCCTCCTGGCAGTATGCCCTCACCTCCTGCCGCACGATCCTCACCTACCTGAAACTCGCCGCGTGGCCGGCGCCGCTGGTCTTCGACTACGGCACGGCGGTGGCCGCGGGCTTTGGCGAGGTTTGGCCCCACGTGCTGGCCCTCGGCGCCCTGCTCGGCGCCACCGCTTTCGCCCTGTGGCGCCGCCCGGTGGCGGGCTTCGGCGCGGCCTGGGTCCTTCTCCTGCTGGCGCCCGCCACCAGCTTTGTGCCCGTCGCCGGCCAGACGATGGCGGAGCATCGCATGTACCTTCCCCTCGCGGCCCCCGCCGTCGCAGTCGCCTGGATGGCGTACCGCTGGCTGGGTCGCCGGTCGATCTTCGCGACCGCCGCCCTTGCCGCCGTCCTCGGCGCCGCGACCTTCGACCGGAATCGCGACTACCGCGACGCCCGCACCCTCTGGACCGACACCGTCGCGAAGGCACCCGCCAACGCCCGCGCGCACGCCGCCCTCGGCGCCGCCCTGCTGGCGGAAGGCCGGCTGTCCGCGGCGCGGACCAGCCTGCAACGCGCCGTCGAGCTGGATCCGCGCCTGGCCGAGGCGCACAACAAC
>JADLBT010000503.1 GCA_020847555.1 Gemmataceae bacterium
CCCAGCAGCCAGTTCCCGTCCTGCTGGGGGTGGGCATGCATCACCTCGGCGACGAGAAAGTGGGTGTTGCCCTGCCCCTTGCCACGCAGTTCCACCGTGACCCGTTCCCCTGCGGCGAAGGGGTGGCTCACGAACAGGCCGATCCCGGTAAGCGACACCTCCCTGACCCGCGCCCACTGGGAGGCGCCGCCACCGCGCGGATGGCAAAATGTTCGCAGGCGGAATGGATGCCGCTCCCTCTCGCGCCGCTCGGGAGGAGGAGGCGAGGTGGGAATGCTTTCGGGCTGTGACTCGGTTGACTCAGGCATGGACGCAACCAGTCGAACGGGGGAATGAGAAATGACGCAGCGGCCGCCGCCCGGGGCGGCCGTCAGCCGGGGTCGTCCCGGTACATCCGCTCGAAGTCCGCGGCACACTGGCGGAACGCTTCCAGCAGGGCCGGGTCGAACTGTCCGCCGGCCGCGAGCATGAGCTGCAGGGCGGCGCCGTGCGTCAGCGCCGGGCGAAAGGCGCGGCGGGAACGCAGAGCGTCGTACACGTCGCCGATCGTCACGATGCGTGCCGCCAGCGGGATCGCGTCGCCCGCCAGCCGGTCCGGGTAGCCCTCGCCGTCGTGGCGCTCGTGGTGGTGGCGGGCGACGTCCGCGGCCAGGCGCAGGAACCCCGGATCGAACCCGTACAGGTCGGCCGCCTCCTGGAGGATGTCGCCGGCACCAGTCGTGTGCGACTGCATGAACACGCGCTCGTCCGGGTCCAGCTTGCCGGGCTTGAGGAGGATGTGATCGGGCAGCGCCACCTGGCCGATGTCGTGCAGTGGAACGCACGCTTCCAGCGTCTCGATGAACCCGTGGTCGATCCGATCCGCGAACGCTGGCAGGCGGGCCGCCTCCTCGGCCAGCCGGCGACTGTACCGCGGCAGCCGGCGCAGGTGGGCGGCGGTCTCGCCCCCGCGGTGTTCAAGCAGCCGGGTCAGGGTGTGAACGACGGCCTTGCGCGCCTGCGCCAGCCCGCCCCGCGCCCTGGCCTCCACCGTGTCGCGATTGCGGATGCCCTGCTCCAGTTCCTGCCCGACGGCGTGGAGACGGCGCTGGAACTCGTCGCAGCGGTCCTGAGCGGCCTTCAGCTCCAGCGCCGCCCGGACGCGAGTCAGCAGCTGGGCCGCGCTGGCCGGCTTGGTCAGGCAGTCGTCGGCCCCGGCAGCGAACAGCTGGATCATCTCCTCCGGCGTCCCGACGCCGGAGAACAGAATGATCTTGAGGTTCGGCGACGGCGGGTTCTCGCGCAGCCGGCGGCACACCTGCAGCCCCGTCAACCGGGGCATGTGGACGTCCAGCAGGACCAGATCGTAGGCCCCGGTCTGGACCGCCTCCAGCGCCTGCTGGCCGTCAGCCGCCTCGTCACACTGAATCGCGTCCGACGTGAGCGCGAGCCGCGAGAACGCACGGATCCCGGGTTCGTCGTCCGCGATCAGCAGCCGGTGACAGCGGGCCGACCCTGGTTCCGGCTCGGCCGGCGTCGTCCGGGGAAGGAGGAGGTTGGCCGCGGGCGCCGGCGGTCCGTCGGCCGACGCCGGACCCACGAACGGCAGAAGCGCCTGCATGACGGCCTGCGGCGTCTGGTAACGGTCGTCTGCCTTCAGGGCCATCATCCGGGCCACGACCGCGTCCAGCTCGGGCGGGATCTCCGGGCGCAGGCTGCGGACCGCACGCGGCTGCTGCAGGAGCCGGCAGGCGAGCATTGCGGCGACACTGCTCTTGCCGGGAAACGGGGGCTGGCCGGTGAGGCACCAGAACAGCACCCCGCCGAGGCCGTACAGGTCCGCCCGGATGTCCACTGCGCTGGCGTCCTGCACCTGTTCCGGGGCCATGTAGTCGAGGGTGCCGAGGAGCGTCCCGGGCTCCGTCTGGCCCTCGTGGCTGCGGTGCCGGGTCAGGCCGAAGTCGAGCAGCTTGGCCTGGCCCTCGGGCGTCACGAGGATGTTCGACGGCTTGATGTCGCGGTGGATCAGGCCGTGCTTGTGCGCCTCGGCCAGGGCACTGGCGATCTGGTGGCCGATGTCGCACGCTCGCGTCGGGGCGAGCGGCCCGTGTTCGCCGACATACGCCTCCAGATCCAGCCCGGGAACGTACTCCATCACGAAGAAGTGCAACGTCGGCGCGGCGGGGTCGAGGTCGGTCACCTTGCCGGCGTCGAAGGCGGTGACGATGTTGGGGTGCTGGAGCTGAGCGACGGCTCGCATCTCCGCGAAGAACCGGCTCAGCAGGCGCGGATCCTTGTCCGGAGCGAGGGGCAGCATCTTGACCGCCACCCGGCGGCGCATACACAGGTGCTCGGCGAGGAAGACGATGCCCATCCCGCCGGCCCCGATCCGGTCGAGGATCCGATAGTTGCCGAGGGTGAGGCCGAACACCGTCCCGGCCAGAACGCGCCCGGCCTGGTAGTCGGTGAGCAGGCCGTGCCCGACCAGCTGGGTCAGCAGGGTGTCCCGGTCGGCGCACGTCGTGAGTTCGTCGCGTGTGTCCGCCGGCAGGGCGAGCCAGTCCTCCAGGAGGATGATCGAGGAGGCGAGGAGATCCTGCAGCAGTCCGTTCGCCGTCGGCGGCGCGCCCGGGCTGGAGCCGCGCGCCGGGAGGTGCCCCGAGCCCCTGCCGTTCCCCACGCCCCTCATGACGGTTTCCCCACACCCGAGGAGGTCGTTCATCACACCATGCCCAGCCTGTGCCCGAGTCGGACGGCCCACGTCCCTGCCGCGAACGAGTCCGGCAGCCCGGAGGCGGCAGCCGCGGAGGACGAAGGGGCACTCCAGGCTAGGCCAGCGGGCGCGCGGGGGCAAATCGGGCCGCTGGCGGGGGCCGCGGGGAGAGGGCGGCACGAGCGTCAGATCCGGCACAGATCGCGCAACCGGAAACTCTTGCAGCGCCTTACGAGCCCGAAGCGTCAGCGCGGGTCTTGTCGCGTCCCGCGCTGACGTTTCGGGCTCGGACGATCCGCCCTTTCTCGCACATCCCGCACCCTCGGCGTCTGGCCGGGCGGGTTTCGCCGAGAGCGCCACCCTCCCGTTCAGTGTTGCGTCGCACGGGTCCGATGTAATCGGCAAGGCGGGAGTCTCTGACAAAACCCGCGAGCCGGCCCTTCCGGGTAGACCAGGAAACCACGGCAGGTTCCGGTCGGGCGCCCCGGTAGTTCCCGAGGACGTGAGGCCACGATGAGAAACGGATGTCTTTGCGCGCTGCTCATGCTGGGCGGCTCGTCCCTGGCGTCGGGCCAGGGCTACCCCGGCTACGCGCCGGCCTACTACCCCTCCCCGGGCTATCCGGCCTGGCACGCGGTCGCGCCGTATGGCGCTGCGTACCGCCCCGCCGCGCCCTACCCGTGGTCGGCCTACCCGCCCGGAGCCATGCCCGCCTACCCGGTAGCGCCCGGACCGCGCGGGGCGTTGCCGGTCTACTACCGCGGCCAGGCTCCCGCGACGCCGCCGCTGGCCGGCCCCGACCCCGTAACCCCGACGAACGTCCAGCGGCCGCTGCCGCCGGGGTATCCGCAGGGGAAGTCGGCCAGACCGCCCCAGTCGGCTGCCCAGGCGGGTCCGCCCCAGCAGCCGGTCGCGGCGCCCGATGCCGGGCCGTCCCCCGAGCCGATCGCCCCGCCCGAGGACAGCCCTCCCGCAGGCGACCCGGACTCCCCGCGGGAGCCGGTCCTGTCGCCGCTGTCTCCCGGAGGCGTCGTGTCCGCCTGCCCTCCGGCGCCGCCCCTGCCGCCCGCCGGGAGCGGGCTGTGGGACGCGGACGAGGCTTCCATTCCGGAACCCCCGCGCGGCCACGAGGGCGAGCCACCCGACCACGGGCCGCCCGGGTACAAGTACTACGGCAGCGCGGACTGGCTCGTGTGGTGGGTCAAGCAGCGCTCCAGCCCGCCCCTGCTGACCACCGGCTCCCTCGGCGCTCCCGGTACAAAGGTGCTCGTGGACGGCGACAGCTTTGACGAGCAGCAGCGCCTGGGTGCTCGGCTCACGCTCGGCACCTGGCTCACGCAGCGCCAGAACATCGGACTGGAGGCGACCGGGCTGTGGCTCGCGGAGCGCAACTTTACCTTCCTGGCGGGCGGCCCGGTGCTGGCCCGGCCGTTCGCGAACGCGGTCACCGGGGCCGAGAGCGCGGTTGTCCTGGCCGCTCCCGGCACGCAGACGGGCGCGGCCGCCGTCCGGGTGATGGACCGGCTGTGGGGGGGCGAGGCGAACCTGCGCCTCGAAATCTATCGCTGCTCCTGGGGCCATCTCGATGTGCTCGGCGGGTTCCGCTACCTGCAGCTGGAGGACGCGCTCGACAGCAACGACCGCACCACGTTCGGGCCGGGCGTGGCCGGGCTGGCGGGCTCGACGGTCTTCGCGGCGGACTCGTTCGGGGCACGGAACCGCTTCTACGGCGGCCAGCTGGGGCTGCAAGGGGAGTTCCACCGCGGCCGCTACTACCTCAACCTGTGGGGTAAGCTCGCCCTGGGATGCATCCAGCAGGAGGTGGACATTGCCGGCAACACGGTGCTGGTCAGCCCCGGCGGGGTGCGCACGTCCCTGCCGGGCGGACTGCTGGCGCTGCGCAGCAACTCGGGGAGTTTCGACCGCAGCGAGTTTAGCTTCATCCCGGAGGTCGGGGTGAACGTCGGGGTGAAGCTCTCGCCCCACCTGCGGCTCGCGGGCGGGTACACGTTCCTGTACGTCTACAACGTGGTGCGCAGCGGCGACCAGATCGATCGGGCGATCAACACGGCGCAGCGCCCCGCTCTCGATGGTGCGCCGGTCCCGTTCGGCGGACCGCCGCGCCCCGCGTTCGCGTTCCAGGACACCAGCTTCTGGACGCAGGGGCTCAACGTCAGTCTGGAGTTTCGTTACTAACGGACCAGTCCGCAGCGCCAGCGCCGGGCACTGCAAGCGCCCGGCGCTGGCGCTGCGGGCTGGTACGCCCTATCGCCGTTCCAGCCGAGCGAAAACGACCTGCCGTTTGGCCCGATCGATGCCGACCAGCCCGCCGGTCTGCGGGTCGGCGGCGATCCCCTGCCCGGGGAAGGGCGACGGCACCACATCGATCACCTCGACGACCTTGCCGCCCGCTGGAACACGAAGTCGGTAGATCGCCTTCCGGTCGTGGCCGGTCGCGAGCAGGCGGTCGCCGTCCCAGATGCCGCCCGAGAGGCTGTAGTTTCCCCAGTCGGCGATCAGGGCGGCCGGGTACGTCCACCGAGCCTGCTCCTGCCACCGCGCGTCGTACCGCACCAGGATCGACTTCCCCTTGTCGGCGCCGTAGTGCGCGAAGTGGCACCACCAGTGGTCGCCCCGCCGCACCGCCCACGTCAAGCTTCCGGGCGGCTCGGCGAAGGTGTGGAAGATGGTCAGGTCCATCGTTCCCGGGTCGAGGACGCGCAGATCGCTCCGGTGCGGCTTGCGCGGGTAGTTCGAGTGGGCGCAGTACAGCTTGCCCTGCCACAGAAAGCCGCTGTTGAGGTGCTCCGCCTGGCCGCGGCTCTTGCCCAGTTCCTTGCCGGTCGCCCGGTCGTACTTGACGACCGCGCTGTTCGAGATGGCGTACACGAACCGCTCGGCGGCGGCGGCGGCCTGGGTGGCGTGCGGAGATGGAAGCATGCCAGTCGCGACGTAGGCCGCCCTTCCCTGCGGGAGCCCGGCCTGCTGCCCACCCGTCCCGCCCGCCGCCAGCAGCCCGACGATCAGCCCGGCGGGACCGATGAAACGATTGAGCGAGCGATTGCAGCGCGTGATCATGTTTCCGCACCCCGGTTCCGGGCGCACTGTCCGCGACGGCTGGGGACAGGAATAGGCGCGGCCGCCGAGAAGGCAAGCGGGATCGTTCGCCCCACGATCCGCCGACCCGCCCGCCTCCGCAAGCGGTAGTTGACAGACCGGGGCCGACATGAAACACTAAATCAGGACCAGGCGCTGCGAGCGCCTCCCTGGTATGTATCCGGAGGCTGTCGCTCAATAGACTCGCTGCACAATAGAACGTCCAGGCAGTAGGATGGCAGGATGAGCCACAGCGACCGCTTGAAGCGCACCCCTGACGCCTTTCGCCAGCTGACCGGCCTCAGCCCGGCC
>JADLBT010000504.1 GCA_020847555.1 Gemmataceae bacterium
CCGGCATGCGCGGCCTGATGGCCAAGCCGTCCGGGCAGATCATCGAGACGCCCATCAAGGCAAACTTCCGCGAGGGGCTGAGCGTGCTGGAGTACTTCAGCTCGACGCACGGCGCCCGCAAGGGACTTGCCGACACGGCCCTCAAGACGGCCGACTCCGGGTATCTGACGCGCAAGCTGGCCGATGTCGCCCAGAACGTGGTCGTGACGATGTACGACTGCGGCACGACGCAGGGCATCAGCAAGGGCGTCATCTACAAGGGCGAAGAGATCGAGCGCGGCCTGTCCGAGTCGATCCGCGGCCGGGTGGCCCGCAACACGATCACGACCATCACCGGCGACGTGATCGTCAAGGAGAACGAGATGATCGCCCACGACGCGGCGCGCAAGATCGAGTCGCTGGGCGTGGACAAGATCCTCGTCCGCAGCCCGATGACGTGCGAGGCGCCGCTGGGCGTATGCCGGCTGTGCTACGGCATGGATCTGGCGACCGGCAACCTGGTCGAGGAGGGCATGGCGGTCGGCATCATCGCCGCCCAGTCGATCGGCGAGCCGGGCACGCAGCTGACGATGCGGACGTTCCACATCGGCGGCACGGCCGGCCGGCGCATCATTGACCCGGAGATCAAGGCCAAGAAGGCCGGCACGATCAAGCTGGAGGGTGTCAAGGTCGTCACCAACGACCTCGGCGAGCGGGTGGCGCTGGCCCGCAAGGGCGAGATCCAGATCCTCGGCCCGCGTGAGCGGATCCTGGAAACCCACTCGGTCCCGCACGGGGCGATCCTGGCGATCGAGGACAGGCAGCAAGTGCAGCCGGGCCAGTCGCTGGCCAAGATCGACCCGCACCGTATCCCGATCCTGGCCGAGACGGGCGGGCGCGTCCGCTTCGAGGAGATCGTCGAGGGCGAGACGCTGCGCAAGGAGCGCGACCAGGGCACTGCCGCCGAGCGCTGGGTCATCATGGAGCACAAGGGCGACCTGCACCCGCAGATCGTCATCGAGGACGAGCGCGGCAACAAGCTGGAGGTCCACTACATCCCGGAGAAGGCGCACCTGGAGGTCCGCGAGGGCCAGCAGGTGTCGCCGGGAACGTTGCTCGCCAAGACGCCGCGCGAAGTGGGCGGGACGCAGGACATCACCGGCGGGCTGCCGCGCGTCACGGAGATCTTCGAGGCGCGCCGGCCGCGCGAGCCGGCCGTCATGGCCGAGGTCGCCGGCATCGTTCGGCTGGGCGAGCGGCGGCGCGGCAAGCGGCCGATCCTCATCCAGCCGGTGGACGATCAGGGCCGGCCGACCGGGACGGAGGTCGAGCATCTGGTGCCGCCGGGCAAGCACATGCGCGTCCACGCCGGCGAGTACGTCAAGGAGGGCGACCCGCTGGTCGAGGGTCCGCTGGTGCCGCACGATATCCTGCGCATCAGCGGCCCGGAGGCGGTACAGAACTACCTCGTGCGCGAGGTGCAGTCGGTCTACCGCAGCCAGCGCGTCGAGATCGACGACAAGCACATCGAGGTCATCATCGCCCAGATGCTGCGCAAGGTCGCGGTCAAGGCAATGGGCGACACGAGCCTGCTGCCGGGGTCGGTGATCGACAAGTTCGCGTTCCGCGAGGTGAACGACCGGCTGGCCCGGTGCGTCAAGATCAAGGATCCGGGCGATTCGCGCTTCGAGGCCGGCAAGATCGCCACCAGGGAGCAGTTCGAGGAGATGCGGGCGGCGCTGGAGGCCGAGAAGAAGCGGCAGCCGACGTATGTCAGCCCGACGCGGGCGACGGCGATGACGCAGCTGCTGGGCATCACCAAGGCAGCGGTGCAATCGGACAGCTTCATCTCGGCGGCGAGCTTCCAGGAGACGACGAAGGTGCTGACCGAGGCGGCGCTGGCGGGCAAGGTCGATTACCTGGTCGGGCTGAAGGAGAACGTCATCCTCGGCCATCTGGTGCCGGCCGGGACCGGCTTCCACATGCACCAGGAGGCGGAGGTGCGCATCCAGCAGCGAGCGATGGACGCGGCGCTGGCGGCCGAGCAGGCCGACGGCGACGGCACCGCCGACCTGCAGACGGCCGGCACCGCCACCGAGTAACCGCCCTGTCAACCAACGAGGCCCGCTCCTCCTGCCGGGGGAGCGGGCCTTTTTCTTGCGCCGCCCGCGTCACGCCGGCGCCATGTCGTAGACGCGGACCGCGCCGTCGAAGCAGGCGACGGCCAGGCGCCGGCCGTCCGAGTGCAGGTCCACGTCGCGGGCGTTGGTCGGCAGGGCGACCGTGTGGAACGAGTTCGCCTGGTCCGGCCGCCAGAACCACATCGCTCCGCCGCTCCCGCCGCCCACGCCGGCGAGGAACCCCGACGGGTGGAACACCACGCCCCACGCCGTTCCCTGGAAGTTCGTCGCCGGCCGGAGCAGGTGCCGGCGCTGCCCGGTCGCCCAGTCGAACAGCACCACTACCGGCCGCCCCACACCCGCGAAAGCGTTCGTCACGTCCGTGATGCCCGCGCACGCCAGCAGCGACCCGTCGCGGTTGAACGCCATGCCGCGCACCCCGCCAATGTCGGCCCGGAACGTCGGATCATAGCGGTACAGTACACCCGCGTCGAACGACCGCGCCTCGGTCCCGCGCGCCACGTCCCACTGTTTCACCACCCCGCGGTGATCGCCCGAGACGACGAACTGCCCGCCCGGATGGAACGCGACGTTGTAGACGTGGGAGGTGTGGCCGCTCAGCGTGCGGACCGCCCGACCGTCCTCCGCGGACCACAGCTTGACGAGGTTGTCGTTGCCGCAGGTCGCGATGGTCCGTCCGTCGGGACTGACCGCCACCGCCCGCACCCACCCGCGGTGGGCCTCAATGGTGCGCACCGGCGCCGGCGCGTCGCCCTCGACCGGCCACCAGACGAGCTTTCCATCGTAGCCGCCGGACAGCAACTGCCGCCGGTCGCGCAGGAAGGCCAGGGCGCGGACCCAGCTTCGGTGTCCGGTCAGCGCCACACGGCGCGACGCCGTCAGTTCCCAGCGGTGGATGGCGTTGTCCTGAGCGCCGGCGAAGACGAACCGGCCCGTCGGGTCGATGCGGCAGGAGAACAGCGGGCTGTTGTGCCGCAACTCCTGGGTCAGCCGGGTGCGGGTCGGGTTGACCTCACCGGGCTGCAACGAACCGGCACGGCGAGCGAGCGGGGGGAAGAGGGTCATGGCGGGTTCTCCCGGGTTGTCGAGGCGTGCGGGAACGGAGGCAGGGGGCGCGTCGGTTGGTGTTGATCATACCCCCCTGCGGGCCGGGTCGCAACAACTCTCCCGCGCGGCCAGAACGATTGCAGCGTGCCCCCCGCCCGGCCGCGCAACAGAAAAGCCCCGCGGTCTGACGACCGCGGGGCTTCTCGTTCGCGTCACTTCCCTTCGGCCCGGATCACCCGGCCTTCTTCACCGTCTTCGTCACGTCCGGGTAGCCCGTGCGGATCTGCTGCCGCAGGTACTCCAGCGCCGCATTCAGTTGGCGGTCGTTGAACTCCGCCTTACCGCTGGTGGTTCCGCGGCGGTCGGGCCGTTGTATCAACTCCCGGTCCCGCTGGTGGTCCTGCAGGTCGTTCAGATCCTTGGGCGACAGGTCCATCACGAAGCCCTTGTCGGGAGTCACGCCCCACTCGTCCTCCTTGCGACCCTGCGTGCTGGCCTTGTTGATGTTCCGACCGCTTGGGCGCCAGTAGGTGGCGGTCGTCAGCTTCAGCTGTCCGCCGGTCTCGAACGGCAGGATGGTCTGGACGCTGCCCTTACCGTAGCTGCGCGACCCGATGACGACCGCCCGCCCGTGATCCTGCAGCGCGGCCGCCACGATCTCGCTCCCCGACGCGCTCCACCCGTTCACCAGGCATACCATCGGGAACGTCGTGTAACTACCGTTGCTCTGGCCGACGTAAGACGTCTCCGCCCCGTTGCGCGGCCGGATCGTGACGATCATTCCGTCGTCGATGAACATGTCGGAGATCTTCACCGCGCTGTCGAGTAGGCCGCCCGGGTTGAAGCGCAGGTCGAGGATGAACCCCTTGATTCCGGCCTTCGACAGCTCCTTCATCGCCCGCGCCAGGTCGCGCTGGGTGTTGCGCGAGAACTGCGTCAGCCGGACGTAGCAGATCTTGTTCGCCGGGTCGATGACGTAGTTCCAGCTGTCGTCGTCGTTGCGCTTGTGGCCGAGAACCGTCTCGACCTCGACCCGGCCGCGGATCAGGTTGAACTCCAGCGGCTTGTCGCTCCCCTCGCGCTCGACCATCAGCTTGATGGGCGTCCCGGCTGGACCGAGGATCTTCTTGACCGCCTCCTCGGTCGTCATCCCCTTGGTCGAGATGACCTCCGGCTTCTCCAGCGGCCGGCCCTCGTTATCGACCTGGCGAACGATGGTGGTGATGACGTCGCCGGCGTACATCTTCGCCTTGTACGCCGGGCTGCCGATGATCGGCGTCACCACCTGGAGCATGTCCTTGCTGTTGTTCTTGCGGATCTGCACACCGATGCCGGAGAAGTTTCCGGTGTAGTGGACCTTGTCGCGCTCGAGCGTCTCCCGATCGATGTAGTCCGTGTGCCGGTCGAGCTTGCCGAGCATCGGATGCAGCGACAGGGTGATGTCCTTGCCGCCGGCCAGATCCTCGCGCTTGCCCAGGTGCTGGCGGGCCTCGGCGAGGAGCTTGAGCAGGTCGGCCTTCTGCATCGTTTTGATGTTGTCCAGCTTGGTCTTCAGGGCGGACGGGAGCTTCTCATCCAGCTTCTTGTAGAGTCCGCGGATGGCCCAATCGACCAGCTGCCCCTGGTTCATGGCCTTGACGTAGTCGGCCCGGACGACGTCCGTGGCGCGGAGGACCATGCGGGCGAAGCTGGCGGCCTCCACGTCGCTGAGGCGGGTGCCGGCCAGGATCGTTTCGCGCTCCTTGCGGAAGTCGGTCACGGCCAGCTGACCGTCGGCCAGCTTCTGGTAGGCCTTCCGCAGGCTCTGCTGCGCCTCCAGCCTGGGCATGCGGGACAGGAGGTTGTGGCCCTCCTCGGTCAGTCCCTTGCTGAGTTTGTGGCTGGTAGCGAGCTTGTCGAACGCGGCCAGGCGCTTGTTCACCAGGGCGGTGACGGCCGGGTTGCGGTCGAGAACAAAGTCGTTCGTCTGGCCTTCGAGGACGACCGGGAACTGCGAGCGCTCCTCCTCGGTCTTGCCGTGCTTGCGGGCCAGGGCAGGCAACTCCTTGCGGAGGTAGCCGGCCAGTTCGCCGACGGTGATCAGGCCGTCCGGCTCGTACCCGTCGTGGTCCGCCTTGCCCTTGAGACCCTCGACGAGAGCCTTCGTGAAGGCGCCCTGGGTCTTGAGTTCGATGGACGGCTTCAGCCCGCTGTTGGCGAGGAAGACGATGCGGCTGGCGGTCGGACCCTTCTCGTCCTCCTTGCCGAGGTACTCGCGGTAGAACTTGCCGATGTTCGGGTCGGGCGCGTCCTTCTTATCGACCTTGAACCCCATGAAGTTGACGTCGAGCAGAGCGCAGAACTTCTGACTCTTGAGCGGGTCGAGGGCGGTCTGGATGTCGCCGCTGGCGACCGCGTTCTTCGCCCGGTCCTTGAAGGTGGAGTCGGCGGCAAAATAGCAGGCTCGTTCGCCGAGCGGGGCGCCCTGACCGAGGAAGGCGAAGATCACCAGATCGTCCTTGCCGGCCTTCGCGCTCACCCACTTGAGGGCGGCGAGGATGTTCGCCCGCGTGGCCGGCTGACTGGCGCGCTTCTCGTCGCGGGTGCCCAGGAGCAGGCGGACGTGCTGGGGATCGACGCCGAGATGGTCCTTGTTGACGAAGACGTCGTAGAGCGCCTTCGCGTCGGCCTCGGCGTGGGTGCGCGGGAGGATGTGCGGATCCTTGTACTTATCGATACCCACGATCACGACGTAGGGTTGCGTGCTAACCTCGTCGGCCGCCCGTACAGACGGGGCAGCCAGGCCTGCCAGGAGAAAGCAGGCAAGTAATCCCAGAGAGTGTGATTTGCTCATGCAAGCGATCCTTTCGGCTCGACGCGGGAACGAGCCTTTCCGTGAGGGTAGTGGCCCCGTCACCTTCGGGGCCATCCAGCTCGGGCCGGTCGCCTGAGCGGCGGCCGGCTGGGTCGGTTCGGGGGGAAAGAGGTAAGAGAAACCGGCCCCGGCACTATTCATTCTGACTGACGGCCACAACCAGTCAACCCAAATTCCCCTGGTGCAAGGGCAACGGGGCGGGCCTCTTCTCTGCGATCGGGGGGAGCCGGGACGTTTGCGCCGCCGCCAGCAGCCGGGGTTTCGCCCCAGTCGTCCGCGACCGGCACGGCTTCGCGCGCCGGGAGGACGGGCAGCCTGGGTAACCCCAACAAGAGTAGACGAGTCGTTTCCCACGGCGCAACCGTCTCAAGACTGCGGGCCGCACGGTCTGACCGTGAGGCTGCGATCGGTGGCGAATGGCTGGGGTTTGGGCCACGGGCTCCTGGCAATCCTCCTGCCCGCGCGGCCGGACCGATCGTAAGGTGGAAGCAGCGTCCCGTACCAGAGGGTTTCGGACGTGAATGACTTCCGACTGGTGCCGCTCGGCGATCAGGCGGCCCTCGCATACCTCCCGAACGAGGCAGCCGCCCAGCGTCTCGCCGCCGGCGCACGCGCCCTGTCGGCGCCGTGGCTCGTCGATGTCGTGCAGGCGTACACGAGCGTCGCCGTCTATTACGATCTGCTTCGCGCCGACTTCGCCCACGTCGCCGCCATCCTGCAACAACTCGAAACCGAGGCCGAGCGCCACGCCCCGCCGGTCGGGCGCCTGCATCACATCCCCTGTTGCTACGGCCTGCAGCTCGACCTCGCGCGCATCGCCGAGTCCACCCGCCTCACCCCCGACGAGGTGGTCCGGCTTCACGCCGGCACGGCGTACACGGTCCACGCCATCGGCTTCTGTCCCGGTTTCCCGTACCTGGGCTACCTCCCGCCGGCGCTGGCCGGCGTGCCGCGCCTGCCGGCCCCGCGGCTGCGCGTCGAGGCCGGGAGCGTCGGGTTGACCGGGCGGCAGACGGGCATCTACACCGAGCCGCGTCCCGGCGGGTGGAACCTGGTCGGCCGCACGCCGCTCGAACTGGTCCACGTCGCCGACGCCTACTTCCCGCTGCGCACCGGCGACCGGGTGCGGTTCGTGCCGATCGACGAGGCCGAGTTCCGCCGACTACGCGGCCAGCGGCTGTGACGCCGCGTCCCTGCGCTGTCGCACCAGCCCGGAGCGCCAGCGCCGGGCTGGTAGGACAGCCTCTCGCGCCGCTCGGGCCATCGCGGCACGCCCGGTACACGTATAATGAATGGTAGCCGTCCCTCGACTTCGCGCAGAACGTCGGCCGGGGGGCGAGTGACCTTCGGAACGTGGGCCGCGTGCGTCGAGTCCCGACCGTCCAGAAGAGCCAGGACGAGAAGGCGCCGGCATGTCTCAAACCCAGGTTTCCCGGAAGGAGCAGCCGCACATGTCACAAACGCTCACCACCAGTCCGGCCGGCCTGACCGTCTCTCCCCGCATCGAGGAGCGGTTCCGCCAGGGCGAGCTGACCCAGGACCAGGTCGAGGACTTTCGGGATTTCCTCGCCGCGGTCGATCGGCAGCTGATGCAGCACCGGATCATTCGGGCTAACGCCTACACCCGCTGGTTCGCCCGCGGGGAGGCGACCGACGACGAGCTGCGGCACTTCATCCGGCAGTTCTCGGTCTTCTCCAACCAGTTCCTGATCGCCGCCCTGGAAAAGGTCATCAACGCGCCGACGCTGCAGCAGTCGCGCGCCAGCCGCGAGATCCTGCTCAACGAGATGGGCGTGATCTACCGCAAGCCGGGCGCGCCGGTCGGCGGTCGCGGCGATCTGAGCGACGACCAGAAGGACCGCGAGGGCGACCCCGAGCTGGTCGGCACCGAGGGGACGGTTGACGGTGGTGTGTGCCGGTTCCGGGCTGCTCACTTCGAGTGGCTCGTCGGCGTCGGTGAGGGCGTCGGCCTGGGGTTCGCCGACCTCGGCAAGCGCACGCACGGTCGGCCGGGCACCCTGCACTTCTGCGACGAGCTGATTCGCCTGTACGGCAGCCCCGACGCGCGGCTTGCCGAGGGCGCGAGCTTCGCCGTCGAGAACTGGGCGGCGGCCGGGTTCTGGCAGGAACTGGAAGACGGCCTGCTGAAGATCAAGCAGCGGCGCCTGCCGAAGCTGCGGCTCGCGTTCTTCACCTGGCACAACCGCGTCGAGGGCCAGCACGCCCGCCACACGCTGGAGGAGCTGGAGGAGGTCTACTTCGGCGACGACTTCGACCGCGCGAAGTTCTTTCAGGGTGGTCGCGAAATCCTCGAGGCGATCGCCGCATTCTGGGATGGGCTGGAGGCGGACCGCGTCAATCACGTACACCAGTGACCGCCACCCCGGGGAGCGGGGCCGTGCGTCCCCGCTCCCCGGGGGCCATGAGGCTCTCGCATGCGCCACGACGACCTTCCCCTGCGCCGGATCGACCACGTTCGCTTCTTCGTTGGCAACGCCCGCCAGTCGGCCTACTTCTACCGCAACGCCTTCGGATTCGACGTCCTGGCCTACGCCGGGCTCGAAACGGGCGTGCGCCACGAGGCCGGCTATGTGCTGCGGCAGGGCCACATCACGTTCGTCCTGACCTCGCCGCTCAGCCCCGATCACCCGGAGAACCGCCGCCTCGTTCAGCACGGCGACGGCGTCATGGATATCGCCCTGGAGGTGGATGACGTTCCCGGCACGCTCGCCGAGGCGGTGCGGCGCGGAGCGACGGCCATCGCGCCGCCCACGTTCCTGGAGGACGAGCACGGCGTTTACGAGTTCGCGACGATCCGGGCGTATGGCGACACCCGGCACAGCTTCGTCAACCGCGACCGCTACCGCGGCGCGTTCGCGCCTGGTTTCCGGCCGCTCGACCCGGACCGCTACAGTCCGACCACCTTCCATCCCGTCGGCCTGGCCGCGATCGACCACATCGTCGGCAACGTTGAGGAGGGGAAGATGAACGAGTGGGTGTCGTTCTACCAGGATGTCCTCGGGTTCAAACAGCTCGTCCACTTCGACGACAAGGACATCAGCACGGAGTACTCGGCGCTGATGTCGAAGGTGGTGCAGAACGGCAGCGGCCGCATCAAGTTCCCGATCAACGAGCCGGCGAAAGCGCGGCGCCGGTCGCAGATCGAGGAGTACCTGCAGTATTACGGCGGCCCCGGGGTGCAGCACATCGCGATGGCGACCGGGAACATCATCCAGACAGTCCGGGCGATGCGGCACAACGACGTGTCGTTCCTGACGGTGCCGCCCAGTTACTACGAGATGCTGCCGGAGCGGGTCGGTCCGATCAAGGAGGATCTCGCGGAACTGGCGGAGCTGGGTATCCTCGTCGATAGGGACGACGAGGGGTACATGCTGCAGATCTTCACCAAGCCGGTGGCGGACCGACCGACGCTGTTCTTCGAGATCATCCAGCGGCACGGGTCGCGCAGCTTCGGCAAGGGGAACTTCAAGGCGCTGTTCGAGGCGATCGAGCGCGAGCAGGCCCGGCGCGGGACGCTGTGAGGGGAGGGGAGCCCTTGTCGGTCGGCGGCTTTACCAGCCGCGAGCGCCAGCGCGCGGACACCAGTTCCTGGCATGCTTGAGCCGAACTTCGCGCCGGGTCGGCGTTCGGTCCCTCCTGCGGTCACTCTTCGCGCGATCTGCGCTCGTTGACGATTGGACGTGAGCGGAGGGGCTGCACGGCCGTGCGGGCGCGAGGTGGAGGAAACCGGCTCGTAGGAGCGTGGCGCTGGTTGACGGAGCCTCGTTCGCGGGGAACGATTGCCTGTTGCCCACTGCGCTCGCAATCACGAGGAGGATGCCGTGACCGTTCGCTCGTACTCCACGCTGGCCGCGGTTGGACTGTGGCTGGCCAACCCCACTCCGCCCGACTCATTCGGTCAAGGACCGACCGAACAACCGGCCAATCAGCATGCCGTCACTCAGACCCACGAACCCGGCCGACTTGGCCTTCCGTCCGCCGCGCGCCTGCCCACTCGCACCGAGGCGTCCCCCAACCAGCAGCTCGCCGACGCGGTCGCCGCGCAGCTCCGCCAAAGCGGCCAGCTGCAGAACTACCGCGTCGAGGCGGTGGTCCTGGACGGGACCGTCGAGCTACAGGGGCAGGTCGCCGACGCGACCCAGCGCGACGAGGTGATCCGCCTGGCGCGGGCCGTACCGGGCGTGACGTCCGTCCGCGACCGGCTGGCCGTGGCGGGCACCCCGGCGGTGACGCGGGCCACGGCGGTTACTTCCCCGCAGCCGTTGAAGGAGCCCGGCGTTCTGGGTCCGGGGGCGACCAGCGCCCAGGCTCCGGCCGCAGGCCCGATCCAGGAGCCAACCCCGATCTTCCACGCCCCGCCGGGACTGGCCCACACGGCCCACAATCCGCCGCCGCTGCCGCCCTACGCCTGGCCGACGTTCGCTCCGTACAACAACTACTCGCGCGTCGGGTATCCGACCACTTATCCGTACCAGGCCTGGCCCTACATCGGCCCGATGTACCCGTTCCCGAAAGTCCCTCTCGGGTGGCGCTCCATCCAGCTGACGTACTACGACGGCCACTGGTGGTACGGCAAGCGCGCCACCGGCCACGACTGGTGGCGCATCCGCTACTGGTGAGAGAGTCCCGATAACCCTCATGCGTGGTCCGGGCAGGTCCGTCCGGGCCACGTCTCAGACCTTCGGCCTGCGTCGTCCGACAGGCGCGGCGGGCGTGTCGCCGAGATCGACCACCGTGCCTGCGGCGATCGCGTAACAGCGGGACGCGGGCAGGTCGCGCCGGTGGAGGACGTTCGCCCCCCGCGCGTCGCCGGAAAACGCCGGCAGCACGATGCGGTTCGCGGATACCAGGAAGCATGGCACCGAGACATACCCGTTCCGTACACACGGGTGCAGATGGCCCTGGACCATCGGCCCGGCGGGCAGTTCGCCGTCGCCGTGGACGACCCGCCAACCGCCCAGGTCAACACCCTCCGGGCGCAGCGGTAGGTTCTCGCCGTGCTGCTCGATCCTGCGATCGTGGTTCCCGGGCACGATCGCGGTCAACTCCAGGCCGGCCTTCGCCACCCACGCGAGCAGGTCGAATACGCCCTGCGCCGAGGCTCCGGCCTCGAAAAGGTCGCCAGCGAGCACCAACCGCCGCACGCCGTGGCGGGACGGCAGCACTTCCAGCGGTGCCAGGCACTGGGCAGCCGTCCGGACCGGCACGGCCACGCCGGCGGCTCGCCGAGCCTCGCCGTAACCGAGGTGCAGGTCTGCCACCACTGCCGTACACGTGGGCAGGTGGACCGCCGCCCGCTCGCCGGTCAACAGCCACTCATCCAGGACGCGCATTCACGCTCTCCGGCACCCGGCGGTGCCACTGGCCTCTTGACCCGCCCGACGTGGGCTGGTAGAAGTAGGCAGATCTCAGAAGATTCGTCACCCTTCACCTCCACGAGGACACCACCATGTCGCAGCAGCCCAGCGACCGAGGCCAACCCTACTACGCCGAGGACCGCCCACGCCGGGCCGGACCGCCGCGAGGAGACGGCGGCGTGTCCACCATCATTCCCTACATGAACCCGAAAAGCCTGGTTGCTTACTACTGCGGCGTGTTCGGGCTCATCCCGGTGCTGGGACTCATCCTCGGGCCGCTCGCCCTGACGTTCGGTATCCTCGCCCTGAAGTACGTCAAGCAGAACCCGACCGCGAAAGGGACCGGGCACGCGATCACAGGAATCGTTCTCGGCACCCTGACGCTCCTCGGCCACCTGTTCGTGCTGGTCGTGTTCGGGGCGGCCATCTTCGCCAGGCGATGACCCGGGACGAGAACCTCTCCCCCACCTACCCCTCGCCATCAACCAGGAGGCGCTGCAGACGCTGCAGCGCCTCGGCTGGGCCGTCGGCGGATTCGGTCGGTCCGGCCCCGGGCTGCGTCCAGGCCGCGGCGAACGGCGACACCTCCGCCAACCAGCGCAGGCGCACCGTCCGCGCCGGCAGGGAGGCGGCAAACGCCAGCGCCGCCGCGCCGTCGCAGCCGCCGTCGCGAACCTCGCGCAGCGCCTGCCGCAACAGCACGAAATCCGGCTGGGCGGCACGCACCTGGTCGAACAGCTGCAGTGCCCCCCAGTCCGGTCCGCCGACGCGCCGGCGCCGCCCGAGCGGGTTGCGGAGCAGCATCAGCCCCGTCAGCGCCACCCGGCGAAACCGCTCGCGCAGGGTCGGGCTGCCGTCCAGCGCCTGCGTCAGGTCCGCCTCGAACCCCGCGGCGGCCAGCAATCGGCGCACGTCGTCGGGTGTCAGGTCCGGGCCGCTGCCGGGCACGAGCAGGAACCCCAGGTCGGCCACCTCGGACACGCCGGATCGGCCCATGTCCCGCACCAGGCGCAGGACCGCGACCCGAGCCAGCGCATCGTTCCCGGCCCGGTTCAGGTCGGTGTGGACCCGGTACTCGACCGCGTACTCGGTGCGCAGGCACTCGACCAGGCAGGTGGCGGTGTCCGGGATTTCGCTCGCACACTCCTGATGGACGAAGTGCCCGACCAGCGTTTCGAGGGCGTCTCCGGCAAGTCCGTAGTCGCGCCGCAACAGGTCAGCCAGCGCGTCGGGACCGTGCAGCAACGTCTCCGCCGCCCGAACGCGCAGCACATGGAGCCGCCGGGCCAGGTCCGCCGACAGCGGCCAGGTGTCCCCCGCCCAGCGCGGCGCCACCGGCCGACCGGCTACCTCCTCGACCACCAGCGCCGGGCCGTCGGTGTACTTCAGCTCCAGGCAGCGCCCGTCGAGCAGGAAGCGGTCGCCCGGATTGAGGCGGTCCGCGAACGCCTCGTCCACCTGGCCAACCGGAATCCTTCCCGGCTCCAGGTCGTCGGGGGTCGGCGGCGGAGCGAGGCAAACCGACCGCTGGATTTCCGCGAGAATGGTGCCCAGGTTTCGGCGCAGTAGCCGCGCCGTCCGCTCGTCCGCGATGCGGAACCCGCCCTCGTCACGGTACACCCGGGCCGGCAGCCAGGGGCGGCCGTCCGCATCAAGGCCAGACAGGTAGCGCAGGCAGTCGTCGAAATCGCGCTCGCCCAGATCGCGGTACGGGTACGCCCGGCGAACGAGAACGAGGGCCGCGGCGGGTTCCCACGGACGCAGCGCCGCCATGCCGAGCAGCTGCTGGCACAGCACGTCGAGCGGGTAAACCGGGACGCGCAGCGGTTCGTACTGGCCCGACTGCGAGGCTGCCGCGGTGACGGACGCCTCCAGCAGCTCGGCCGCGCTCGACGTCAGCACCAGCCCGCGCCGCGCCCGCCCGGGACGATGCCCCGCGCGGCCGACACGCTGCAGCAGGCGCACGACACCTCCCGGCGGGTGGATCAGCACGACGCCATCGACCGTTCCGACGTCGATGCCCAGTTCCAGGCTCGTGCTGCTGACGACGACGCGCAGGCGCCCCTCCTTCAGCGCCCGCTCGGCCGCCCGCCGGCGCGTGATGGCCAGGGCCGAGTGGTGGACGGCGATCTGCTCGGCCCAGTCGGGGAAGCGGCGGCGCAGCGCCCACGCCAGGCGCTCGGCCAGGCTGCGCACGTTGGTGAAGACGAGCGTGGTGCGATTCGCCTCCAGTTCCGGGCGCAGGCGTTCGACCAGCCGGCCGAGGAAGCTCCGCGGGTGCGGGCCGTCGGGGTGAGGCGTCGCCGTCTCGGCTGGGCGGAGCGGCTCGACGGTCAGGTGCAACGGCGACCCGGGACCAGCGTCGGCGACGGTGCAGGGCCGGTGCGTCCCGACGAGGAATCGGGCGGCGTCGGCCAGCGGGGCGCAGGTCGCGGACAGGCCGATCCGCTGCAACGTCCCCCCGGCCAGCTCCTGCAACCGCTCCAGGCTCAGCGCCAGGTCGGCGCCGCGTTTCGTCTCGGCCAGCGCGTGGACCTCATCGACCACCACCCACGTCAGCCCGCCGAACAGGCCGGTCGCGGTCCGCTGGGTGAGCAGCACCGCCAGGCTCTCGGGCGTGGTGAGGAGGACGTCGGGCGGCTCCAGCAGCAGGTTACGGCGGGCGCGGGCTGAGGTGTCGCCGGTGCGCACGCGGACTCGCAGCGCGGCCGCCTCCGGGGCGAGGGCCGTGAGTCCGTGGAGGCAGCGGCGCAGATTGCGGCGCACGTCGTTGCCCAGCGCCTTCAGCGGCGCCAGGTACAGGCAGCGGACCGAGGACGCGATCGGCGCCGCGAGCAGGCGGCCGAGAATGGGGAGGAAGGCGGCGAGCGTTTTGCCGGTGCCGGTCGGGGCGCAGAGCAGCAGGTTCTCGCCAGCGGCGAGGGTCGGCCACGCCAGGCGCTGCCCGACGGTCGGGCGGCGGTAGCGCTGCGCGAACCACTGCCGCAACGGGTCGGTGAGGGTGGCCAGTGCGGCTTCCGCGGAAGGGGGCACCCCGAGAAACGTGAGGGCACCCGGGACGTCCGATGTCATGAGGGAATTGTACGGACGACGGTCCTCCCCCGGTACAAAGCCCACGGGCCGCGTCCCGTGGGCTTTGGGCTGCCCCCTGCCCCCTGACCCCTCGATTTGCGAGAATACCAGAGAGGCTCTCGGCCGCACCCGCTCACAGTCCTGCTCCTGAAGGAAGGCGACCATGTCCAATACGTTCGGCTGCCGCACCACCTTGACGATCGACGGCGAGAAGTCCACCATTTACTGCCTGCCCACGCTGGCGAAGACCTTCCCCGAGATCCTCCACCTGCCGTACTCGTTGCGTATCCTCCTGGAGAACCTGCTCCGCACCGAGAACGGCGAGGGCGTGCGGGCGGACGACATCGCGGCCCTGGCCCGGTGGCAGCCCAGGGCCGAGCCGTCGAAGGAGATCTCGTTCACGCCCAGCCGCGTCCTGCTGCAGGACTTCACCGGGGTGCCGGCCGTCGTCGATCTGGCCGCCATGCGCGACGCGATGCAGCGCATGGGCGGCGACCCGAAGCGAATCAACCCCCTGCAGCCGGTCGAACTGGTCATCGACCACTCGGTCCAGGTGGACCAGTTCGGCACCGCCGGTGCGCTGCAGGCCAACGCCGCCCTGGAGTATCAGCGCAACCGCGAGCGCTACCTCTTCCTCCGCTGGGGCCAGGAGGCGCTGAACAATTTCCGCGTCGTCCCGCCCGAGACCGGCATCGTCCATCAGGTCAACCTGGAGTACCTGGCGCGCGTCGTCTTCACCGACAAGTCCACCAGCCCGATGACGCTCTACCCGGATACCCTCGTCGGCACCGACTCGCACACGACCATGATCAACGGCCTGGGGGTGCTCGGGTGGGGCGTGGGCGGGATCGAGGCCGAGGCCGCCATGCTCGGCCAGCCGGTGAGCATGCTTATCCCGCAGGTGATCGGCTTCAAGCTGCATGGCCAGCTTCCCGAGGGGGCGACCGCGACCGACCTGGTCCTGACCGTCACCGAGATGCTGCGCCGCAAGGGCGTGGTCGGCAAGTTCGTCGAGTTCTATGGCGAGGGGCTGGCGGCGCTGCCGCTGGCGGACCGGGCGACGATCGCCAACATGGCCCCGGAGTACGGCGCCACCTGCGGCATCTTCCCGGTCGATGCCGAGACGCTGCGCTACCTGCGGCTGACCGGCCGGCCCGCGGCCCACGTCCGCCGGGTCGAGGCGTACCTGAAGGAACAGACCATGTTCCACGGGCCGGGAACGCTGGAGGCGGTCTACACCGACACGCTGGAACTCGACCTCGGGAAGGTCGAGCCGAGCCTCGCCGGCCCGACCCGACCGCAGGACCGGGTGCCGCTCCGCGAGGTCGGCAGGTCGTTCCACGACGCCCTGCAGGTACTCCAGAGCCGGACCGCGCCGAAGCCGACGCCCGGGGACATCAAGCGGCTGCAAACGGAGGCGGCCAGCCCGGCGGCGATGGGGGTGCCGGAGCCGCCGGCCACGCCGCTGCCGCGCAAGATTACCGTCATGCTGGAGGACGCGGCCCACGAGATCGACCACGGGTCGGTTGTCATCGCTGCCATCACCTCCTGCACGAACACGTCCAACCCGTCGGTCATGCTCGCCGCCGGCCTGCTGGCGAAGAAGGCGGTCGAGAAGGGGCTGCAGACGAAGCCGTGGGTCAAGACGAGCCTGGCGCCCGGGTCGAAGGCGGTCACCGAGTACCTGACGAACGCTGGCCTGATGCGGCCGCTGGAGCAGCTGCGCTTCTTCACGGTCGGCTACGGGTGTACGACGTGCATCGGCAACAGCGGGCCGCTGCCGCCGCCGGTGTCGAAGGCGGTCGAGGAGCACGACCTGGTCGTCTGCTCGGTCCTGAGCGGCAACCGCAACTTCGAGGGC
>JADLBT010000505.1 GCA_020847555.1 Gemmataceae bacterium
GACGCCGCTCGAGGTACGGACGTACCTCGCCCGTGCAGAAGCAGCCCGCACTTCGCTCGATGGACTGCTCGACGTGCTCTCCGAAGCTCACCTCCCTCTTGCAGCGGCCCCCGGCGAGTGGGACGTCCGCACCCACCTTGCCCACCTCGCCAGCGCCGACGCCCCCGCGGCCGCACTCCTGCGGGCGGTCGCCACCGGCCGGCCGGCGTCCCTCGCCGCCGAAGGAGGACCGTCGTTCCTCGAAGCGCGCACACGGGCGATCGAGGCCCATGCGGCCCTCCCGCTGCCAGAACTGCGGGCGAAAGCGGCCAGCGGCCGGCAGGAAGCGGTAAAGGCTATCGCGGCCCTGGGCGCGTCCCACCTGGACCTCCTCCTCGAACCGCCGGGCGCCGATGCCTGGGGCCAACCCGCCTTCATCTCCGTGCGGCACTACCTCGCCGCCTGGGCGGTCCACGACCTCTCCCACGAGCATGCCATCCGGCGCGCCATCCTCTCGTCGCCGTCTCCCGCGGCCCTGGCGGCGGCGTCGCGGTTGCAGCACCGCGGCCACCTCCCGGGCCGATAGCCGCGCCGCCTACCCGCTGTGCCCCTTCGCCCACGCCACCAGGTCGTCGGCCGTCATTGTGTTCACCACGCGCTCAGGTGGGACCTCGCACTCCGTCGCCCGCGCGCACCCGTTCGGCAGCCACTCGAGCTGGCCCGGGGCGTGCGCGTCGGTGTCGATGCTGAACAGGCAGCCGGCGTCGACCGCCAGCCGCAACAGCCGCCGGGGCGGGTCCAGCCGCTCGGGCCGGCTGTTGATCTCCACCGCCTTCCCGAAGTGCGCGCATGCCGCGAAGACGACCTCGGGGTCGAACTCGGACTCAGGCCGCCCCTTGCTCTCGCCGGAGGTGTCTGTCCGCGTCCGCTTCCCCACCAACCGCCCCGTGCAGTGCCCGAGAATGTCCATGTGCGGGTTGGAGATTGCCGCGACCATCCGGCGCGTCATCTCCGCGCGCTCCATGCGCAGCTTGCTGTGCACGCTCGCCACGACGATGTCGAGTTCGGCCAGGAGTTCGTCCGCCTGGTCCAGCGCGCCCTCATCGAGGATGTCCACCTCGATCCCGGTGAGGATGCGGAAGGGCGCGAGGTCCTCGTTCAACGCCCGCACGAGTGCGATCTGCTCCCGCAGCCGTTCGGCACTCAGCCCATTCGCCACCTTGAGCCTCGGCGAATGGTCCGTCAGCACGATGTATTCGTGCCCGAGGTCCCGCGCCGCCTCCGCCATCTCGCGGATCGGGCTGCCGCCGTCGGACCAGTCGGAGTGCGTGTGGCAGTCGCCCCGGAGCGCAGCCCGCAGCGGCCCGTCCGCCCCGGGCGCGGCCAGCCCCGCCGCCTCCAGCCGCTCCAGGTAGGCCGGGACCTTCCCTGCGAGCACCTCTGCCACCACCGCCGCGGTCGCGTCGCCGACGCCCGGCAGCGTCTTCAGGCGGCCCGCCCGTGCCAGCCCTTCGAGGTCAGGCGGGGCGAGTGCGCCGACGCTCTCCGCAGCCCGCCGGAAGGCGCGCACCCGGTACGTCGGTTCGCCCGCCCGTTCCAGCAGGAACGCGATCCGCTTCAGCGCTTCAACCGGGTCCATCGCCCCACCTCATTCCTCATTCCTGATTCCTGCGGCGGCGCCGCCCTTCCCGTCGCCGATCGCCTCGCGCGCGACCTCCCAGTAGCGGCTGTCCCCGTACCACTCGCGCTGGAAGAGCCACCACTCCGCACCCCAGAGGTAGACCCGGCTCGCCCCCGTGCGCCGCGCATAGTCGATGTTCTTCTCGAACTTCTCCGGCGAGAGGTTCGGCGACGGGTTTTCTGGCGAGATCAGCCGCGCGTCGCCGTCCGTCCACGGCTCCGCCTGCATCTCGGTGATCCAGTACTCCTTGCCAAGCCGCCGCGCCTCCCGCGCCTGGTGCGCGTAGTTCGGCCCCAGCGGCCCGATCTGGAGCACGTCCTGCACGCGTTTCCGCCCGAGCACGACCGTGTTCCGGAAGGGGTAGATGCTCGCCGCCAGCACGTCCGCGTCCTCGAGTGCCCATTGCCACCGCCGGTCGAAGACGAAGTGCTGCCCGTGGTTGATCGCGACCGGCCGCCCGCCCGGGTCGTTCGCGCGGATGACGGCAGCGGCCTCCCGCACGAAGTCGCGCCCGATCGTCCATCCCGACCACGCCTCCCCGCGTGCGCTGTTCACGTACGGCTCGTTTTCCGCGCCCCACCCTTCGATGGCCGGCGAGGCGGCCGCGTGCCTGGTCACTGCTGCTACCATCGCGAGGGCATGCGCGCGCAACTCCGGGTGGTCCGTGATGACCGCGCGCTCGCCGGGCTGCACCCACGCCATCGCCCAGGCCGGCAGGAAGAACTCGGGGTGGCGCTGGCTCTTCAGCCCGGCCGTCAGGACCACGCGTGCGCCGTGTTCCTCGGCCACGGCGAGCTGGGCGTCCAGCAGGCGGAAGTCGTACTCGCCCGGGCGCGGCTCGACCTCCGCCCACTCCACCGAGAGTCGCACGTGCTTCGCCCCGAGCCCCGCGATGAGCGTCCCGAGCTGCGCCGCGCACCATTCCGCCCGTCCCGGCCGCGTCCGGTCCGCGTAGCCCGCCGGGCCCGCTGCGGGGTCTTCGAGCAGCAGGTACTCGGCCTGGCGGCAGGCGAAGTTGAAGCCGAACTCCGGGTCGCCCGCGGGTTCGCGGTTCGCCCACCCCAACTGCACGAAGAGGACAGCCATGCCTGCGACGAGCAGCCCCGCGGCCAGCGCCCCGCCTCCCAGCACCGCCGACGCTACCAGGACGCGGCGCCGTAGCATGTCTCTCACCGCCTGTCCGGTCATGGTCGTAGCGTATTGCCCGGCGCTGCTTGCGCACGCCGCCGGGGGCACAGCAAGGCGGATGGCCGGGCTGCCCGGGCCATCCGCCTGGATCTGGTGCGGTGCTCCTAGTGTGCGGCCAGGCGCTCGTCGAGTTCGCGTACGCGGCGGCTGAGCACGTTCAGCATCTCCACCGCGAGGTCCGGGTTGTTGCGGAGTTCGGCCAGGAAGTCGGAGCGCATGATCGCCAGGCACTGCGTGTCGGTCGCCGCCTTCACCGTCGCGCTCCGGCGGTGGTTGTCGATAAGCGCCATCTCGCCGAAGAACCCGCCGTCGGAAAGCGTGGCCACTTCCGTCCCGCCGCGCGAGACCTCGACCTTGCCGGACTGGATCAGGAAGAACCCGACGCCCTCCTCGCCTTCCTTGAAAATCGTGTCCCCGGCGCGGAACGAGCGGGTGCGCACCGACTTGTCAATCCGTTCGAGCGACTTCCTCGGGAGATCCCGGAACAGCGGGACATTCTGAAGTGCTTCGACGCTCATGGCGTTCCTCCTCGCGCATTTTGGCTGGTCGCGGAGCGGAATTGTATGCGTGCCCTGCCCGCGCGTACAGGGATGAAATGCGGGATGCCGAATACGCCCTCCGGGGGATGCGGCATGACGTAACGCGCCGCCCGCCGCGTGCTTCCGGGCGAAATGCCGGGCCGAAATGCGTGGTGAAGAAAGGGTGCGCCCGGCCGTGCGGCGCTTCCACGCCGGTGGCAGGTAACCCCGGGCGCTGATACCCTCCCTATTCGTGCCGGAATCCGCCTCGCGTATGCGGGGAATCCCATCGCCCGGCCCTTCGAGGTTCCATGCGGGAATATGAACTGACGGTCGTGTACGACCTGGCCGTCACCGAAAGCGGGGGCGCCGACGCCTCCGTCCAGCACCTCACCCACGCCGTCGAAGCGCGCGGAGGCAACGTCATCCGCGTCGACCACTGGGGCCGCCGCCGGTTTGCCTACCCGATCGGCCGCGCCCTCGACGGGGACTACGTCGTCTCGCGCGTCAACCTCGACCCGGCGAGCATCACGGCCCTCGAAGCCGGCCTCCGGATCGACGAGCGGGTCTATCGCTTCCTCGTCGTCCGTGCCGACGAGCTGCCGCCGCCGCCCGCCCCTCGCGAGCCGCGCCGCGCGCCCGAGCCGGCCGCTGTGGCCGCCGCCCCGGTTGGCGCCCCTGCCGCCGTCGCCGAGGCCGCCCCTGCGACCGTTGCCGAACCTGTTGCCGTCGAGGAGGCCGCACCTGCCATGGCCGATGCCACCCCCGGTGTGGCAGAATCACCGGCCACCGCCGCCGAGGCTGCCGCAATGGGTGAAGCCGAGGCCTCGCCCGAGGCGGTCCCCGCCGAAGATGCGCCTGAGCCGGGCTCGGCCCCGCCCAGCGGCACGGTCGCGGCACCTTCGGACTGAAGATCGAGGAGGCCCAGTCATGGCGAGCCTGAACAAGGTCATGCTTATCGGGAATGCGGGGCGCGATGCGGAACTCCGCTATACCGCCAACGGCACCGCGCAGTCGAACTTCAGCCTCGCCGTGAACAACCGCCGCCGCTCCCAGTCCGGCGACTGGGAGGAGCACACCGAATGGTTCAACATCATCATCTTTGGCGACATGGCCGAGCGGGTGAGCCAGTACATCACCAAGGGCAAGTCCATCTACGCCGAGGGGCGGCTGCAGACGCGCACCTGGGACGAGGACCAGGGCGTGAAGCACTACCGCACCGAAGTCATCGCCAACACCATCCAACTCCTCGGCGGCCGCGACAGCGCTGGCGACGGCGGCGGTGGCGGTGGCTGGGGTGACGGCGAGCGCAGCTTCGCCGGCCGTGGCCAGCAGGGCGCCCGCGGCACGGGCGGGCCCCGCAGCATAGGCGCCCCCGCCGGCGGCAACGCCCCGACCGACATCGACGACCTGCCCTTCGAATAACCATCCTGCCGGTCCGCAACCGCGGACAGCTCCGGCGCGCACCGCGCGCAAACCCCCCGGGAGATATGCATGACATCCGATGAACGGCCCCAGCGCGAAGAGCGCTCCAGCGAAGGCGGCGGTGGCGACCGCCCCGCCCGCCCCCCGCGCCGCGTCGGCGGCCGCCGCCGCCGAGCGTTCGAACGACTTCGAAGGCGCCGTCTCCAACGCGCTCGACACGCTCAACACCCAGCAGCTCCACGCCGACCAGCTGGC
>JADLBT010000506.1 GCA_020847555.1 Gemmataceae bacterium
ATCACGCCCGGCCTCCGCCTTCCGCACGCCTCCCCATGGTTTGAAGAAGAAAGGCACGTTCGCGGCCCGGCACTGCTCGCGGATTTTGACGCCCCAGGCTTTCTCAATGGGCCGTGCGCCGCGGCCGCGGAGGGGGAGAGGCTCGCGCTGCATGGGGTGTCCCTTGCCGGCTGGGTACTCCTTACTGTACCTCACTGGCAAGCAAAAAAGCCCACGGGTTGCGACCCGTGGGCTTGAGACTGGATGAAGTCAAAGCCCACGGGTTGCGACCCGTGGGCCTGAGACTGGATGAAGTCAAAGCCCACGGGTTGCGACCCGTGGGCCTGAGACTGGAAGAAGTCAAAGCCCACGGGTTGCGACCCGTGGGCTTGAGAAGGAGGCAGTGCTGTCCGCTGGCTCTTAGCGAACCGCCTTCTTCTGGCGACGGCGGTAGGCGGCGGCGCCGCCGGCGAGCAGCGTGCCGAAGAGGATCAGGCTGGACGGCTCGGGAGAGGCGACGTTCCCCTGAATGTCGATGTTGTAGGGGTTCGTGTTCGGGTTCGTCGGGTCGGTGCCGCTCAGGAAGTTCGTCACCGCGATGGTGTAGAACCCGGTGGTCGGGGCGATGAACACCGACCGCGGATCGCCAAACGGGCCACCGATGTTCGGCAGATCCTCGTCGTCGCCGAAGTTGCTGAACGGGGCGTCGCCGCTATCGAAGGAGACCCCGAAATCGTTGGTGTCGGCGAACTTACCGCTGAAGATCCACCACGACATGTCGTAGTGGCCCTCCAGCCGATCGCCGTTGACGGTGATCGCGCTGCCGGCGGTGGCGAAGAAGAAGTGGTAGTTCGCCCCGACCGGGTTGTCCTGGTTGCCGGCAGCCTGCGTGTTGGTGAAGGGTCCGAAGTTGGTGACGCCGGGCGGCATCTCGCCACCCTGGTAGACGATTGGCGCGGCGCTGGCCGGCCCCGTCGCGAGGGCCAGCACCGCCAGGGACCACAGAGCCTTCCGCAGGTTGCGTTCCTCCGAGCAAGGGGAATGAGGCGGCTTGTGAGGTTGTTTCGTTGGGATGATCCGCGAGCCCAGCCAGCCCCGTTGGGGAAACCCAGTCACCCGGCACCCCATCCGGGGACAAGTCGTTGGTGTAAGTCTATGGGAGCGAGCTGAATAGTCGCTCGCAAAAATGATGCCCATTCTTTACGGGCGCCGGTTTCGCGCCGTATCTCCTGTTCTTTCAGAGGCTTTTCTGAACAGGGCACGTGCGCCTCCCGAACAGCTGCGATCGATAGGCTCTCCAATCGTTAACACTCCCCGCGAACAATTGTAAAGACTAGGCAACAGCGGCCCCGACGGCAACCTGCAAGAAATGGAAAGGCGAGCCGGGGGGCGTAAGCGCGGGGCGCGGGGAACGGCGCATGGGAGCCTCCGTGAGCGCGGAAACGGGCTTCAGAGGTCGGCGACGGCCTTCTGCATCTGCTCCAGGATCTTGCGGGTTTCCGCGGTCGATTCGTCGAGGCGCGACTGGATCCGCCGCACCTCCGCCGTCTCTCCTCCGCCCATGCCGCGCAGCTGCTGGACCTCGGCCGCCACCCGCATGTCGGCCTTGAACCCGACGAGCTGCAGGCTGCCGTCCGCGAGAAGGTCGGTCACCTCCCTGTGTTCGGCGGCGGCCTCCGGGACGCGCGCCAAGGCCAGCTCGACCCGGCCCAGCTGCTGCTTGTAGTTCTCCGCGCTGGAGCCGTCCTTGAGGAGCTTGTTGAGCGTCAGCGCCTCGCGGAGGAACTCGGCCATCTTCTCCTTGAACTCCTTCACCTTCGGGTCGTTCTCGGAGAGGCGCGGCTTTTTCGGCTCGGGCGGCTTGACCGACTCCTGCGGCTCCTGCGCGGACGCCTCGGCGGGTGGAGCGGGCGGCGGGGCGGTGATGCGGCCGAGGTAGTAGGCGGCGGGCAGCAGGGCGAGGGCAGCGGCGGCGATGACCGGAGCGCGCAGCCAGATCGGATAACCGCGCCGCGCGCGTGGAGCGGCCGGCGCCTGGGGCTGCGGGCTCGGAGCGTGGTCCTTCGCGGGAGGAAGAGGGGGCGTGGCCTTCGGAGCGGGGCCGCCGAGCTGCAGTCGCTGGCGGCAGCCGGGGCACTTGACCTTCTTGCCGGCGGCCTGGTCGGGGGCCGTGAACGGGCGAGCGCAGAAGGGACAAACGACAGCGAGCGGCATGGCACCGGACTTTCGGCGGGCGCGGGGTTCGGAACCGGGGGTGCGGTCCGTCCGGTCGGCGGTCGCTCAGGCGGAAGAGAGGGATCGCACGCCCGCGTTCATGAAACTATGGCGCGGGCCGAGGTGCAAGAGAAATGTGCCGCGGGTTCCGGAGGCCGGAGGGAGAGATTCTTACGCCCGGACGTGATGCTGGTGAGAGTAGATGGCCTTGTCCAGCCCGAACGTCTGGGTAAGGACCGCCTCGGTCATCACCTCGCTCGGCGCGCCCTGGCACTGGACGCGGCCCTCCTTCAGGCAAAGGACGTGGTGGGCGTGCTGGCTGACGACGGTCAGCTCGTGCGACACCAGCAGGATCGTCACCTGCCGATCCCGGTTGACGCGCGCGATCAGGTCGTAGAACTTCTCCTGGTCCTTGAAGTCGATGCCGGCCGCCGGCTCGTCGAGCAGCAGCAGCTCCGGGTGCGGCTGCAGCGCCAGGCCGAGCAGGACGCGCTGCTGCTCGCCGCCGGAGATCGCCGCCACCGGCGCGTCGAGCATGGTGAGCGGCAGCCCGACGCGGTCCATCATCTCCTGAAGGGTGCGCTCGACGCGCCGGCTGACGCCCAGGAACAGCGGCCGCTTCTGCATCGCCAGCGCGAGCAGGTCGCGCACCGTCAACGGCAGGTTCGCGTCGATGCGCAGCTTCTGCGGGACGTAGCCGACGTGGCTGGGCTCCTGGCGCGTGTGGTCGTGGCCGCAGTGGAAGTCGATCCGGCCGGTGTACGACACCTCCTTCAGGACCGCCTTGAGCAGGGTCGTCTTGCCCGAGCCGTTCAGTCCGATCAGGGCGGTGATCCGGCCGCGGGCGATGTCGGCGTCCAGGCCGCGCAGGATCGGGTTGCCGCCGAGAGAAACGTGCAGGTCGCGAATGCTCACCAGCGGTGGCGTCATGACAGGGCCTTCGCCAGGTTGTCCAGGTTCGTCTTCATCTGCTGCTCGTAGTAGTCCGGCCGGAGATCCCACGGAGAGGTTTCGATCGGGTCGAGTTCGATGATCGTCATTTCCGGCACGTCGCGACGCAGGCGCTCCTGCAGGGTCTCGGCGGCGGCCCGGCTGTACTGCGGCTCGACGCCGATCACGCGGATGCCCTTCGCCCTGGCCAGGTCGCCGAGCTTCACGATCCGGACGGCGTCCGCCTCGATCCCCGGCTGCACCTGGATCGCCCCCTCCACCACCAGTCCGAAGGAGCGGCGGAAGTACTCGAATGAGTTGTGGTTGGTGATGAAGCTGCGGCTCGTCTTGCCGGCGAGCTTCTCCCGGCCGTACTCCTTGAGCTTGTGCAGGCGGGCGATGTACGCGTCGGCCCGCGCGCGGTAGGCGTTCTTGCGCGTCGGGTTCAGCTCCTGGAGGATCTTGCAAATCTGGTTGGTCATCAGGACCGCCTCGTCGATGCCCAGCCAGACGTGCGGGTCGTGCTCGCCGTGGGCGCAGTCGCACTTGCCGCCCGCGTGCTTGTGGTTCTTGTCGATCGGGATCAGGGTGCCGGTCGGGATGGTCTCGCCGACCTTGCGGACCAGGTGCGGGTTCGGGTTGCCGGAGTTGTTGACGACACTGGCCGTGAAGTCGTCCAGCCCCAACCCATTCACGAGGAACACGTCGGCCCGGCGGGCGATGATCGCGTCCTCGGCGGTCGGCTGATGGTCGTGCGGCCCGCGCGTGGTGAGCAGGCTCCGTACCTGGGCGTCGTCCCCGGCGACATTCTTCGCGAAGCAGTACAGCGGCGGGAACGAGACGAGCACGCGCGGCCCCTTGCCCGGAACCTTCGCCCACGGATCTTCCCGCTTGCTGCACCCGGACAGCGTCGCCGCCAGCCCGAGCATGCCGACAAGCAGGACCGGCCACGTTCGCATGGCACCTCTCCTTGTGGGAATACTTCGTAATACCTCGCAGCCATTCTAACAAGGTCCGACCGCAGCGACAATGCCTTCTTTGCTCGGGGCGCGAATTCTTCCCCAGAAATCCGGTTGGAGGGTTGAGGCGAACGGCCGCGGCGCCGGTTTCCTCGACAGAAACCATTGATTCCATGCTGACAGGTGCGTTAAACTTGGAACGCCTGGAGAACATGGGCAATCTAATCGTCGGCGCTCCGCCTCGTATGCCCCGGGGCAGGACGGGAGCGCTCTTCCCTGACCCATCCGGTCAGCGGCATTAAGGTCCATTCCTGGACCGACGCCACGGTTTGGAGAGCCGTGCTGGCAGCACAGGGTTGGCGGGGCTGCGAGGGAGCCTCCTGCCATCCAGGGGGTCGGTTGCGCGCTCCGGCGCGTGCCGGCCTGAGGGGTTCGACGAGCCATGCGCAGAGTCGTGGTGACGGGCCTGGGAGTGGTCGCGCCGAACGGGATTGGCAAGGAGGCGTTCTGGTCGGCGTGTCTGAACGGCCGCAGCGGCGTCGGCCCGATCCGTAGTTTTGATGCCTCCGGCCACCCGGTCCGCGTCGCCGCCGAGGTCGCCGACTTCGACGTCGCCCGCTACCTGCCGCCGTCCCAGCGTAAGAGCCTCAAGATCATGGGGCGGGCAATGCGTTTCGCCGTCGGGGCGGCGGGCCTGGCGGTCGCCGACGCGGGCCTCGAACTGAGCCGGGCGGACCCGGAGCGCGTCGGCGTCGTGATGGGGACGGGGTTGGTGCCGGTGGACCTGGCGGAGCTGGCCCCGGCCCTCGCCGAGGCGTGCAACGGCACCGGCGTGTTCGACCCGCAAAAGCTCGGCCGGCAGGGGGCCGGGGCGCTGTTCCCGCTGTGGATCCTCAAGTATCTGCCGAACATGGTGGCGGCCCACATCTCACTTGCGTTCGGCGCCCAGGGGCCGAACAGTACGATCACGACGGCGTGTTCGGCCGGGACGCAGGCGATCGGCGAGGGGTTCCGGCTGATCGCGCGCGGCGACGCCGACGTGATCCTCGCCGGCGGGTCCGACAGCCGTATCGACCCGCTGCTGATCCTGGCGTACACGGCGCTCGGGGCGCTGAGCCGGGGGGAGCGGCCGCCGGCGGAGATCTCGCGCCCCTACGACCGCGACCGCGACGGCTTCGTGCTCGGCGAGGGGGCCGGTGTGCTGGTGCTGGAGGACTACGAGCGAGCGCAGCGCCGCGGCGCGGAGATCTACGCCGAGGTGCTCGGGCTGGGCAGCAGCTTCGACGGGTACGCAGTGACCAAGCCGGATCCGGAGGGGCGCGGGGCGGCGCGGGCGATCCTGTCGGCCTTGCAGGAGGCCCGCCTGGATCCCGCCGACGTGGACTACATCAACGCCCACGGCACGAGCACGCGCCTGAACGACCTGATGGAGACGGTGGCGGTCAAGCGCGTTTTCGGTGCGGGGGCGAAGACGCCTCCGCTATCGTCGATCAAGTCGATGGTCGGCCACCTGATCGGGGCGGCGGGAGCGGTCGAGGCGGTCGCGCTGGCGCTGACGCTACGTCACGGGGCGCTGCCGCCGACGATCAACCTGACCCGCCCTGACCCGGAGTGCGACCTGGACTACGTGCCGAACACAGCCCGCGAGCTGCGCGTGCGGACCGCCGTCTCGACGAGCTTCGGGTTCGGCGGGCAGAACGCGGCGCTGGTCATGCAGCGCGTGTGAGTACTCGCTCTCCGCGTACCGAAATCCGCTTCTCACCGTCCGTCGCGCGGTTCCGTCTCGCCGAACCCGGCCGCCAGGCGGAGGTGCTGTTCCAGGTCGAGCGTCTCCGCCCGGGCGGCCGGGTCGAGGTCGAGGTCGTCGAGCTTGCGGTCGATGTCCGGCTTGCCGAGCGGCTGGTTCGGGAAGCTCGCAAGGGCGCCGCGCAGGTTCTTGCGCCGGTGGGCGTACAGGTCGCGCAGGAAGTGGCGCAGCCGCTGCACGTCGCCGACCCGAGCACGTTTGACCGCATCCGGCCGGATCAGAACGATCGCCGAATCGACCTCCGGGCGCGGCCAGAACACCGCGGGCGGCAGCTTGCGCACCAGCCGAACCTCGGCCAGGTTCTGCACCAGCACCGCCAGGGCGCCGTAGTCCCTGGTACTCGGCGTCGCCATCAGCCGCTCGGCAATCTCCCACTGGACCGTCACGACCATGCGCTCGAACGGCAGGTCGGTCAGCAGGAAGTTGGTGATGACCGGCGTCGCGACCGCATAAGGCAGGTTCGCGACCAGCTTGAGCCGCCGGCACCCGGACCGCGCGCGCAGCTCCGTCAGCGCGTCGAGCACCGCCGAGTTGAGGCGGTTCTTGTTCGCCAGGACGTCGGCGTGCAGCAGCGTCAAGTTCGGCCGGTCGCCGAGCCCCTCGCTCACCAGGGAATGAAAGTCCGCATCGATCTCAACGCTCAGCACGGCGCCGGCGTGGCCGACCAGCTTCGCCGTCAGGCTGCCGGTGCCGCTGCCGATCTCGAGGGCCAGATCCTCGGACGACAACTCGGCGGCACGCACCAACAGGTCGATCAGGTTCAGGTCGATGAGGAAGTTCTGCCCGAGTTTGTTCCTCGGTCGGATGCCGCGCTGGTCGAAGAGTTCGCGCAGGTACGAGAGCGTTTGCCGCGGGGCAGGGCGCCGGCTCAGGTCCACGGGCTGTTCGTCATTTGCCATGTTGCTCATGCTCGCCGCGCCTCGGGCGGGCTGAAAGGTCCAAGGGCTTGCAGGTACTTCCAGATGTACTTCGCGAACAGATCCGTTTCCAGGTTAACCGTCGCGCCGACGGTCTTGAAGCCCAGTGTCGTGACGGCGAGCGTGTGCGGGATCAGGGCGACGCTGAAGCGATTCCTCTCCACGTCCACCACGGTCAGGCTGATGCCGTCCACCGCCACCGACCCCTTGGGGACCATCTGCGCGGCCAGTTCCTCCGCGCAGGCGAACCAGACCGTTTCCCACTCGCCCTGCCGATCCCGGCTCGCGATGCGCCCGAGGCCATCGACGTGCCCCTGCACCAGGTGGCCGCCGAGCCGATCGCCGAGCCGCAGCGAGCGCTCGAGGTTGACGCGGTCGCCGGGCCGCAGCTCGCCCAGGTTGGTGCGGCGCAGCGTCTCCGGGCCGGCCTGAAAGCGGAAGGTGTCGCCCTCCACCCCGACCACCGTCAGGCAGCAGCCGTTGACCGCGACGCTCTCGCCCAGCACCAGCTGCGGGGCGATGACCGATTCACTGAGATGCAGCACCCGCCCCTCGCCATCGGGATCGAGGCGGCGCACGGTGCCGAGCACTTCGACAAGGCCGGTGAACATGACACTCCCTGAGTTCGACTCGTGTGGTCCTTCACAACTCCTCTTGGGCTCATCATGATGGATGGGCGAGTGACAGCAGAGTAATCTGGATCGTCAGCGGTTGAGGATAACGGCTCCGAATCGGTCCCGCAAGCACCCCTGGTGCGACCCGCCTCCCCCGTTCTTGAGAGAAACCCCGGACTGCCCGCGAAACCCGGCATCATTTTCGCTACGTTGAAAGCGGTTTGCCTCTCCCGGGGTTACCCCGCAGCCGATACTGTTTATGCACCCCCCTCACTCCGAGGGGCGCTCCCATGACGCCTTTCATCCTTGGTTCCGCCATCACCGGAGTCCGCAGTCCATGTCAGCCCAACTCGATCCCCGACTCGCCGACAACCTCCGTCGCTGGCAGCAGTCCGGCCAGCCCTACGCCTGGGTCGATGCCCACGGCGGTCAGTGGGGCCACGGCGACTGGCTCACCCTGCTCGCCAACCTTCGCCATTCGCCGTTCTGGCCGCTCGACCCCGCCGCCGTCCAGAACTTGCTCGACCGCCTGGCGCGCGAGCGGGCCAACCTGCACCGCCTGATCCGGTCGGAAATGGTCGCGCGCTGGGTCGAGGCCCGCCAGGGCGAATGGGGCCATGCCGACTGGCTCGCCCTGCTGGACGTTTTGCACACGGCCGGCTACTGGCCGATCAAGCCCGAAGCCGTCCGCTCCCTCCTGGAGGGTCTTACCCGGCAGTGGCACAACCTGCGGGCCTGGGAGCAGTCCGGCGCCCCTCGCCGGTGGGTCGAGGCACACGGCGGCGAGTGGACGCACGGCGACTGGCTGGAACTGGTGGTAGCGCTGCAGCAGTCGGAGTTCTGGCCCCTCGACCTGCATGTGGTCGGCGCGCTGCTGGAGCGGTGCAAGGGAAGCTACCGCAACCTGCGCCTCTGGGTGGCGTCCGGCTGGCCGCGCCGGTGGGTGGAGGCGCATCGCGGGCGGTGGGGCCACGATGACTGGAACGCCCTGCTGGAGGCGGTCCGCTGGTCCCCGTACTGGCCGCTCGACGCGGAAGCCGCCGGAGAGGCGCTGGACGAGGTCCGGCGGATGTGGCTCAACCTGCGCCGGTGGGAGCGTTCGGGGGAGCCGCGGCAGTGGGTGAACGCCCGCCGCGGGCGGTGGGGGCATGGTGACTGGCTGGACCTGCTGGACGGCCTGCGGCGATCGGAGTTCTGGCCGCTCGAGCTGGAGGCGGTCGGCGAGGTGCTGGCGGACCTGCAGCAGGAGTGGCGCAACCTCGGGCGCTGGCACGAGTCGGGCGAGGTGTGGTGGTGGATCGAGACGCACCAGGGGCGATGGGACCGCGACCAGTGGCTGGCGCTGTGGGCGGACCTGCAGGTGTCGGCGTTCGGGCCGCTGGACGCCGCGGCGACCGAGGAGGTGCTGCGCCAGGTCACGGCCGAGTGGTGGAACCTGCGCTACTGGCGCGATTCCGGCCAGCCGCGACGCTGGGTCGAGGCGCGGCAGGGCCGGTGGGACCACGACGAGTGGCTCGCCCTGCTCGACAGCCTGCGCCGCTCGCCGTACTGGCCGCTGGAGCCGGTGCGCGTCGGGGTGGTGCTGGAGCAGGCGAAGCGGGAGTACGGGAATCTCCAGCGCTGGGAGGCGTCGGGCCAGCCGCGGCGCTGGGCCGAGGCCCGCGGGGGGCAGTGGGATCCCGGCGGTCTGGCCGCACTGCTCGACGATCTGCAGCACTCGGAATTCTGGCCGCTCGACCCGGTTCAGGTGGAGGGGTTGCTCGAGCAGTCGGCCGGCGAGGTCCGCAACCTGCGCCGGTGGCGTGAATCCGGGGCGGCCCGCCGCTGGGTCGAGGCGCGGCCGGGCGGGTGGGGCGACGCAGACTGGCAATCCCTGCTGGAGGAGCTGCGGGCGTCCGAATTCTGGCCGGTCAGCCCGGCCGGCGTTGGCCGGATGCTGGAGGAGATCCGCGCGGGAACCGGCTCGGCAAGTGCCGTCACCCGCGAGGTGAGCGAGGGCGGGAAAAGGGCAGCGTGACCCCTTCGTCAATGCGGGCGGATGTCGTCGAGGCTCGGCGCCGGCAGCGTGCGCCGGCGCAGACTGCGCAGGAGGAGCGACCGGCCGGCGAAGCCCAGGGCGTAGCCCCAGAACAGGGCAGCCAGGGCGATCTCACGGAACAGGACGATGACGAGCGCGGCCAGGATGACCTGAACGAGGTGGCTCAGGTGCCGCCGGCCGCGCAGCGCCTGCTTGGTCACGTGCGGATAGGCGATCCGCGAAACCATCAGGAGGGCGACCGTCAGCGCACCGATCGGCGCCCAGACCTCGACGAGACGCTGGACGCTGACGCGGAGCACCTCGACATCGGCCTCGGGCCAGTAGAGAGCGAGCTTGGCGGGCAGTTCCCCGCGGAGGATCGCGAGCGAGGCGAGGCAGCCGGCGGCGCCAGGCGAGGGCAGCCCGCGGAAGCGCTTGTGGCTGGCCGGGTCGGGGGTGTTCTCGACGTTGAAGCGGGCCAGGCGCAAAACGGCGCAGACCATGTACAGCACGGCGATGGCGGTCAGCAGCTGGTGCAGGAGCGGACGCGGCTCCCAGCCGGGGCCGAGGCGGAGCAGGAGGAAGGCGGGCGCGACGCCGAAGCTGATGGCGTCGCACAGGCTGTCGAGTTCGCCGCCGAACTTGCTCGCGGTGCGCGACAGGCGGGCGACGTAGCCGTCCAGCGCGTCGAACAGCATGGCGGCGACGATCAACCACCCGCTGAGGGCGAAGTAGGGGTCCGCTCCGGCGGCGCCGTTGGAGCCGATCTGGCTGGCGCAGAGAATGGCCGCGAACCCACAAACTCCGTTCCCAAGCGTCAGCAACGTCGGGATGATGGCGATTTTCTTCACGGTCAACACGTCCTTCAGGTGCGTTCCCCCATCCTCCAGGGCACGGAATGTAGGTTAGGATAACGCGAAGGAGGGGCGCGTTCCAGTTGATTCGTGAAAAAAAGGACGAAGTGAGAGGGCAAAGCCCACGGGACGCGCCCCGTGGGTCGAGTCTCCCGTGCTTCGCCCACGGGACATATCCCGTGGGCTTTCTCCAGCCCCTCCTCCCTCACACCCATTCCGGGTAGCGCTGGCCGAGCGAGGCGCGTTGCTCCCCGGGTGGCAGGCTCCGGAGGATGCTCCGGCCCTCGCACTCGGCGAGATCAACGTGGACCGGCAGCGGTAGCGGGTTCCCCTGGCAGTCGGTCAGCACCGCCACCACCGGCCGCGCCGGAGCCGCCAGGTCGCGCTTGCCGTGCCCCGCCACCACCACGCCGATGGCGCCGTCGCCCAGGTCCACCACCGACCCCGGCGGATAGAACGCCAGCTGCAGCAGGCGCTCCGCCTGTTGCTGGTCCAGCGCGCCTTTCTCCGCCAGCAGCAGCGTGTCGGTCAGCGCGGTCCGGGTTTCCAGCGCGGCCCGGTGCGGCCGCGGCGCGCACAGGGCCGCGTAGACGTCGCATACCGCCAGCAGGCGCACCATCGGCTTGATCTGCGCGTCGCGCAGCCCGGCCGGATACCCGGTGCCGTCCAGTCGCTCGTGGTGGCCGGCCGCGGCCTCGATCAGCCACAGGGCGTGCGGGGACAGGCGGCTGACATGGTCCGCTCCGATCGCCGCATGGGCCTCGATCGACCGCCGCTCCGCGTCGTCGAGCGGGCCGGGCTTGGCCAGCACCTCGGCCGGCACCCCCAGCATGCCGACGTCGTGGACGAGGGCCGCCAGGACCGGCTCCAGCGGCCGCGAGCGCCACTCCGGGTCGTGTCGGGTCAGGCGCACCAGCACCTGCGCGGTAAGCAGGCTGTGGGCGGCCACGAAGCGCGCTGGGTCGCGGGCGTCGGCCGTCGGGAAGCGCAGCGGCCGTCCCTGGTGGGCGTCGTCCAGTACCGACTCGGCCAGCGCGGTGAAGGCGCCCATCTCGACAGACCTCCCCCCGGCCAGCCCGCTCAGCAGATCGGCGAGAGTTTCCAGCCGGCCCCGGTCGCGCCGCCGCTGATCGACCGCCCCGTTGAGAATGCTGAGCCGATCGCCCACCACGCCGAGGACCGCCTCCAGCCCCTCACACAAACGGATCTGGGCGCTGGGCGCCTCCGGGAAAGCCTGGACGGTGCGCAGGACCGTCTCGGTCATGGCAACCGTCTCGCGGTAGAGGGCGGCGAGCGGGTCGTCATCCTCGCACTGCAGCAGCGGCTCGTCCCCCAGGGTGCGCAGCTGGAGCAGCAGGTCGCGACTCTGCTTGAGGAGCCGCGCCGCCCGGGCGGTCAGCTGCGACGGTAGCATCACGCCGTCCCCGCCTGCCGCGCCACCCGGCGCGAGCTGGCGCAGGGCGCCGTCGAGCAGGTGCGTCTGCCGCGCCCCGGCCGCGACCTTGCGCTCCAGAGTGGCGACCGGGTCGGCCCCCTTCTCGACGAGGGAGGCGGCGGCGGTCCCGGCATCGTGCAGCAGTCCCTGCGCCTGTTCCAGGCGCTGGCGCAGGACGGCGATCTTGCTCAACAGAACCTGGGTTTCGGTCATGGTCGTGCCCCCGTGAAGGCCCCTGGCTGTTTGGCAGATCGGTCTTGCCACGGCCCGCGCCCCCGCGCGGCCGCCGCACGCCCGGCCAGGAGCACCGGGCAGGGGCCGTCCGAAATGTGGAAGAGGAGATGTCCTTGTTGCATCGTCGCGCGGGGCACGCGGACTTTAACGATTGGTGGCGCTTTCGTGGAAATGACCGAAGGAGCGGATGGGCAAAATGCACGGGCAGGAGTGAAGGCGCCGCCCTGCCAGCCCGGCGCTGGCGCTCCGGGCTGGCAGGGCGGCGCTGCTCTACGACCGAACGAGAACCCGTGCCCCACCGAGCGGCGGGCGAACGGGAGCCGTCGCCGGTTCGACCGGACCGAACGATCGGTCCTCGGCCGACCGCAGCCGCTCGCGCTCCGCGGCCAGATAGGCGTGCGGGTCGTGCTCCAGTGCCCCCGGCGGGAGCCAGTCCCACAGCGGACCCAGGTCGCGCCGGATCGCGTCCACGTAGAATTGCGGCAGGGCCGTTGTCTCCTGCTCGAAGAACGGGCGGAACTGCGGATCGGTGTCCAGACGCTGGCGGATCTTCCGGTGGTAGCGGTAGCGTCCGAACCCCTCCGACGAGACGGCCCGGAGCAAATTCATCCACTTCGGGGCCGCTCCCGCTGTCCCCCGGAACCGCCGGTACAGCATGCGCCACGAGAACGAATAGCCGACCAGGTCGATGATCCGGTCGTAGAACGCTGGCCAGGTGTAGTTCTTCGGCCGCACGTTCATCGCCAGGTTGTTGTTCAGGAAGTGGAACGGGAACGGCAGCACCCGGTCGGCCCGCTGGTAGGTGAGGTTGAGCGGCGCAGCCTGGCCGAACGCCGTCAGCAGCGAGTACCCGGGGAACGCCCCCGGCGCCAGGTCGAGGAACCGCTTGGTCAACTCGAACGGCTCGTCGCCCTCGTCCGAGTCGAGCCCCAGGACGAAATTCGTCTGCACATACGGGATGTAGCGCAGGATCAGGTTGACGTGGTCCGCCACCTGCCGCACCTTCTCCATCCCCTGCCGTGCTCCGACCTTCGACTTGTTGCCGAGGGCGAACCACGACTCGACGCCCGGCAGCAGCGCCCGGAACCCGTTCCGTCCGAGCCGCTTCAGGTGCGGCTCAGGCAGCAGCGCCAGGCTGCTCTCGGCGATGAAGTCGATCTTCCCCGGCGGGACCGCTTCCTCGATCGCGCCGAGGTAGTCGTCGAACCGAACCCCGAAGTTCGGGTCGTGCCAGCCGACCGCTGGCCGCCGCATCTTCTTCAGCAAGAACCGCAAATCGTCCTTGAGTACCTGGAACTCCAGGGGCTGGTACGGTACGGCCGCGTCGATACAGAAGGCGCAGGTGTACGGGCACCCCAGGCTGCCGAGCATCGGGACGATCTTGATGAGCGGCGCCTTCCGCAGGACCGTCTCGATGAACGGCCAGCGCTCGCGCACCCCGGGCAGCGCGTCCGGCTGCCGCCGCGCGGAGACGTGAACCCCGAGGGGCCGATGGGGCGTGCAGTCCTGCAGGACCGAGTGCAGCGTCTCGCGGTCGGTGAACCCGAAGACGTAGTCGAAATGGCGCTGGGCGTCCTGCGGGTAACAGCGTGCGTGCGGCCCGCCGAGGGCGGTCACGGCTCCGCGGCTGCGGAAGAGGTTGCTCAGGGCGTAGGCGGTCTGGGCCGCCTCCGTGAACGCCCCGACGAAGACCAGGTCCGGGCGGTCCGGCAGTTCCCGGAGGAGATCCTCGAACCCGGTGTAGCAGACGAAGCTGACCTCGTGCCCCTCCCGCTGGCACCATGCGCTGACCACCTGCGGCATGATGCTGGCGAGGTTGGCATTCATCACCCGGGCGAACCAGGCCCGGGTTGGTCCACGCGAAACCAGGTCGATGACCCCGATGCGGAGCTTTCTCATCCGAACTCCCGGCCATGCCAACGTGAGGTTTCCGGGTCAGGTCGGCGCGACCTGCCCGACTTGCGTCAATCGCCGTGATTGGCGGTCGGCTTCGCTGGTAACGGGCACAGGGGGCCGCGAGCTGAACGCGGCCCGCGTATCAGGGGTTCGGCTCCTTGCTCGCGGTGCGGCTGGCGCGTTGCTTGCGCAGCTTGGCTCGGCGGCGGACCTCGCACGGCTTCTCGTAGTGCTGGCGCTCGCGCAGCTCGCGCTTCAACCCGCTGCGCTCCAGGAGTTTCTTGAAGCGGCGCAGGGCCGCGCCGATTGGTTCGCGATCGTGGACGCGCATCCGTAACGTCATGTTCCCTCCTCGTGAAGCCTCTCCCTGAGCGTGGGAGCGGCGGTCGTTTTGTCGTTTCAGTTCCTTGTGCGACCGGAGCAACAGGCCGGATTCCGTCGGGTGGCACAGCGGCGCAGCTCGACACCGCGGGCGTCGTCGGATCGCCGTGCGCGTCAGGACGAGTGCGTCCCGCTCCGCACGCTTGATGTCCGCCACGCCCAGGGTTAGAACCCGGGAAGAGGAAGTCACCAGGAATGGAGAGCAATGTGACCGTTCTACGGACCGGCCCCAGCGGTGGCCAGTGAGGGCGGAACCGGCCGGCGCGTCGCCGCACACCTACTGGCCCCGAGTCCGGCGGCCCACCTTGCGGTGCAGGCACAGATCCTCGCCCCCGTGGTAGGTCAGCAGCAGCGCTCCGGGCCGGGCATAGCGGCCAAACAGGTCCGCCGTCAGTTCCTCCTCGTCCGGCCAGGGGTACGCGAAGATCAGATCGAAATCGTCCGGGTCGAACCCCATCTCCTCGTACGCGCTCGCGGCCGGGGTACTCAGCCAGGTGAACGCGCGGCCGGCCGTGACCCGGTCCTGCGCGGCCTGGGGAATGAAGCTACCGTGGACAAACTCGACCGGCAGCCCGAAGTCGGCGGCCAGTCGGCGGCCAGCATCGACGAGTTCTTCCTCGACCTCGATCCCCCAGGCGTCGAAGCCGAGCATGGCGGCCAGGCACGCGACCACGCCGAACCCGCTGCCCCACTCGCAAAACCAGCGCCCAGGGAGCAGGTCCGCGTCCTCCACGGCGCGCAGCGCAGCGTAGGTGTAGGTGAAATCGCTGGCGACGAACGCGGGGAATCGGCCAGCCTGCTGGAACCGCTCGATCCGGCGTTCGGCCGCGCGGAGAAAGCGGCGGACGTCGGGCGGCGGAGAAGACGTGGCGAGCGTCAGCGGTACGGGTAGCAGCGGCATGGCCCCTCTCGGCGCACGGCGAGTCCGGTCCCGCGAAGCACGTCCGTCACCGGCCCGCAGCCCACAAATCCCGTCACGACGGGCGAAAGATCACAAGTAGGCCCGGCGACGCGGGTCGGCCAGGGGGTGGGCCGGCTGGGAAGCCCACGGGCGGCGCTCCGTGGGGGGAAGCACGGGATGTGGACGGACGGGCAGGACAAACTGATGAAACCGTCCCGGCGCGACACGTCTCTAACCTGTGCGGAGTGGAAACCCGCGCCTGTTGACAGAGCCCTGTAAATCGTGCTACTGTGAGGGAATACGGTAACCGAAACTCCTGTCCTCGACGGCGAGCGGACGCTGCGTTTCGACCGAACTCTTCTCGAGCGTCCCGCCCACCCTGGGAGACCTAACGACATGGCGGTACAGCAACCCGGCGTCTGGGGCATTGACCTCGGTCAGTGTGCCCTCAAGGCGATCCGGCTCGAAGTCATCGACGGCGAGGTGACGGCCACCGCCTTCGATTACATCGAGCATCCGAAGATCCTCAGCCAGCCCGACGCCGACCCGGACCAGCTGACGCGCGAGGCGCTCGACAAGTTCCTGTCGCGTAACAGCTTGCGCGGCGACGTCGTCGCCATCAGCGTCCCCGGGCAGAGCGGCCTGGCCCGGTTCGTCAAGCTGCCCCCGGTCGAGGAAAAGAAGATCGTCGATATCGTCCGCTTCGAGGCCAAGCAGCAGATCCCCTTTCCCCTCGAAGAGGTCGTCTGGGACTACCAGAAGCTGTCCAGCGGGCTCGTCACGGACGGTTTCGCGCTGGAAACCGAGGTCGGCCTGTTCGCCATGAAGCGCGACATGGTCAACCGCTACCTGCAGCACTTCCAGGACGTCAACGTCGAGGTCCACGTCATCCAGATGGCCCCCCTCGCGCTGGTCAACTTCGTCGCCCACGATCTGCTCGCCAAGACCGAGGGCGACGACGGCGAGGAGGAGGACGAGGCCGACGAGGATTCCGGCAAGAAGCAGTGCGTGGTGGCCCTCGACATCGGGACGGACAATTCCAGCCTGGTTATCACCGACGCCGGCAAGATCATCTGGCAGCGGCCCATCCCGATCGGCGGCAACCACTTCACCCGCGCCCTGACGAAGGATCTGAAGCTCACGTTCGCCAAGGCCGAGCATCTCAAGCGCAACGCCGTCAAGTCCCCCGACCTGAAGAAGATCCTCGGCGCCCTGCGCCCCGTCCTGAACGACTTCGTCAGCGAGGTGCAGCGGTCCCTCGGCTACTTCACCAACACCCACCGGGACGCCCACATCAAGTTCATGATCGGGTTGGGGAATGCGTTTCGGCTGCCGGGCATGCAGAAGTTCCTGCAGGAGAAGCTTCAGCTCCAGGTGCGCAAGCTCGGCGAGTTCAAGCGACTCCACGGCGAGAGCGTGACGACGGCCCCGCAGTTCACCGAAAACATCCTCAGCTTCGCGGTCGCGCACGGGCTGGCCCTGCAGGGGTTGCAGACCAGCATGATCCACACGAACTTGCTGCCGCAGGAGATTCGGACCGAGCGGCTGATCCGGGCGAAGAAGCCGTGGGCGGCGATCGCTGCCGCAGTCCTGCTCCTGGGCGTGGCCGGGCTGGCGTTCGGTCGGGCTCGGCAGCACGCGGCCTGGAACAACGAGGCCGTCGAGGAAGCGCTCAAGAAGGGCAAGACCGTCGTCGCCGAGGCGAACGGCTACCGCGGCGAGTGGCAGAAGGCGGAGGACGAGGCGAAGGCCAGCCACCAGACCGTTCTGCGCATCGCCGCGGGCGTTCACGAGCGGTTCAACTGGAACCTGCTCTACCAGTACATCGGCGAGTGCCTGCCCCGGCCGGACGGCCAGCGGCTGACGCGGCGAACGATGCAGCAGGTCGATGCCTACACGAAGTACTTCAAGGCTCCCAACACCGGGGAGAAGGCGCTGGCCGACGCCCGCGCACGCCGCGCCGCCGGACCCACCGACGGCGCGGCCGGGGCCGACGAGGCCAAGACCGACAAGGCGATCAAGGAGAACCTCGTTCAGCTCAACGTCGAGGCCATTACCTCCCTGTACGCCGACGACCTGACGCCGTTCTGGGAGAAGCTCAAAAAGGACAAACATCTGCTCTACGGGATGCGCCTGGGTGAGGCGAAGCAAATCAAGGACGGGGACACGAAGCTGCCCAAGGTCGGGTGGCTGGTAGAGATTCGCGGCTACACCTACCACCGGGGCGGGGTGAAGCAGGGCTACCAGGGCGAACGATTCATCATCGACACGCTCGTCGAGAACCTGGCCAACCCCGACGGGGCGGGCCTCAAGCCGGTGCTGACGGAGGCGATGCAGAAGCAGGTGCGCGAACGGGTCAAGTACGTGTTCCTGTACAAGTACGAGCTGGACAAGGCGCCTATGCCCGGGGCGTTCCGGTCGATCCAGACCAGTCTCCTGCCCGCCGCGATCGCGGGCACCCTGGCCGGCAAGGGTCCGGAAGGCGGCCTCCCGGGGGGCCGGCCGATGGGCAGTGGCAGCCCGATGGGGTCCGACCCGATGGGCGGCGAGGGCACCACCGGGGAAGTCAAGCCGGCCGGTCCGGACCGCAGCGCCTGGAAGCCCCTGGGCGAGGTCGCCAGTGCGGGCCTGGGCGGCGGTATCGGCCCCGGCGGGGAAGGCCCCGGTCCGGGCGGGCGGCCGATGGGAGGCGTGCCCGTGCCGCCCCCGCCCGGCGCGGAGGCCGGTCCTGGCGGGCAGGTGGTCCCACCGCCGCAACCGCCAGTCCCCCGGACCGAGTTCGTCATCTTCTTCCTCTGGGAAGAGCCGCTGACCCCCGACGGGACCACCCCGACCGCGGACCCGGCTCAGGAAACGACCGCGCCCCCGGCCTGATGCTGTCGCCGTGACCGTTCCGCCCCGGGTGGCCACCCGGAGCGGAGGGACGACCCCGCATACCCCCCAAGAGGTCAACCCCGTATGAAACTCGATAAATAGTTAGCACACAAGCACAAGTTATGGCTGGCGTTCGC
>JADLBT010000507.1 GCA_020847555.1 Gemmataceae bacterium
AGCCGGCGATTCTCCGTGTCGGTCCCATCTCCCCGGTAGAACTCCAGTAGCCGCGCCATGCCCCACCCTCCCCAGCCAGCCTCGGCGAGTTCCGCGCCCAGATGTCCATCAGACCGGGACACTCTTTCGAGAAACGGCCCGGCCTCAGCCGATCGCAACAATGCCGCAAATTCTTGTGAAAGGCCCGCCTGGGACGAGTGATGCGGGCCGCGTCCCGTTTGTCGCGCAAGTTCTACCGAGTTTGACCGCCCTGTAAAGAGAGAGTACGATTCTCGTAGGAAAACGAAAGGAGGTCGCACTCATGGACGCCACTCGCCCCCGCCGGACTCGAGATGCCGCCCGCCAGCGGTGGTACGCCTCTTCCCGTTGTCGCCGCCTCGCGCGCCTGCTGGGGTTCAAACTACAGCGTGGCGAGCCCGACAAGAAGTAGGTACTTCGAGCGGCCACGCCTTCATCGAGACGGGAGCCGGATCTCCAGCGCGGCGAGGCGCAAAGGATTGGTGGCAAGCCCACGGGTAGCGCCTCGCGGGGGAAGCGCTGGGGACGCGATCCACGGGACGCCACCCGTGGGTTTGCCACAGCCCTTTGCACACCATCCTCCTTGAACTTGCGCTCGCGGTCGGTTGCAGCTGGGCTCCTTACCAGCCGCGAGCGCCAGCGAGCGGTTAGCCCCACGCGCGCTCGCGGCTGGTAAATGCCTCCGCCCGGACTACTTCTTCCTGGGCTGGAACAGGGCGTCGATCTCAGCGTCGGACAGCTCGTCCCGGCCGTTACTCGCGTCGATCACCAGGGCGGTGCCGCTCGGCGCCACCCAGACGAGGTGATTGCCGAGCTGGAACACCTGCCGCGCGGTCGGGTGCCGCTCCAGGATGCGGAAGTAGGCGTTACTCTGCGCCTTGACGGCGACGGACTTCATCTTCGCGTCGAAGGCCTCGTCGATCCAGACGCCGCCGATCTCCAGAGCGTTGCGCGACCCGATGCTGCGCACCGCCGACTGGGACAGCCGCTCCTGCCGCCGCAGGTTGTCCGACTCGCACGACAGATCCACTCCCAGCTTGCCGGCCTGCACCTGCGCCTTGTCGCCTTGCTTCAGGTACAGGTTCGCCTGGTTGTGGGCGTTCCAGCGGTCGCGCGTTTCCTGCAACCTGCGCAGGTACAGGTTCGTGTCGGCGTAGCCGGCGGGCAGCTTCTCCAGCTCCCGCTGCGTGTAGCCGAACCGCGCCTGGCCTCCTTCGCCGGCCTGCTTCTGTACCCGACGGGCGTAGTCGTCCACGCTGACCGTTTTGGCGGAGCCAGGCATCTTCAGGCCGGGCGGCGGGGTCGCCGAGGTGGTCGGGCCGAGGTGGAAGCGCACGTCCGGCTTGCCGTCGGGCCGCGGGGCGCCGGCGACCGGAACGGCGGCGTCCGGCACGATCAGGTAACTCGTGTACGGCGTCGTGATGCCGTACCGCTTGGCCAGGACGACGACCTCATCGACCAGCTCCTTCTTCTCCCCGTTGGCGCGGATCTGGTCGAGCAGGTAGCCGACCTTGCGGCGCGCCCACAGATCCTCGACGAACATCCGCCCGTCGTCGGCGCGCTCGGGGAAGTTCACCTCGTAAACGAATTCCTTCGCGTCCTTGCCGACCGTGCCCGTCAGCTTGACCGCCGCGTGGCCGTGGCCGGTGTAGCGGCCGAGGACGACGAGCTGGCTGCCGTGGAACAGATCCGGCAGCTGCGGCGGGTAGACCTCCGCCAGCTTGACGTTGTCGCCGACCGCCAGCTTCAGGTTCGCCAGCACTGGGTTGCTGATCTTGCCGTACAGGCTGCTGACCTTGTGCTCGATGTCCTCGCTCTCGCGGACGTAGGACGCCAGGGCCCGGCTTTGCTCGGCCAGCGCGTCGAGCATGGTGGCGTTGACGTCGTCGCCGACGCCGAAGGTGAAGATGCGCGTGTTGGCGCTGTTCTTGCCGGTGACGTTCTTGAGGATCTTCTCGGGGTTCGTCTCGCCGATGGTCGGCCGGCCGTCGGTGAAGAAGACGACGGTAAACGTCCGGCTGGTGTCGGCGCCGCGCATCGCCAGGGCGGCGAGCAGCGCGTCGTTGATGGCGGTGCCGCCGGTCGCCTCCAGACCCTCGACCCACTTACGCGCCTGGGCCAGCTGGTCCTGCGTCGCGGGGAGCAGGTTCTCGGCGTATTTGTTGACGGTGGTGGCAAAGTTAATGATGTTGAACCGATCCTTCTCGCCGAGATTGCGCAGGCAGTACGTCAGCGCGTTGCGCGCCTGGTCCATGCGCTTGCCGCGCATCGAGCCGGACGTGTCGAGAACGAACACCATGTCGCGCGGCACCTGCTGCGACTTCGACAGCTCGGCCCGCGGCGAGATCAGCAGCAGGAAGTACCCCGGCACGTCGCTCACCGGCCGGTGGGAGAGGGCGGTCAGGCCCACGTCCTTGCCGCCGGCCTTGTAGTAGAGCTGGAAGTCGCGGTCGAGCAGCGCCTGCTCCTTCGCGAACGTGACGACCGCCTGCCGGTCGCTCGGTCGGGTCATCGTGACGGCGTGGGTCGGGCTGTAGATGTTGGTCAGGGCGTGCTGCGATCTGAGAGCGACGCGCAGGCTGAACTTCTCCAGCGTCTGGACGGCCTTGCCGTCCGTCCTGAGCGGGTAGACGTACTCGATGACGCCGTTCTCGCTGGGGGCGACGGACGTGTAGCTCAGCGCGATCTTCTGGTCGCCGCGCGGCGGGACGGGAAAGACGCGCAGCCGCAGCAGGTTATTGCCCAGGTACTCCAGCAGGCCCGGATCCTGAGTACGGCGAACAATGTCGGTGTAGATCTTGCGCGCCTTGTCCGCCTCGACCAGTTCGCCGGGGATCTGCTTGCCGTCCACCCACATGGTGAACTTGCGCACGGTCGCGCCCTTCGGGACGGGGAAGACGTAGCTCGCTTCGAGCTGGCGGTCGGTGTGATTGCGGAAGGTCTGCTCCACCCGCGTGATCGCCACCTGGTCCTCGACGGCGACGGTGACGTGGTGGTTGAGCATGGCCAGCGGCGGCACCTTCTTCTCAGTCGGGATGAGCAGGCCGCGGGCCTGGGCGGGCGCCGCCGCGGCGAGCAGCAGCACAACGGATAACAGGCGTCGCATGGGGAACCCCTTTCAATGGAGAGGCGCCGGGGGTGGGATGACGCCGCAGACGCCCTCCTGCGGCCGGCCGCTCCGCCCCCCGGGCGGCTCACGATCGCTTCACCCGTTTAGACGACGGCCGCGCGGGGGAGGATTGAGGAAGAGTGAACGCTGTTACAGACGCTGCTGTGTCTCGGTTATTGCTTTCACAAACTGGACTTGCGACAATGTTCCGCACGGAATCGCACCCGCTTCCGGTAACAATCCTGTAACGAAGGTACGACCCCTACCCCGTGCGACCGGCTCGCCGAGGCGAGCGCGGGCGGGTTGTCCGTCCCCTGGCGTCTGTGGGAAAGACCTCTCCTCCCGACCCCCTCCCCTGCGCAGGGAGGGGGAGGCTCTCCGCGCCTGCGTGCTTCGGCGGCGCCCGCGCCCCGCCGCCCCGGCGAATTGTTCTTGAATTGACGGTCCGTAAATGGGATAATTGCACGGCCGCGACCGTTACCCGCCATAACGAGACGAGGGAGATCGCTCAATGTTCCCGCTCCTGGCATATACCGACGTGGAAAACATGGTCCCCGTGGGCGGGATCACCGACGCGGCGGCGAAGGGGGCGGCGCTCGGGTTCGGCATCGCCATTCTCACGCTCGTCCTGCTCGTCATCGCCAGCACCATTTTCTACTTCAAGTTCTTGCGCGCCCCGCGACAGCGGGGCGGCGGAGGAAAGAGCCTCCTGACGAAAGAGCGCGAAGCATACGAGGAGATGATGGGGATCCGGAAGAAGAAACCGAAGAAGGCGAAAAAAGCGCAGGACTGATCCCGGTCGGCCACGCCCACCGACCGTGGCCGGTGGGCTTTCAAGGCACCTCTGGTGGCACACCACCTCCCTTGCTCAGACCTGCGCGGGTATGATAACAGACGGCCCTCCTCGTCTTA
>JADLBT010000508.1 GCA_020847555.1 Gemmataceae bacterium
AGGTGCGGCCGCATGGTCCGACCAGCGACGTGTCCGGCAAGAGCAGCCTGGGGAATGTCCGAAAGTCGATGTGAGGCCGGGTATAAATCGTTTCGGGAGCCAGCAGGTTAGAGGGTCAGGGGCGCCGGACGATTCAACAAACCGACTCTCGTGAAGAATCCGGACGTGCGCGGGAATTCGTCCAAACCACCCGTCCGGCGATGCTGCTGTTCGGTCGCAGGCACGGGGTTGGGGGGAGGGGCTAACCCGCTTAGCACCTCTGTGATATTATTAGACCGCGGTGCGCGGCACGGAATCCGTAAAAATGCCTGATCTGGGCGGGCCGGCCCCTTCGCCGCCAGGCACCACCGCCCGCACCGTGGCATGTGGTTTGCGTTCGCTTCACTCCATATTACAGAAGAGTCTGACGAGGCCCCCGGGTTCGCGCCCGGAACCGGCGGGCCGGGACGAAAGCCGCGCGGGAAAGGGACGAGGCGTCATGTTCCGCAAAATCCTGATGCCGGTGGATCTGTCCGACAAGCATCAGCGCGCCCTCGACGCGGCCGCAGATCTGGCCGACCGAGACGAGGGCGAGGTGACGCTCCTGCACATCATCGAATTGATTCCCGGCCTGTCCGTCGAGGAGGAGAGGCCGTTCTACCAGCGCCTGGAGTGTGCGGGACGAGCCCACCTGGACCGCCTGGGTGCCGTTTTCGCACAGCGCGGGCTCCCCTGGCGAGCGGAGATCCTTTACGGTCACCGCGGCCCGGACGTGGTGCGCTATGCGACCGAGCAGCAGGTGGACCTGATCCTGCTGACCGCGCCCGTCCTGGATCCGGCTCACCCGGCCACCGGCCTGGGCAGCCTCAGCTACAAGGTAAGCCTGTTCGCCCCCTGCCCCGTATTGCTGATCCGGTAAGCCCAGAAACTTCGACCGACCCGGCGAGCCCAGCAGACATCTGACCCGTTCCCGATGCATCCTGGTCCGACAGGAGAGGTGCTAACGATGGCGCACGAGAACCTGGTGACGGTTGCCGCGGTGGGGAACCCGGTCAAGGCGGAGATCATCAAGAACGCGCTGGAAGCGGAAGGGATCCGGTGTTTTTTGGAGCAGGAGGACCAGGCCGCCCTCTCCGGCCTGATGGGCGTCAGCGTCAAGATCCAGGTGCCGGAGGACCAGGCGGAGCAGGCGCGGCGGTTCATCGCCGACCGCGAGCAGAGCGCCGCCGAGGAAGAGTCAGAGGCGGATGCAGACGAACAGGGAGAAGGGGAGGCGGACACCGGCATTCGCGAGGGGCTCGAGTAAAGGGGCAGTCCGCGCCGCCCGAACCAACCCGAGACAGGAGGGACTACCGTGAAGCAGCTGCGCTGCGCCGTGCTGGCGGCAATCGGTCTGATCGTCGCGGTCAACGTGCTGCCTGGCGTTGGCCAGGAGAAGAGTGTCCGCCCGGGGATCAACAAGCAGTTCGAGAACCCGAACGTCAAGGAATACCTCGGTAAGTTCGAGGTCGAGAGCCGCGAGGTCTTCGCGAAGCGCAAGGAGATCGTCGCCGCCTGCAAGCTGAAGCCGGGGATGACCGTCGCCGACATCGGAGCCGGGACCGGCCTGTTCGCGCAGCCGTTCGCCCAGGCCGTCGGGCCAAAGGGGAAGGTGTACGCGGTGGACATCGCCCGGCAGTTCGTGACCCACATCGAGAAGACGGCCCAGAAGCAGGGACTGAAGAATGTGGTCGGGGTGGTCTGCACCCCGACGTCGGCCGAGTTGCCGCCCGCGTCGGTGGACCTGGCGTTCATCTGCGATGTCTACCACCACTTCGAGTTCCCGGTGAAGACGATGGCGTCGATCCATCGGGCGCTGAAGCCCGGCGGCCGGTTGGTGCTGATCGACTTCAAGCGCATCAAGGGCGTGACGAGGGAGTGGATCATGAACCACGTCCGCGCGGGCCAGGAGGTGTTCGCCCGCGAGGTGACCGAGAGCGGCTTTCGGCAGGTCGGCGAGGAGAAGCTGTTGAAGGAGAATTACTTCCTGCACTTCGAGCGTGTCGAGAAGAAGAGCAAGTAATGCCGAAGCGCCTGGGTCCGTTTGGCGATTCTCCGCGCTATGCGCCAGTCCGGAGCATCAGCGCCGGGCTGGTGCGCAGCGCAGGTAGGCAGCAATTCACTTGCCTTCGAGGCGCGACAGAATATCGTTCAGATCCTGCCCCTCCGGCAGCTCCCAGGAAAAATCCTCGGCGAGGGGCTCGTTGGCCGGCTCGCCGGCTTCGGGCGCGGGCTGGGGCTCGGTCGTCGTCCGAACGGTGTCGGAGATGGCTCCGGTGACGGGATCGCCGAGGGGGATGGCCTCCACGAATTCCCCGCCGGCGGCCGCGCCGTCCAGCGGGACGGCCTCAACAAACTCGGACGGGGAGACGAGCGGCATCGGGTCGGCAGACAGCGGGGCCGGCTCGACCGGGAGCGGGGGCGGATGCCGGTCGCTTGCGCGCCCCCGGGCGGAGAACTCGACGCGGAACGTCACCGGCCCGATCTGCAACTCGTCGCCGTTGCGGATCGACTGCACGCCAGTCACGCGGGCGCCGTTGACGAACGAGCCGTTGGCGCTGCCCAGATCCTCGACGGTCAGGCCGTCGGCCTGGATGCGGAGCAGGCAGTGACGCCGGCTCACTGTCGCCGAGGGGATACGCAGCCCGCACCCCTTCTGTCGGCCGACCACCGTCTCGGGGGTCTGGAGTCGGATCGTCTGGATCCCGCGAGCGCCCTCGATCGCAAGGAGTTTCACTTCCATCGCGCTGCGTCCGTCCGCCACCGGGTTGCGAGTCCTCGGGCCATTGCGGCCTCGCGTGCGAGCGATACCTCCAGCATAACACCCGCGGCCGCGACAGCAACGATTACTTGCCGCGGTCCTGCTCGCCCAGTGCCACGCCCAGCTGGATGAAGGGGCGCACCGGCTCGTCAGCGTTCTCGACTGTCTCCAGCACCTGCGTGCGTGAGCCGAGGCGCGTGTTGTGGCGGGCGATCGCTTCCACGCCCAGGGCATAGGCGGCCGTGCCCCTGTCCTCGATCAACTCGTCCACCCGCTTACGGTCGATGGCCGTCCCGGCGCCCTTTTTCAGTTCCGCGCGCAGCCGCTCCAGGTTGGCGCAGGCGCGGATGGCCTTGTCGGTGAGCGCCCCGGCGCATTCCTTCGCCTGGGTGTCCTCGCCAGCGTGGGCGGCGAGGCGAGTCAGGTCGTAGAGCTGGAAGGGAGTCAGTTTCTGGCCCGCCTTCTTCACCGCGGCGGCCGCGTCGAACGCTGCCTTGAGGGTCGTCGCCGCCTCGTCCGTCCGGTCGCTCTCCAGCGCGACGGCCGCGACGGCGAGCAGTGCGTCCAGGCGCTGCACGGGGTGGCCCGGGCGCCCGGCCTTCTCGCGCGCCTGCGGGTACTCGCCCTTCAGCGCCAGACCCGCCGCGTGGGCCAGGCGGTTGTAGTACCCCTCGCTCTCGCCCTCCTCCTTCAGAGCCTTGAGCTGCTCCTTCGCGTCGTCCTCCTTGCCGTCGGCGAGCAGCAGGGAGACGAGCTGAGCCGCCAGGAGTCCCCGGCCGAAGCCGCCGTCCTTTTCGCCGCCCTTGACGGAGGCGCTGAGCGCCTTGGCCAGCCCGATCGCCCGGCCGCGCTCGCCCTTCTGCGCCAGCTGCCGAGCGACCGCACGCATCGCCGCGGCGCGGGCCTCGGCGGAACTCATCGCCTGCAGCGTCTGGCGAATTTCCGTGGCCGCCTCGTCCCACTCCAGGCGCGCCCTGGCGGCGCCGCCGAGGATTTCGTCACCCTTGCCCCCCAGGCCCGTCTGGCTCAGCGCCAGTCCGGCCAGCAGGACGTCACGCTCGAAGCTGCCGGCCTTTTCCTGCGAGAAGTTGCTGCGGGCCTTCGCATATGCTTCCTTCGCCGCCTCTCCCCTGTCCGTCCGGAGGTAGAACTCGCCGGCGCCGCGGTGGATCTCGCCCGCAAGCGCGGGCCGCACCTTTCCCCCCTCGGCGCCCGCCAGGGCCGCCGCGAGAGCCCGCTGCTGGGCGCTGCTGCTCAGGAAGTTGCTGTACGCCCACCAGAGGACGAGCAACCCGATCGGGATGGAGGCGTACAGGGCGTAGCGGCGGATGCGGTCCGGCAGCGGCACCGGCTCCTCCTGCGCCTCGACAAGACCTTCGTCTTCCCAGTCCTGCCGGTTGGCCCGCTGGCGAGTGTCATCCCAGGCGCCGAGGGGCCGCGCGGGCGCGTCCTGCTTCGCGAAGGCCGGCCCCTTCTTATCGACGTCGCGCCAGTCCTTCTTCTCCTGCTTGAGGACCGGCACCTTGATGATGCGTTTGCAGGAGGGGCAAGGGATCTGCTTGCCCGATTCGGTGGCCGGCAGGTGCAGCTCCGCGTCGCAGTAGTCGCAGGTGAAGTCGATGGTGTGCGCTTGCGGCGACGCCGCGGCCTGCTGCCTGGTCGGGCCGTCGTCGGCGAAGGCGGCGGCCGCGACGTCCTCCACGTCGGCGGGGGCGCTCACCGGCGCGGGCACCTTCACCGGCTTCTTGCACGCCGGACACGCCACCCGCTTGCCGGCGAACTGCTCCTTGACCGCCAGGCTCTTGCGACACTCCGGGTTGGGGCACTTGAAGCGGATTGGCATGGTGAAATGAGGGGTCAGGGGTCGGGGGCGACCATCCGAGCCGGAAGCGTCAGCAACGGATCCTGTCTCAGCCGTCGCTGACGCTTCCGGCTCGGACGGTCGCCCCTAACTCAGAATGGGGAGCCGCGTCCGGCCTTCGCCGAGCGCGGCCTCGGGTAGTTTCGGACCGCGGGCGGCCTCTTCCTTCTCCCAGGAGTCGATTTCCTCCAGGAGTGCCTCGACCATCTCGCTTTCGAGGACGTGGCGGACGATCTCGCCGCGGCGGAAGATGACGCCCTTGCCCTTGCCGGCGGCGATGCCGATGTCCGCCTCGCGCGCCTCGCCCGGCCCGTTCACGACGCAGCCGAGGACGCTCACCTTGACCGCCGTGGTGCGGCCCTCCAGGCGCTTCTCCAGCTGAGCGATGATTCCTTCCAGGTCGATCTCCAGCCGGCCGCACGTCGGGCAGGCGATCAACTCCGGCTTGCGGACACGCCGCTGCGTCGCCTGGAGGATGTCGAACGCGGCCGCGATTTCCGGCACCGGGTCGCCGAGCAGGCTGATGCGGATCGTGTCGCCGATGCCGTCGAGCAGGATCGGCGCCAGCCCGCATGCCGACTTGGTGACCGCGTAGGGCGGCTTGCCGGCCTCGGTGATGCCGATGTGCGTCGGGTAGTCGGCCTGCTTCGCGTACAGCCGGTACGCCTCGACGGCCGTCAGCACATCGCTCGACTTGAGCGAGACGATCAGGTCGTGATACCCCTCGGACTCGGCAATTTCGATGTAACGCAGCGCGCTCTCGACCATTGCGGGCGGGCACGGGAAGCCGTGCTTCTCGACCAACTCGCGCTCCAGGCTGCCGGCGTTGACGCCGATGCGCATCGGCAGGCCGCGCGCCTTCGCCTTGCGGATCACCTGACGATAGCGGTCGTACCCGCCGATGTTGCCCGGGTTGATGCGGATCTTGTCGATCGGGTGATCCAGCGCCGCCAGCGCCATCCTGTAGTCGAAGTGGATGTCGCAGATGAGCGGGATGTGGATGCGCTGGCGGATCGCGCCGAGAACGGCCGCGTCCTGCGCCTTGGGAACGGTGACGCGAACGATCTCACACCCGGCCTTCTCCAGGCGGAGGATCTCCGCGACGGTGCCGTCGAGATCGTAGGTATCGGTGGTGGTCATCGACTGCACCCAGATCGGGTTGTCGCCGCCGACGACCTTGTCGCCGACCCGCACCGCGCGGGTTTTGTGCCGCTGGAACGTATGCTGGTAACCCATCTGCTCCTCGCTCACTTCCAGGTTGACCTGGCCCGCGTCGAAGGTGCGGGGCCGTCCGTGGGTTGCTGCTGGCCGTTGCGGTGGGGCGTAAAACATCCTCATCCTAGTTTGCCGCCCCGCAAGCCGTCAAGGCAGAGGTGCCGGTCGCCGCGGAGGTTGCGCGAGCCCAGTGGCGTCAGGCCTGGGCGCGGGAGTTAACTGGCGTGGTGCGGACGAACCAGATAGAATCGGTGTCAGTGTTGTCGCCTCATCACGCCCCCGCTGCTGGAGTGTCACCGTGCCCCCCGCCTCAGTCGATGACCTGGTTCGGCTGCTCCTGGACGGCGGCCTCCTCGAGCCCGAGCAGCGCGCCGCGCTGGACGGCCTGCAGGCGGCCTTCCCCGATCCGCGCGCGCTCGCAAGGGAGCTGGTGCAGCGCGGCTGGCTGACTCCCTACCAGGTCAACCGCCTCATGCAGGGCCGTGTCGAGGAGATGCTGCTGGGGCCCTACGTCCTGCTGGAGGGGGTGGGCGAGGGCGGCATGGGCCAGGTCTTCAAGGCCCGCCACCGGGTGATGAACCGGGTGGTGGCCCTCAAGCTGATCCGCAAGGAGCAGCTCGACAGCGGCGCGGCGGTGCAGCGGTTTCGCCGCGAGATCCAGGCCGCCGGCCAGCTGGCGCACCCGAACATCGTGATGGCGCACGACGCCGGGCAGGTGGGCGAGCGGCATTTCCTGGTGATGGAGTACGTCGCAGGGGTGGACCTGGGGCGTCTGGTGCGGCAGCAGGGGCCGCTGGCGGTGCCGCAAGCCTGCGCAGCGGCGCGGCAGGCAGCGCTGGGGCTGCAGCACGCCCACGAGCGCGGCCTGGTGCATCGCGACGTCAAGCCGTCCAACCTGCTGCTCGCCAGCGACGGCGTCGTCAAGCTCCTCGACCTCGGCCTGGCCCGGCCGTTCGCCGTGCCGGGACCGTCGGGCGCCGAGCTGACGCAGAGCGGTGTGGTGATGGGCACGCCGGACTACCTGGCGCCCGAGCAGGCGCTGGACCCGCGGGCGGTCGATATTCGTGCCGACATCTACAGCCTCGGCTGCACGCTGTACTTCCTGCTGACGGGCCGGCCGCCGTTCCCGACCGAGGGCTCGCTGACGCAGAAGCTGCTGTGGCACCAGCACGCCGACCCGGACGCCGTCGAGGCGGCGCGGCCGGACGTGCCGCCGGCCCTGAGCGCGGTGCTGCGGCGCATGATGGCCCGGCGCCCGGCCGACCGCTACCAGACGCCGGGCGAGGCGGCCGCCGCCCTGGTGCCCTTCTGCGCCGGGCCGCCGACGCTGCCGACCGCGCTGCCGGAAACCGTGTCGCTCACGGCGGCGCCGGCCGACGCGCCGACGGCGCCGGAACGCGGGTGGACGCTGACGACCGACCCGAGCCTA
>JADLBT010000509.1 GCA_020847555.1 Gemmataceae bacterium
CAAGCGCGCCAACAAGGAGAGGCTGGCGCGCGTCATCAAGGACACGGCGTGGGTACTGGTCGATCCCGACTCGCTGTTCGACATCCAGGTCAAGCGCATCCACGAGTACAAGCGGCAACTTCTCAACGTCCTGCAGATCATCCACGAGTATCTGTGCCTGGCGGAGGACGGGAAGGTGCCGGCGCAGCCGAAGACGTATGTCTTTGGCGGCAAGGCGGCGCCGGGGTACTGGGCGGCCAAGCAGATCATCAAGCTGATCAACAACGTTGGCCGCATCGTCAACAATGACGCCCGGGCGAAGGACTGGCTGAAGGTCGTCTTCGTGCCGGACTACCGTGTCTCCCTGGCGGAGGTCATCATCCCGGCCGCCGACCTGAGCGAGCAGATCTCGACGGCCGGGAAGGAGGCATCCGGGACCGGGAACATGAAGTTCGCCATGAACGGCGCGCTGACGATCGGCACGCTCGACGGCGCAAACATCGAGATCATGGAGGAGGCCGGGGCGGAGAACATCTTCATCTTCGGGCTGAAGGCGGACGACGTGCAGCGGCTGAAGCGGCAGGGGTCGTACAACCCGGGCGAGTACTACCGCCGCAGTCCGGCCGTCCGGCGCGTCATGGACGCGGTGCGCTCGGATCTGTTCTGTCCGCGCGAGCGCGGTCTGTTCCGCTGGATCTACGACCGCCTGCTGGCTCCGAACGAGGAGTACTTCCATCTGGCCGACCTGGATCCGTACATCGAGGCCCAGCGGCAGGCGTCGCAGACCTACGCCGACCGGCCGACATGGGCGCGCAAGGCGATCCTGAACGTGGCCCGGATGGGCAAGTTCTCCAGCGACCGCACGATCCGGGAGTACGCCCAGGACATCTGGGGTCTCACCCCGATCCCGGGAGAGTGAGCAGCCTACCAGCCCGAAGCGCCAGCGACGAGCGTTTGTGGCACCCGTCGCTGGCGCTTCGGGCTGGTGGGGCTGGTAGTCGCTTCAGAAAATGCGTGCGTCGCCCCGCACCGCCTGCTATCCTCAACCTCCGTTAACTCCCCGAAGCAGGACGCGCCCCCTCGGACGATCCGACACCTGGCTCCTGTCTGATCGAGGGCCGTCGCTGCGCGTGGACCGTCAACGGAGAGACCCATGTTCCCCCCACGCTGGTTGTGCGCGCTGCTCTGCCCGATCGGCAACCGGCTCCGCCCGCGGCGGCGGGGCCGCTTCGTCCCGTGGCTGCTCCCCCTGGAAGAGCGTGTCGCCCCGTCCGTTGTCCCGGAGATCGAGCCGAACGATACCTTCGCGACCGCCAACGCGGTTCCGATCGTCACCGGCGATGTCCTTGACACGAACGCCACCGACTGGCTCAGGATCGCGGCGGCCATCAGCGGCCCCGGCGACGCGGACTACTACCGCTTCACCCTCACGGGACCACGCGGCGTTTTCCTCGACATCGACTCCCGCGAGACGGGTCTGAGCACCACGCTGGACGCAGTCCTGGAACTGCTCGACGCCAGCGGCACGAGCCTGGGGACCAACGATAACGGGTACGACCTCAAGGGCTTCACGCCCCCCGCAACCAGCCAGGCCAGCGCGGTCGGTCCCGACTCGTCGCTCTACCTGGACCTCCCGGAGGGCACGTACACCGTCCGCACGACCGGGGCCGCCGGCACCACCGGCTCCTACGAGTTGCGCATCCTTGCCGATCCCGATTACACGACGGCCGTCCCGGCGCTGGACAGCTACCCGGGCGCCACCCACACCTTCTACCTCGACTGCAACGGCCACGGCGCGACGGACACCTGGGGCACGTACACGGCGGCGCCGTTCGACTTCAACGGAGACGCCGCCCGCTTCACGCCGGCCGAACGGTTGGCGATCCAGAACCTCTGGCGGGTGACGGCCGACGACTTCAGCCCGTTCGCGGTCAACGTGACGACCGTCGATCCCGGATCGTTCGGCGACGGCCAGGCGTTTCGCGGTGTGATCACAAGCAGTGCCCCTGCCGTCATCGGCCGACCGGCCGGTACGCTTGGGGCCGCCTTCTTCAACAGCTACACCGGCCCGCAGGTCAACACCGCGTTCACGTTCGCGGAGAGTTTCGGCGCTTACATGGGCGGACAGCTCGGTCTGTCCGGGCGCATCGTGGCTGCGGCGCTGGAGCAGGCCAACACGACCTCGCAGCAACTCGCCATCGCGTTGGGGCTGGAGATGTACTCGTCGAATGGCGTCGGGCAAGGGTCCGTGGTCCCGCACGCCATCCTGGCCAACCCCGACCTGGGACTCAACCGCGAGAAGTGGGTGATCGGGGATACGACGGAGACCAACTCCATCCAGAACGACATGACGCTCCTCCAGGGCAAGCTCACCTTCCGTGCCGACGACCACGGCGACACACCGGAAACCGCGACGGTTCCGGCAGCCGTGGACGGCACCTACACCGCCTCGGGCGTCATCGCGAACATCCGCGGCGCAGCCGCCGACCGCGACTACTTTCGCTTCCAGGGCTCGGGGAGTACCGCGATTTCGGTCGGCGTCGATCCCTACGCCGGCAACCTCGACGCCGAGCTGCGCCTGTACGACGCCGACGGCGTCCTCCTCGCGACGGACGACCCGGCGGCGTCCTTCACCGCCGCGCTGACGCGCACCCTCGATGCGGGCACGTACTTCATCGAGGTGCGCAGCGACCAGCAGGAGGGTGAGGCCGGGCAGTACACAGTCCGCATCGACACGACCCCGCCCACGACGGCGACAACCACCATCAGCCTCGACGGGAGCGGCAACCTCGTGATAACCGACTCCGCCGGCGGCGACACCAACGACACGCTCACCTTTCAGTCCGACACCACCAACGCCCGCTTCGTCATCTCCGACCCGAATAACGTCCTCGCCACGTCCATCAGCGGCGCAACGGGGAATAACGCGCACACGGTCACGGTCCCCTTCGCGGCGGTCGCCGGCCCGCAGATCCTCGTCGATACACATACCGGCGACGATGCGCTCACCGTCGATCTCAGCCTCGGCCGGTTCGCTCGAAACGTCAGCTACACTGCGGACGGCCCGGGGGACGGACTCACCGTCACCGGGGGCAGCTTCGCGACCGTCACACACACTTTGACCGGCGCCACCACGGGAAACCTGCTCCTCGACGACGGCATCAGTCCGACGGTCACCATCGGCTACACGGGAGTCGAGCGGGCGCTGGACGTTCGCGGCATGTCGGTCGCCACCCTCGTCTTCAACCTGCCCGCCGCGGCGACCACGGCATTCCTGGAGGACGACGGGACGGCGGCGAACGGCGTTTCCCGGCTTCGCGGCGACAACGGCACCTTCGCGACCACGCTGTTCGCGAATCCGGCGGCAAGCGGTTCCCTCGCTGTGAACCGCGGCCATCTGGCCGACACATTGACCGTCAAGGCACTGCCGGACTTCACTCGCGGGCTGACGGTCGGCAGTCCCGCCGCCGCCTTCGCGATGGTTGCTCTCGACAGCGCGCCCGCGGCGCTCATCCTGGCAGCCGGGAGCAACCTGACCATCGACGCGCTTGCTGTCGAGGTCCGGCCGGGCGCCTCGGTGCAGACAAGCAGTGCCGGAACGATCGCCCTCCGCGCTGTCGATCGCCTCCTTCTCGGGGTCGGGGCTTCGCTCGCGACGGCGGGCGCGGCCGTCACCCTGGGCGGCGACAACCTCATGGTGAGTGACACCGCAACCGTCAACGCGGGCGGCGGCACTGTGACGGTGCGCCAGGCCACCGGCACCACCGTGCTCGACCTCGGCGGCACCGATTCGTCCAGCGTCCTGGGGCTGACCGATGCGGAACTCGACCGCATCATCGCCGGGCGGATTGTGCTCGGCGATGTGGCGCGAGCCGGCGGCATCACCGTCAGTGCCGCCATCGATCGAGCTGCCCCCACCGCACTGGATCTGCGGACCGGCGGCGCCATCACTTTCACCGCTGGCTCCCTCGCCACTGGCGGCGGTGACGCGAGCCTCATGACCGGCGCCGCGGGCGGTATCAGCGCCTCTCTGGCCGGAACTGCCGTGACCGCCGGCGCGGTGACGCTCGCTGTCGGCTCGACGGGCATCGGCTCGCTGACAAAGCCGCTGCGTCTCGCTGCCGTGACCCTGACGACCGGCCGCACCGGCGGCAGCGCGGATCAGTTCCTCATCGAGGCGGACACCGTGACCGTCGCGGCCCTCGACGCCGGCACCGGAACGGTCGCGTTGCTCGGCGGTACGTTCGGCCTCGGCGCCTCCGACGCGATCGCCGACGCCACGGCGATCGACGTCAAGGGCGGGACGCTCGGGATCGGCGCGCACGACGATACGGTGGCAGGTGTGCGTCTGACGAACGGCAGCATCGTTGGGACGAGTGGCACGCTGACCAGCACCAGCACCTTCGACGTCCAAGGCGGCACGGTGACGGCGCGGCTGGGCGGGGAAGTGGGCCTGACCAAGAGCACCGCGGACGCCGTTACGCTGGCGGGGCGCAACACGTTCACCGGACCAGCGGCCATCGACGAGGGCACCCTTGAGGTAACAGGTGCGCTCGCTGCCAGTTCGGCCGCCGTCACGGTCAAGACCGGCGCGACACTTGGCGGCAACGGCATGGTGAATCGTCCCGTGGTCGTGGCCGGCGGCGCCGTCGCTCCGGGGAGCGGCCCCGGCGTGCTGAGGACCGGGACCACCACCTTTGCGAGCGGCTCGACGCTCATCGTGGAGATCGCGGGCAACTCGTTGGCGTCGGTTCCGCTATACGACCAGCTCGCGGTGAGCGGCAACATCGCGCTCGACAACGCCACACTGGACGTTATCCGGGCACCCGGTTTCGTGCCCGCCGTCGGGGATCAGTTTCCGATCGTCGCCAACGACGGGAACAACAGCGGCGGTGGTGATGGGGTGAGCGGCACCTTTGTCCAGGGCAACTCGGTGGTCGTTGGGGGCATCGGCTACGGGATCGAGTACGCGGGTGGGGACGGGAATGACGTGGTGCTGACGGTCGAAGCCCCGCCGGTGGTGTACGTCGATGACAACTGGACCGGAACGGCGCCGGGAGCCGCCCCGGTCGCGGCCCCGGTCGGTGGGCTGGTGTTTGGGTACACCGCGTTCGCCACCCTGCCTACCGCCGTCGCCCAGGTTGCCCCCGGCGGGACGGTCATCGTCCACGGCGGCACCTACGCCGGCCTCCCCGAAGAGGCGCAGGTGAGCGATGGAACCTTTGCGGGTATCGTCGGCTACGCGGGCGTGGACGGCAATGACGTCACGCTGGCAGCCGCCGGTCCGGCGTCCTTCACCGGGTCCGGCGCCCTGGTCCTGCGCCGCAGCGGCGGGTCCATGCAGTTCCTGCGCGACGGCGCCGTCCTCGACACCCGCCCGCTGGCCGCGGTCACCGACTACGCCGTCACGGGCGACGGCGGCCCGACCACCCTGACACTCGACTTTGCCTTCGGCGGATTCTTCACCGTGGGCGGGAGAATCCGTTTCGACGGCGGTCCGGGTGGGCGCGCCCGGTTGCTGGTCGCCGGAGAAAGCCTTGACCGCGCGGACCTCAGTCTCACCGGGACAGGCGGCGGCATGCTCGCGCTCCGCGGCCGCGACGGCTCGACCGTGCGGGTGGAGTACGCAGGACTGGAGAGCGTGGACCTCGCGAGCACCGCTCCGACCGATCTCGCCGTCCGCCTGTCGGACGGGAACGATCGGGCCACGCTGGATGACGACGACGCGGCCGGCGTGCTGCGGTTCGCGGGTACGGGTAGCACGTTCCCCGCCGTCCGCTTCCGCGCTCCGGCGGCTGGACTGCTCCTCGACCTGGGCGGGGGCGACGACGGCCTCACCGTGCGCCAAACCCGGCCGAGTGACACTGCGTTGACCATTGAGGGCGGTGTGGGGCGAAATGCGCTCACCCTGGATCTGTCCGCTCCTGGCGGCCCCCGGGTGCTCTCCCTGACGCACGACGCCGTTCGCGGGAATGCCATGTCTGGCGGTATCTCCTACCGGGCGACGGGCGGTTCGTTCGGGGATGGGGTCACCCTCCACCTGGGCGACGACAACGACACGGTATTCGTGCAAGGCACGTTGCGCGACACCCCGACGTTGGTGCAGACGGGCGGTGGGGATGACACGATCCTTGTCTCCTCCGACCCCGACCTGTCGCGCGGGTCCATGCACACCCTGGCCGCCCCGCTGACGATTGACGCGGGCACCGGGGCGAACCGCCTGGTGGTGAGCGCGGCGGTCGGCCCCGCCGATCGGTACTGGCTGAACGCGCACGGGGTCGCCGGAACCACCGTCCCGTTCCGGGTCTTCTTCAGCGCGACGGGTGGGAGCTTCGCGCGCGGCGTTGACCTGATCACCGGGCCGGGCGACGACACGATCGTCGTTCAGGGCCAGGCCCAGACCGCCCCGACCACCGTCTATGGCGGCGCGGGCCAGGACGCCTTTCACGTTGCGGTGACGGAGGGGAGCGCCTACGACCGGCTCACCCTGGACGGCGGCACCGGCGACGACGGGTTGTTCGTCCACGACCAGTCGGGCGCCGCGGTCATGCACGACCGGGTGACGGTGATCGGTCTGGGTGCGGTCGAGGTAAGCTACCTGGGCGAACTGACATTCCGCGTCGCCTACCAGAACCTGGAGGATTGCTTCCCGTCGGTGGACGCGGCGGCGAGCTTCATCCAGGCGCTGTTCAACACCTCACTGGAGTTCAGGGCGGCGCCGGCCGACCTGGCGTTCTGGCGTGAGGTACTCGTCAGCGCGGGGCGGGAGGCGGTCGTTCAGGGCATCGAGCGCTCGCTGCCGGCCCGGGCGCAGGTCGTGCGCCGCTGGTTCGCTCGCTACCTTGGCCACGCGCCGGCGCCGGAGGCGGAGCAGATCTGGGCGGCGCGCCTGCAGGCGAACGCACAGGAATATGTGCTGGCGGAACTGCTGGCGACGGACGAGTACTACCTGCACGCGGGGGGCACCGACGGCGCCTTTGCGCAGCGGCTTTACGAAGATTTGCTCGGGCGGCCCGCGTCGGAGGGGGATCTGACGCTGGCCCTGCGGGACGTGCTACCGCGGGCGGGACGGACGGGGCTCGCGTGGCTGGTACTGATGTCGCACGAGCACCGCGTTCTGGAAATGGGCGAACGGTATGCGCACCTCCTCCGGCGCGCGTCCGGACCGAGCGAGAATGCATCCTGGGCGCTCGGCGGGCTGCCGCTCGACCTCATCGACGTGGTCTTCCGCTCCTCGGACGAGTTCTTCTACTTCGGTGGCTGAGGGCGAACGAGGAAGAGAGTGGCCTGATGGGTCGCACGCCGAGCTGGTGATTCCCGGGTAGACGGCTCGCCGCGCGGACATATGCCTGCGTGGGAGATTCAGTGGATTCAGGTGAGCGGGAGTTTAGCGTCCCGCCTCCCGCTTCCGCCGCCACTCCTCGGCCATGCGGATGCGCTCCACCGTCGGCGGGTGCGACGCGAACAGCCAGACGGCGAACGGCGTCGGGGCGACGTTGCTGAGGTTGTCGCGCGCCAGGCGCTTCTCGGCCTCGATGAACGCCTCGGGCCGGCTCGCCAGTTTCAGCGCCGCCATGTCCGCCTGGGACTCGAAGTGACGGCTAACTGCGTTCTCCACCGGCCACGCCACCCACGCCCCCACCAGCGAGAGCAGCAGCAGCAGCGGCACCCCCGCCGGATCGGCCGGGCTCCGCAACCCGAACGGCGCCCGCCCAACCGCCCAGGTCAGGAGGCGCGCCACGAGGTACAGCCCGACGAACCCACCCAGGCCCGCCAGCAGGATGCCCTTGACGATGTGGTTGTGCTGCCAGTGCCCAATCTCGTGCGCCAGGATCGACTCGTCCTCGTCGATCGTTGCGCTCCGATACCCCAGCACCCGCCCGACTACGGCCGGTCGCATCACCGCTGGCAACTCGGCAGCGGCCAGGAGGCCGACAACGCTCGCTGCCTCCGCTGGCGAGTAGGGGGGGAGCGGCCGCAGGCTCGGCAGCGTGTCGTACAGGACGATGCGCCGCGTCGAGCCGAACCCGGTGAAGTAGGCGTTGGTGTGCCGGCCGTGCCGCGAGGCGTCCATGACGAGCACCTCCTGCACCGGCACCCCGGCGCGGTCGGCGAGGGTGCGCACGCTGGCACGCAGGTACGGATCCTTCAGCGGCGTGAAGGTGTTGAACAGCGGGTTGATCCACACCGGGAGGATGAACGCATAAAGGATCCCAAGCGCCACGCTCCCCAGGGCTCCGAGCAGCCACCACCGGCGCGGGAACAGCCGGATCAGGGCGTACAGGCCAGCCAGCGCGATGGCGCCGAGGCCGCCGGTAACGGCGAGCGCCACCCCGTAATCGCGCAGCCAGGACAGCACGTCGCGATTCGTCATCCCCCATGCTCGATCGTTCGCCAGCCGCCCGAGGCGCAGCGGCAGGACGAGCAACTCGACCGCCAGGAAGCAGAACGCGCCGACGAGGACCACGACCGCCAGCCGGTGCAGCCAGTCGAACAATCGGTGGCGCAGGCGTTGCGTCTGACCCCCGGCCGGGCGCGGGACGGGCACCAGCCGGTCGCAGAAGTCCGCCAGCCTGCGCCCGAACCCGGAGAAGACCACGGCGCCAAGGAAGAGCAGCTGCACCGCCGTCGAGGACCAGAAGAACAGCCGACGCTCGAAGGCGTAGCGCAGGCCGCGCTCGATGTCGTGCCGGCTGAAGTAGGCGGCTGCCCGCGCCTCCGCCGCGGCGGACTGCGTGAACGTGGTGACGAAGAACAGCACGACGTAGACGAGCACGCCGGCGCCGATTACGGCCTTGAGTCCCGGCGTCCGCCGCAGCGGTTCGGCGGCGGGAGCATGGTGGTTCGACAAGGGGATACCCTCTGCTGTGAGGTGGAACGCCGGATCGTCGTGAGGATTCGTTTCGCCGACCTACAGCCCCGGGCGATTGCTTCGACGCGCGGACGGCGGGACAACCAGGGCCTCGCTGGAAAGGTCGTGTTCAACCATCCTGCCGCTCTCGCCGGGCTCCCAGGCACGCACTACTCGCAGTCCCCCTTTGGCGTATTCAACTCCGCCGCGACTGATGTATCCTTCCCGCCCGTCGATCTCCAGTTCCAGCCGCAGCTGTAACTGCGCGTCGTGGACGGCCAGCACGGGCAGGCCGCCAGGGCGCGCGATCCCGCGCACGATCAGCACCGGTCGGTCGGCATCGAGGTAGTCGAGCGGCAGGCGTTCGCGCACGGCGGCGAAATCGTACTCCCGCAAAAACTCGCGCACCGCCCGGGGGAGGGTGCGCAGGAGGACGAAGTCAGCGGCCGTCTTGCGAACGTCGTTAAGGGACACCACCGGCCGGCCCTCCTTGCCCACCCGGTCGAGCGTCAGCCCGCGTATCGCCCCCTCATTCAGCCCGCGTCGTGCGGCGTCCAGCGCCGCCCCGCTGTCGTGGCGCGTTACGTCAGCTGCCAGCTGGACCAACCGGCGCTCGGCAAGGGAACGGCTGAACGCCTCGTATGAGAATAAGGGCGTCTGGTCCGGCTCGACTGGAGCCTTGAATACGCCGAGAGGTCGGTCGATGAAGACGGCGGTGCCCAGTTCGGCCAGTTCCTCCGGGTGGTGCAGATCCTCGATACTGCGGCGCAGCACCCGCAGCCCCTGCTCGCCGAGGTGAACGGTTAGCGGATCACCATCATACAGGCGCCGCTTGCGACGGTGCGGCATGGCGATCTGTTCCTCCGGCACGCGCCGATGAGGAGGGGGGAGCACGCGGGCGCTTTCGCCGGGCGAGGTCGGCGCGTCGGGGACCGGGTGGCCCTCGTAGCGACGCCGCAGGTGCCAGCCCTGCCGCAGCGCCCGCCGCCGGAGGCGCGGCCGCTCGGCCGTCCCCTCGAACAGCGCCGGCTGCTCCTCGATCAGGCGCAGGTACGCCTTGAGGACCGCGTCGAGCAGCAGCGCGTCGGGGTAGTTGGCGCCGAAATGATGGAAGGTCACGAGATCATAGGCTGTCAGATGCCGCCCGATCTGCCGCAGCAGGTGCCCGAAGCAGTCCGCCTGCGCCTCGACGGTCAGGTGGCCGCCTTCAACGAGCAGGTCCACGAAGCGCAGGGTCTTCGCGACAAAATCGGTCCACGGTGACAGCGATACGTCATTGAACAGACCGCGCAGCAGCCCCGGCAGCACCTCCGGCCCGGTGCCGATTTCTCTCAGGCGCGCGACGAAGCATTCCGCCATCGCGGTGAGGTCGTCGGCGGGTGTGGAGCGAAGCAGCACTTCGAGCAGCTTGATCTGCTCGGCACGCGCCAGTCCCGCGCGCATGGCCCCGGCGAGCAGGTCGCGCCACGAACGCATCGGCGAGTCATGCTCCGACATGCCGGGGCGGGGGAAGTACGCGAGTTCGCCGAGCGAGAACGCCGGCAGCGGCGCCTCGACGGACGTGAGCGGCAGCCGGCTGGTTCCCACGACCGCCTGGAACAACCGACCGGCCAGCTCGTCGCGCAGGGCGTCGGCGTCGGGGAAGCCGCCGAGGTCGATGGTGCCGACGAGTTCGCGGACCCAGCGGGTCGTCTCACGGCTGAGGAAGACGCCGCCGCCGGAGTCGTACCCCTCCCAGACGTGGGAGAGCAGGCCGCGCGTGACGTGAAGCTGGCCGGCGGCCGCGTCGAGTTTCACCGCCAGCAACGGCTCGCCGGAGCGAGCGCCGCCCGCCACCGCGTAGCCGTTCCACGCCTCAAAGGTACGGGTCTGGCGTGTGCGCGCGCGGTCGAGCAGCCGGCCCTGGAAGATCTCCCAGGAGATCTCTTCCGCGGGGAGGTACTCCCACTCCAGCATCATTCCCGGACCGAGGAGAAAGTGGGCGGGGAGCAGCACGTCGGCGATGACGCGGCGCGGCGGTCCGGGAGACGATTCCGTGTTCGTCACAGCCTCACCCCCACCACACCCGCTTGATCGCCAGCGCGATCAGCGCCACCTGCAGCGCCACGATGCACCAGAAGAGGATCCGGAACTTCCCCTTGACCGTCTTGTGGCGGAACAGCTCCATCCCGGCGTAGGCGCCGAGACTCCCGCCGGCCGCCGTCAGCCCGTGCAGCACCACCTCCGGCACCCGCGACGACGCCGACTGCGCCCGCGCCTTGTCGTAGCCGTAGTATCCGAACGCGGTCACGTTCACCGCCGCCAGCCAGCAGCCCAGCAGCGGACCCCAATCGACGCGCCGGCTCAGTCCCCACCACAGCGCCGCCGCGCCGACCAGCGTCACCGCGGACGCCACGAGAAGGTGATGCCGCACCGGCCGCTGCCTTGCCTGCCCCGCCATCTTGCGCACCCTATACTGAAAGGAATCCGCCAGCCCGCGCGACCACGCCGCGCGAAGGGCTTCATTTTAGCGAGGGGAAGCATGCACGAGCAACTGTGGGCGCCGTGGCGCCTCGCCTACGTCGCCAAACCGAGCCCACCGGCCGCCGAGGATCCGTGCTTCATCTGCCGCGGCCTCGCCGAGGACGACGACCGCGCCAACCTGATCGCTCTGCGCACGCCCCGCAGTGTCGTGGTTCTCAACCGCTTCCCCTACAACAACGGCCATCTGCTCATCGCCCCCCGCGCCCACAAGGGCGGGCTCCACGAACTCGACGCGGACGAGATCCTCGACACCCAGCAGACCTTGACACGCATGGTCGCGGTCCTCTGCGAGCTGATGCGGCCGGACGGCTACAACATCGGCCTGAACCTCGGCCGCGCCGCCGGCGCCGGCCTGCCCGGCCACCTGCACTGGCATATTGTGCCGCGCTGGAACGGCGACACCAACTTCATGCCGGTGCTGGCCGACGTCAAGGTGATCGTGCAGTCGCTCGACGCCCTCTGGGAGCTGCTCGCGCAGCGGCTGAACGGTGCTGCTCCCAGCGCAGGATGACAAGGAAGGGCTTGTAAAGCCCACGGGTCGCGTCCCGTGGGTGAAGTGCTGGAGATTTGCCCCACGGGACGCCACCCGTGGGCTTTCCCTGACCCCTGACCCCTTTCTCCTTCATGGCTGACGTTCCGTTCACGCCGCCCGACTGGCTGACTCGCGAGGAAGACCTGCTCGCCCCCTACGCCATGCACACCCGCCTCAGTCGTGGCCGCCGCCATCCCGAGGCGCCGCACGCTTTTCGCACCGCGTACACGCGCGACCGCGACCGGATCGTTCACAGCACCGCGTTCCGCCGCCTGATGTACAAGACGCAGGTTCTCCTCACCCAGACAAACGACTACCACCGGACGCGCCTCACCCACACCCTCGAGGTCGCCCAGATCAGCCGCACCGTCGCCCGCCAGCTCGGCCTGAACGAGGATCTGACTGAGGCGCTCGCCCTCGCCCACGACCTCGGCCACCCGCCGTTCGGCCACGCCGGGGAGGAGGCGCTGGACGAGTGCATGCGCGACCACGGCGGCTTCGACCACAACTGCCACGCGCTGCGCATCCTGGAAGTCCTCGAATACCGCTACGCCGACTTCCCCGGCCTGAACCTGTCGTGGGAGGTGCTGGAGACCCAGGCCCACAAGTGCAAGCGCCGCGATGCCCCGGAGGTGGCGCACCTCGTCGGCCCCGGCCAGCCCCTGCTGGAGGCCCAGGTGGTCGATGCGGCCGACAGCCTCGCGTATGATACGCACGATGTCGATGACGCCCTGAATGCCGGCATCATCACCCCGGCGGACCTCATGGAAGTGCCGTTTTGGCAGCAGGCGGTCGAGCGCGTCCTGGCGGCCCAGCGGCCCGGCCCGGAGCAGTTCTCTCCGACCGTCCTGCGCGCGCTGATCGACTGGCAGGTGATCGACCTGCTGGACCACACCCGCGAGCACCTGCGACAGCACTGGGTCCGGTCGGTCGAGGACGTACGCCACGCCCCCGGCCCGGTCGCCGCCCCTGGGCCGGAGGTGAAGCGGCTCAAGGTCGGGCTGGAGGAATTCCTGCGCCGCCGCGTTTACAACCACCACCGGGTCGTGCGCATGTCAGTCAAGGGGCAGCGCGTGCTCCGCCTGCTGTTCGAGGAGTTCTGCCGCGTCCCACGGCAACTCCCGGAGCGCTACTTCCGCCGGGTCGAGAAGGCTGGAGCGGAGCGGACCGTCTGCGACTACCTGGCCGGGATGACTGACCGCTTCGCCCAGGACGAATTCCTCAGACTGTTCCAGCCGTCGGCGCTTATGTAAGATGAGAGCGGCTAGCCAGTGTCGTCTGAGACACCGCAACGCCGAGGAGCGCGGACAGGGAGCGTAGTCCGCCCGGGCGGCCCCCTACCCACCCCAGCCGGCACTCCGGCCGAGCGTCCTGGATCGTTGCTCCTTCACCCTCAGTGGTCAGCTGGGGCTGCCGGATGAATGGGTCTTTCAGGCGACCCCGAACCGTCCGACGCGGGGCGCCCGCGCTTCCCACCCAGCAGCCGTGGCGCTCGGTCTGCAAAGGCCGGGGATGTCCTGAAAGGCGGAGGTAGCGTATGTTCCCGGCCTGGCTGACGCGGTGTTGGCGGGGGTTCCGCGAGCGCCTCCAGGTGCCGACCGAGTCGAGCAACCTGCTGGTCTGGATCCTGCGCGGGTGCTTCGGGGCCATCATCATCGGCATGGCCTGGGCCGCCTTCAATTACTTCAGCGCCCAGCGGCCGCCGGACGTGGCCCACGGCATCCAGGCATTCATCGTCATCCTGGGCATCGGGGTTCTGGTGCTCCTGACCGATGTCCTGGTCCGCAACAAGCAGATCACGACCATCTCGGCTGTCTACTTTGGGCTGCTGCTGGGGCTGCTGCTGGGCACCCTCTTCTCCGCCGCCCTGGAGCCGATGGTCACCGACTGGCTCACACCGTTTTCGGACCTGCGCAAGGAGGAAGTCGGCCGAGCCGTCCGCCTGCTGGTGACGGTCGTATGCTGCTACGTCTCCATCTCCACGCTGCTGCAAACCAAGGACGAGTTCCGGTTCATCATCCCTTACGTCGAGTTCCAGAAGCAGGTCAAGGGGGTGCGCCCGCTGGTCCTCGATACCAGTGTAATTATTGACGGCCGGATTGCCGATATTTGTGAAACGGGGATTCTCGACACAAAGCTGGTAATCCCGCGGTTCGTATTGCAGGAGTTACAAAGCGTCGCCGACAGTTCGGACAAGATCAAGCGCAACCGCGGCCGGCGCGGGCTGGACATCCTCAAGCGGATGCAGGGCAACCCGAAGGTGGAGTTGCAAATGCATGAGGCCAACCTGCCCGAACTGCGCGAGGTCTACAAGGTGGACGAACGCCTCGTCGTCCTCGCCAAGGCGATCGGGGCGCGGGTGGTGACGAACGACTTCAACCTGAACAAGATCGCCCAGCTCCAGGGGGTCGAGGTCATCAACCTGAACGAGCTGGCCAACGCGCTGAAGCTCGTGGCCCTGCCGGGCGAACACCTGTCGGTGCGCATCGTCAAGCAGGGCGATCAGTTCGGGCAAGGCGTCGGCTACCTGGATGATGGGACGATGGTGGTGGTGGAGCAGGGCCGCTCGCACATTGGGCAGGAGGTGGCCATCACCGTTACCAGCGTGTTGCAGACCCCCGCCGGCCGGATGATCTTCGGCCGGATCGAGGGTCGGGTCCACGCTCCGAGCGGGCCGGCCCAGTCCGGGGAACGCTGAGGGAGGGGCCGGAGGCCAGAAGCAGGGAAGCCAGTGTGAAAAGAAGGCAGGCAAACCCACGAGCCGCCCGTGGGCTTGAAGCCCCCAGCCCCTAACCCCTCTCTTCACGCTGCAGGAGAGCCATGTCATGCCCATCCATCGGTTTCACCTCGTTGCCGCCCTGACCTTCACCCTCGCCCTGGCCGTCGCCTCGGCTGCCCAGTCGCCGCCCTCGGGCGGGGACGCGAAAAAGGACGCAGTCAACAACTCTGACCTGGAACTCGTCGAGCGCCTCATCATCGCCAGGCGGGAGTATCAGCGGATGCTGGAACAGCTCCGCGCCCACTACATGACCGCCGGCGACCTGGAACGGACCCGATGGGCGGAGGAGGAACTGCGCCAGTACCACCGCATCCCGAAGCAGGCGTTTCGGCTGGAACTGGACGTGCCCCCGCCCACGCTGCAGGCCCGGGAGAACATCACCGAGGCCAACAAGCTGATCACTCGCGCGCTGCAGTACAAGGACCGGGGAAGCGGGACGGATTACATTGACAACCAGAGGCGGGCCGAACTGCTGCTCCAGCAGCTGATCACCCAGTATCCGCAGTGCGACAAGATCGGCCAGGCGGCGTACAACCTGGGCGACATCTACGAGTGCAAGGCGTACAAGCAGTTCCGTCGGGCCGCCCTCTACTTCGAGCGGGCGTTTCAGTGGAATCCGACCGCCCCGGGGGACGCTCGGTTGCGGGCGGCCCGGTTGTACGACCGCCAGATGCTCGACCGCGGGCGGGCCATCGAGCTGTATCGCGAGATCATCAGCCACGAAACCGACCCGAAGCGCCTCGACGAGGCGAACAAGCGCCTGCAGGCGCTCAGCGGCGGCCGCTGACCAACCGCGAGCGCCAGCGAACGGTCGCCCCGCTCACTGGCGCTCGCGGCTGATAAACGCAGCCGCTGCGACGAGTCGCTACTTCTTTTTCTTCTTCGCCGTTGTCAAACCCTTCGCGAGGATTTCCGCGCACGCCGCCGCGTCCAGACCGACCAGTACCTGGAACGCCTCCGACAGGACGCGCTTGGTTTCCGCCACCGTGATCTTGGTCTTCTCCGTGTCCGCCCGCCGGGACACCTCGTCGTAGAACTCCGACAACGTCATCGCCAACCTCCGGGAAACAGGGATGCTGATCGAATGGCGTTGCCCACGCCACTCCTGACCTACCGCCGCAGGTGCTCCGCCAGCCGGTCGAGGAAGACCGCCTGGTCGGGGTGAATCAACCGACGCGCCTCCTCGATCGGCAGAAACCGCGCCTGGTCCACCTCCCACGAGGCGACGCGCGGCGCAGCCCCCTCGGGAGCGGGGCCGGCGAAGCAATGCACCTGTTTATGACTCTTCTTATAGATCATGTCGCCCAGCGGCACGAGCGGGCCGGTCGCCTCGACGCCGGTTTCCTCTCGCGTCTCGCGTCGGGCCGTCGCTTCCAGACTTTCCCCGTCCCGTTTATCGGGAACGCCCTTGGGGATGCCCCACGGCGCGTGGCGGTTGTAGCTTCCCGACGGATGGACGAGCAGCACCTCCAGCCCCTCCGGCCCGTCCCGGTAGAGCAGCGTGCCGGCCGACTGCTTCATGGGCGGCGTCCTCGGTCCTGGCGCCCGGCCGCCCCCGGAGCCGTGGGCGAGCAGAGCGGGCCGTACATCTCGGGGCGGCGGTCGGCGAGGCGGTCCAGCTCGTACTTGCCGGGGATCTTGACGATGTGCTTGCGACGCGGCCGGTCCGGGTCGAGTTCGGCGTAGAGGATCGCCGGCCCGTCCTCGGCGACGGCGAGCAACTCGCCGCTCACGTCCACCACCCGGCTCTGGCCGATGAACCGGAACCCACGCTCCTCGCCGACCCGGTTGACCGCCGCGTAGTAGACGTGGTTCTCCAGGGCGCGGGCCTGGATCAGGTACTTGACGGTCGTGACGGCCCCGGTCGGCCAGTTCGTCGGCAGCACGACAAGGTCGGCGCCGAGTAGCATCAGGGTGCGCGCCGCCTCGGGGAAGCTGCCGTCGTAACAGATGTTGATGCCGACGCGCAGCCCGCCGAGGTCGTGGACGGCGAACGGCCGGTCGCCGGGCGTGGTGAAGCGGTCGATGCCGAGGAACGGTAGGTGGATCTTGCGGTAGACGTGCGCCAGCCCCTCCGGCCCGACGAGCAGGGCGACGTTGAAGAGGTGGCCCGTCTCCTCGACGCACTCCAGTCCGCCCACCACCGCCCAGACGCCCAGCTCATTACAGTCAGCGGCGAGCGTCTCGGCGCTGGGGCCGGGCATTGGCTCGGCGTGCGGCCAGGCCTCCTCCTTGCTCTCGAAAGCGTACCCGGTCAGGGCGCACTCGGGGAACACGACCAGGCGAACGCCGCGGGCGGCGGCCTCGCGCAGGCCGGCGCGAATCTGGCCGAGGTTGTGCCGCCGGTCGCCCAGGCGACAATCCATCTGGACGGCGGCGATCTTCCAGCTAGCCATGCGCGGCCCCTCCAGCGTGACGGATCCGCTCGCGGCAACGGCAACGACCGCGCGCGTACCGCTATTGTCCGTACCGCCCGCCCGGGTGGCAACTTTGCCGGTGCGGTGGCAGATCCGAGCCCGAAGCGTAAGCGAGGGCTCGGATCAGACTGGCTGGCCAGCGCGTCGAGCGGTAGGTTGATCGAGGCGATTTCCCCGAGCAGGAGCCACCATGAGCGCGACGGATCGCCTTCGCAGCGAACTGGCCTTTCACGACGCGCAGGCGCGCGAACGGGCCGCCACCTTTGCCCGCGAGCCCGGGCGCCTCCGCTTCGACGACAATGCCTATCTCGATCACGAAACGTGGATTCGCCCGGCGCTGGCTTGCCTCGGCGACGTCCGCGGGTTGCGGGTTCTCGATTACGGCTGCGGGCACGGCATGGCGGCGGTGGTGCTGGCCCGGCGCGGGGCACGGGTGATCGCATTCGACCTGTCGCACGGGTACATCGCGGAAGCGAGGGCGCGGGCTGCCGCCAACGGGGTGGACGTCCAGACGGTCCAGGCCGACGGCGAGCGGCTACCGTTCGCGGATGGCACCTTCGATCGTATCTGGGGGAACGCAGTGCTGCACCACCTCGACCTGAGACGGGCCGGGGCGGAGTTGCGGCGCGTGCTGGCGCCCGGCGGGGTGGCGGTGTTCTGCGAACCGTGGGGCGAGAACCCGGTGCTGAACTGGGTCCGCTGCGGCCTGACGTACCCGGACAAGGACCGCACGCCGGACGAGCAGCCGTTGCGGCGGACCCATGTGCGGCTGCTCCGGCGGTTCTTCGCCCGCGTGGAGGTGCGCGGCTTTCAGCTGCTGTCGATGGCCCGGCGCGTGGTGCGGTCGCGGCGGATGGTGGCAGTCCTGGATGCGTTCGACGCGATGCTGCTGGAGCGGGTGCCGGCCCTGCAACAATTCTGCCGCTACGCGGTACTCACGCTGCGCCGGCAGTGATACAATGATCAGGTTCGCAAGCGTGCCACATCAAGGACGTTCTTCATGGACGCGGCACAGGAACCGAACCCATCTTCCGGTTCGTCCACGGCGGTGACCGGCGCTACACTCGGTGTCCTTGCCGGGCGGCTGGAACTCCCTGCGCCACCGGCGGCCGTTGCAACTCCGGAGATCCAGCAGCGGCCGGAGGAATCGACGTTGCTGACCGCCTGGCCGCCGGCGGCGCAGCTGGCGACCGGCATCCTGCTGGGAATCATCGGCACCAGCCTGGCGTTCCACTGGTTCGCGTCCACGCCCGGTGCTGCCCGGCCGGCCGACCTGGACCGCGCTTACCGGGTCGATTTGAACCGGGCCGGTCGGGCGGAGCTGCGTCAACTCCCCGGCATCGGGCCAAGGCTCGCCGAGCGCATCGAGGAGTACCGACACACTCACGGGCCGTTCCGCCGCGTCGAGGATCTGCGGAAAGTCCCGGGCATCGGACCGGGCGCCCTGGAGCGCGTGCGCGATCTGGTGTGTGTCGGGCCGGACGAGGCAGCGGGCGCGGAGGATCCGCCGCGCGTGGTCGCACCGACGAAGCAACGACCTGCGGCGAGCAAGAAGGAGTCGGCCCTTGCGGGGGTGGTGATCGACGTCAACCGGGCGCCGCTCGCGGACCTGCAGCGCTTGCCCGGAATCGGCCCCAAGCTGTCGCAGCGGATCGTTGATGAACGCGCGAGGCGGCCGTTCCGCACCGTCGAGGAGCTGCGACGCGTCCCTGGCATCGGGCCGAAGACGCTGGAGAGGTTGCGACCGTATGTCACGGCTGGGGGTGGAGCGGCAGAGATGTAGACCGAGGCCGCGCCCCCTCTTGTCTTGAGCCCCGGAGGGGCGGTCGTCGTTAGCCAGGGGTGTCAACCCCTGGGGCCGAGGTCGCGCCCCCTCTTGTCTTGAGCCCCGGAGGGGCGGCACTCCCAGCGAGGATCCATCCATGCCCCAATCCTTCGCCTGCCTACACCTCCACCTGGTGTTCAGCACGAAAAACCGTTCGCCCTTCCTGACCGAGGGGCTCCAGCCGCGCCTGTACGAGTATGTCGGCGGCATTCTCCGCACTCACAAGAGTTGTCTGGTGGCCGCGGGAGGGATGCCCGACCATGTCCACCTCTTGGTTGATTTGAGCCGAGAGTTGGCAGTCGCGGATGCCCTTCGCCTGATCAAGAGCAACTCCTCAAAGTGGATTCACGAGACCTTCCCGGACCTGCACGCCTTCGCCTGGCAGACCGGCTACGGCGCCTTCGCGGTCAGTTACTCGAACCTGGACAACGTCAAGCAATACCTCGCAACCCAGGCGGAACATCATCGTAAGATGGTCTTTCAGGACGAGTTCCGCGCGTTCTTGAAACGGCATGACATCGAATACGACGAGCGGTATGTGTGGGAGTAGTGGGGGTCGGCGCTCGGGGCGATTCGTCCCAGGGGTTGACACCCCTGGCTAACGACGACCGCCCCTTTGGGGCTCAACACCACCCACTCGACACAACTGACCAGTCAGCCGTTCGGCAGGATCCATACCCCGGCATACGGAGAGCGCGATGGCAGCGAAGTTCGAGCTGGTGAGCAAGTTCCAACCGGCGGGCGACCAGCCGCTGGCGATCGAAAGACTCGTCCAGGGCTATCAGGAGGGCAAACCGCAACAGATCCTGCTCGGGGCCACGGGCACCGGCAAAACGTTCACCGCCGCGAACGTCATCCAGCGCCTCGGCAAGCCGACTCTCGTCCTGTCGCACAACAAGACGCTCGCCGCCCAGCTGTACAAGGAGTTCAAGGGCTTCTTCCCGCGCAACGCCGTCCACTACTTCGTCAGTTACTACGACTACTACCAGCCCGAAGCGTACATCCCCCAGCGCGACATCTACATCGAAAAAGACGCTCTGATCAACGAGAACATCGACCGCCTGCGCCTGGCCGCCACCAGCGCCCTCGTCAGCCGCGAGGATGTCGTCATCGTCGCGTCGGTGTCGTGCATCTACGGCCTGGGCTCGCCGAGCGACTACAAGGCGATGATGGTCCGCGTCGTCAAGGGCGAGATCGTGGACCGCGATAATCTGCTGCTGCGCCTGGTGGACATCCAGTACCAGCGCAACGATACCGCCTTCGAGCGCGGCCGGTTCCGGGTGCGCGGCGACGTGGTCGAGGTGTGGCCCGCCTACGAGGAGTACGCCCTGCGCATCGAACTCTTCGGCGACGAGGTCGAGTCGCTCGCCATCATCAACCCGACCAGCGGCGAGACGCTGCGGCCGCTCGACGATCTGTACATCTACCCGGCGAAGCACTTCGTCACGCCGGAGGAGCGCATCAAGACCGCCGTCGAGGGGATGCGGCAGGAACTGGAGGAGCGGCTCGCGTACTTCCGCGCCGGCGGCAAGCTGCTGGAGGCGCAGCGCCTCAGCGCCCGGACGCGCTTCGACATGGAGCAGCTGCTGGAGTTCGGCCACTGCCCGGGGATCGAGAACTACGCGCGCTGGTTCAGCGGCCGCCCCGCCGGCGAGCCGCCGTACACGCTGTTCGACTTCTTCCCCGAAGACTTCCTGATGATCGTGGACGAGTCGCACGTCACCACGCCGCAGCTGCGCGCGATGTTCGCCGGCGACCACAGCCGCAAGGTCACCCTGGTCGAGCACGGGTTCCGCCTGCCCAGCGCCCTCGACAACCGCCCGCTCCGCTTCGACGAGTGGGAGAAGCGGATCCGGCAAACGCTGTTCATGTCGGCGACGCCGGGGCCGTATGAGCTGGAGAAGACGGGCGGCGAGGTGATCGAGCAGGTGATCCGGCCGACCGGGCTGGTCGATCCGGTGCTGCACGTCAAGCCGGCCCGCGGCCAGGTGCCGGACCTGCTGCAGGAGATCAAGAAGCGCGCCGCCAGGAGCGAGCGCGTGCTGGCGACCACGCTGACCAAGCGGCAAGCGGAGGATCTGAGCGCCTACTTCCGCGACGCCGGGCTGCGCTGCAAGTGGCTGCACTCGGAACTCGACGCGATCGAGCGCATCCAGATCCTGCGCGAGCTGCGCGAGGGCGGGTTCGACGTCCTGGTGGGCGTGAACCTGCTGCGCGAAGGGCTCGACCTGCCGGAGGTGTCGCTGGTCGCTATCCTCGACGCGGACAAGGAGGGGTTCCTGCGCAGCGGCACGTCGCTGATCCAGACGATCGGCCGGGCCGCCCGCAACGTCAACGCGGAGGTGATCCTGTACGCCGACAAGGTGACCGACTCGATGCAGCGCGCCATCGACGAAACCAACCGGCGGCGCGAGCGGCAGCTGGAGTACAACGCCACTCACGGCATTACCCCGGAGACGGTGCGCTCGACAATCCAGACCGGCATCGAGGAGGAGATCGCGGCCCACAAGATCGCGCAGGAGGCGGCGGGCCTGCCGGCCGAGGACTACGTCACCGAGGAGTATCTGGAGGAGCTGCACGGCGAGATGTTGCAGGCGGCGGCGAACCTGGAGTTCGAGCGCGCCGCCGAGCTGCGCGACCGGATCGCGAAACTGAAGGGCCAGCCGGTCGCGGCCCCGCAGACCAGGAAGCCGCGCCGCCGCAAAAAGACCCAGCGCTGACCCACGGGACGCTACCCGTGGGCTTTCCCCGCCGCGATGCTACACTACCTCACAATCTCTGACGCGCGAAACCCCGTTCCCGCTCGTGAGGACGACCATGCGTGCCGTGAGCCTCTCCCTCGCCGTCGTGCTGGCGACCCTCGCCCCGCAGGCGCCGACCCTGCGCGCCCAGCCGAAGGGTCCGCCCGACAACGTCGGCGTTGTCCCCGTCGGCGCCGACGGCCAACCGCTCAATCTCGGCTTTGAAACCGGCGACCTGCGCCACTGGCGGGCCGACGGCGAGGCGTTCCGCGGCCAGCCGATCAAGGGCGACACGGTGAGCCGTCGCCGCCCCGACATGAACAGCGCGCACGCCGGCAGCTACTGGGCCGGGACGTAGGAGATGAAGGGCGACGCGCCCCAGGGGACGCTCACCTCCGCCCCGTTCAAGGTCACCCACCCGTGGGCCAGCTTCCTCGTCGGCGGCGGCAACCACCCAACCACCCGCGTCGAACTGGTCCGCCGCGACAGCGGGCAGGTCTTTTACCGCGCCTCCGGCGAGAACGCCGAGACCATGCGCCGCGTCGTGGTGGACGTGCGGGCGCTTGTCGGGCAGGAGATCTTCGTCCGGCTCGTTGACAGGCACAGCGGGCACTGGGGCCACGTCAACTTCGACGACTTCCGCTTCCACCGCACCAAGCCCAGCTTCCTGGCCCGCCCGACCCAGGCGAGCCCGGACGTCTACCCCCACGCCGGGCTGAAGCCCGAGGACGCGGCCCGGGCGATGAAGGTGCCGCCCGGCTTCTCAGTCACTCTCTGCGCCGCCGAGCCGGACGTGCGGCAGCCGATCGCGATGGCGCTCGACGACCGCGGGCGGCTCTGGATCGCGGAGGCGTACTCGTACCCAGTCCGGCGCAAGGACAGCGAAGCGAAGGACCGCATCCTGATCTTCGAGGACGCCGACGGCGACGGCAGGTTCGAGAAGCGCACCGTCTTCCACGAGGGGCTGAACCTCGTCAGCGGGCTGGAGGTCGGCTTCGGCGGCGTGTGGGTCGGCGCCGCCCCGTACCTGCTATTCATCCCGGAGAAGGACGGCAAGGCGGCCGGCAAGCCCGAGATCGTCCTCGACGGCTGGGGCTACCAGGACACGCACGAGACGCTCAACGCCTTCATCTGGGGGCCGGACGGGTGGCTGTACGGCTGCCACGGCGTCTTCACCCACTCGAAGGTCGGCAAACCGGGCACGCCGGACGATCAGCGGGCGCGGATCAACGCCGGTATCTGGCGCTACCACCCGACGAAGAAGGTGTTCGAGGTGTTCGCCGAGGGGACGAGCAACCCGTGGGGCGTGGACTTCAACGACCACGGCCACGCCTTCTGTACCGCGTGCGTCGTGCCGCACCTGTTCCACGTCGTCCAGGGGGCACGCTACCACCGCCAGGCCGGCCAGCACTTCAACTCGCACACCTACGACGACATCAAAACGATCGCCGACCACCTGCACTGGGCCGGCGCGTCGCCGTGGGCCGGCAACAATCGGTCCGATAGTTCCGGCGGCGGCCACGCCCACTGCGGCGCGATGATCTACCTCGGCGGCGCCTGGCCGGAGCAGTACCGCGGGCAGATCTTCATGAACAACATTCACGGCCAGCGCGCCAACGTGGACATCCTGCGGCCGAAGGGCTCCGGCTACGTCGGCCTGCACGGCCCCGACTTCCTGCTCACCCAGGACCGCTGGTCGCAGATGCTCAATTTCCGCTACGGCCCGGACGGGCAGGTCTACGTCATCGACTGGTACGATCGCCAGGCGTGCCACACCCGCAACCCCAGGGACCACGACCGCGGCAACGGCCGTATCTTCAAGATCAGTTACAAGCAGCCGAGACCTGCGCCGGTCGATCTGCAAAAGCTCTCCAGCCGCGAACTGGTCGAGCTGCAGCTGCACGCGAACGACTGGTACGTCCGCCACGCCCGCCGCGTCCTTCAGGAACGCGGGCCAAACGCCGAGGTCCATCGGGAACTGGCGAAGATCGCCTTCGAGCACCCCGACGAGACACGGCGGTTGCGCGGCCTGTGGGCGCTGCACGTTACCGGCGGGCTGACCGAGGAACTGACGCAGAAGGCGCTCGCCAGCGACCGCCCGGCGATTCGCGGGTGGGCGGTGCAGCTGGCCCTGGAGGATCGCAAGCCGTCGCCAACGACGCTCGCCCGGTTCGCCGAGATGGCCCACAGGGACGAGTCGCAGGTGGTGCGCCTTTACCTGGCGTCGGGGCTACAGCGGCTGCCCGCCGCCCAGCGCTGGGGCATCCTGGCGGGGCTGCTGTCGCACCCGGAGGACGCGCGCGACCACAACCTGCCGCTGCTGTACTGGTACGCGGCCGAGCCGCTCGGTGCGCAGGAGCCGGTGAAGGCGTTGCCCCTCGCCGCCGGCTCGCAGGTGCCGCTGCTGGTCGGCTACATGGCCCGCCGTGTCGCGGCGCTCGACACGCCCGAGGCACTCGACGCGGTGGTCGGCGCGGCGGCTGGCAGCAAGGACTCCGGCCGGCGTCTGACCATCCTGCGCGGCCTGGGCGACGCCCTCAAGGGTCGGCGGCAGGTCGCGATGCCGGCCTCCTGGTCGAGGACGTTCCGCGTCCTCGCCGCGGACCCCAGCAACGAGGTGCGATCGCTCGCGAGCGGCCTGGCGGTGACGTTCGGCGACCCGCAGGTATTCGCGACGATGCGCCAGCTGGTGACGGACCGCAAGGCCGCCGCGGCCGCCCGGCAGACCGCCCTGATGGCGCTGCTGCAGGCGCGCGACCGCGACCTGGCCCCGGCCCTGCACGCCCTTCTCGCCGATCCCGCCCTGCGCCGCCCGGCGCTCCGCGGGCTGGCCGCCTACGACCACGCGGAAACGCCGAAGGTCATCCTCGCCGCCTACCCGAAGTTCAGCCTGGAGGAGAAGCGTGACGCCCTGAACACGCTCGCCGCGCGCCCCGCCTACGCCGATGCGCTTCTGAAGGCGGTCGGCGCGAAGCGGGTCGCGGTCGCGGAGGTGTCGGCCGACCTGATCCGCCAGCTGCGCAACCTCAACAGCCCGGACATCAACCGGCAGATCGGCGAGGTGTGGGGGACGGTGCGCGAGACCGCCCAGGACAAGGCGAAACTGATCGCACGCTACAAGAAGCTCCTGGCCAACCCGAAGCTGCCGGCGCCCGACCCGGCGGCCGGGCGCGTGGTGTTCGCGAAGACGTGCCAGCAGTGTCACACCCTGTTCGGCGTCGGCGGCAAGATCGGCCCGGATATCACCGGGTCGAACCGCCCCGACCTCGATTACCTGCTGTCGAACATCCTCGATCCCAGCGCCGTCGTCGCGAAGGAGTACACGAGCACGACCGTCACCACCAAGGACGGGCGCGTCCTGAGCGGGCTCGTGCGCCCCGAGGGGAAGCGGGCCGTGGTGGTGGTGACGGCGAATGAAACCGTCACCCTGCCGCGCGACGAGATCGACACCCTCAAGCCGACCGACCAGTCGATGATGCCGGACGACCTGCTGGCGCCGCTGAAGGACGACGAGGTGCGGGCGCTGGTGGCGTACCTGGCGAGCCCGGGCCAGGTACCGCGGCTGGCGACTGCGGACAACGCCAGGGACTTCTTCAGCGGCCGCGATCTGGCCGGGTGGGAGGGCGATCCGGCGGCGTGGAAGGTCGAAAACGGCGAGTTGGTCGGCCGCACGACCGGCAAGCGCGCCGAGTCGCTGCGCAGCCAGATGCTCGTGAGCGACTTCCGGCTGACGTTCCAGTTCAAGCTGGCGCCCGGTGCGACGGCGAGCGTCCTGTTCCGGGGCGAGGGTCTGCCGGACGGCGGGGTGAAGGGCTACCGGATCGGGCTGGGCAACGGCGCCTGGGGCAGGCTGGAAGAGGTCGAGGGCCGTGGCGCGCTGACGACGAAGGGAGGCGTGCCGGCGCTTCGGGAGGGCGACTGGAACCGCTACGAGGTGAGCGCGACGGGCGGCCGCATTCGTGTCTCGGTCAACGGCGTGCCGTGGGTGGAGGCGGCCGACCCGGACGGCGCCCGCCGGGGGATCATCGCCCTGCAACTCCCGGCCGGCGCTCCGGGCGAGGTACGCTTCAAGGAATTGCGGCTGGAACTGACCCCGCGCTGAGTGTGAAGCGCGCTGCGCTCAGGCGCCGCGCGTGATTGCTGACCCACCAGCCCGGAACGCCAGCGACGGGCGCCGGCAGAACCCGGCGCTGGCGCTCCGGGCTGGTGCGAGCGCCAGCGCCGGGCCGCGCCTCAGCGCGCGAACAGCAGAATCAGGTTGCTCAGCAAGCTCAGCGCCAGCACCCCGCCGCCGACGTACACCCACAGGATCGGCACCATCTCCTGCTCGTCGTCCTCGTCGTCCTCGTCCTCTTCCTCCTCGTCGCGCTCCGCCTGGCCCTTCGCCAGCCCCGCGAGCATCTCCACGTCCATGCGCTGGCGAGCCAGCCGCGGCGGCTCGTCGTTCAGGAGGCATTCGAGGTCGATGATCGCGTCGGCCGGCATCTGGTAGCGGTCCTTGCGACCCTTGGCCATCATGAACTCGACCACCTCGCCGAGCCCGGCCGACAGCTTCGGGTTGAGGTGGTCGGGCGGCGTCAGCGGGGTGTACAGGTGGGCGTCGAGGATGTCGTCGCGCTTCTTCCCCTCGAATGGCGGCCGGCCGGTCACCATGTGGTACAGCGTCGCGCCGAGGGCGTAGATGTCGGCCCGGATGTCGATGTCGGTCCGGCCCTCGACCTGCTCCGGGGCCATGTAGTGCGGGGTGCCGACCGCCAGTCCCTTCTCGACCCGGGCGGCGGCCCGGTCGGCCGTCTCGCGGGCCAGACCCAGGTCCGCCAGCTTGGCGACGCCGTCCGCGGTCAGGATGATGTTCCCCGGCTTGACGTCCCGGTGGATCAGCCCGCGGCGGTGCGCCTCGCGCAGCGCCTGGGCCACCTGGACAACCACATCGAGCCCCTCACGCTCGGTGAAGACGCGCCCGCGGTCGAGTTCCTCCTTGACCGTCGGCCCCTCGACGTACTCCATGACGAAGTAGTGGGCTCCGCCGGCGGCGCCGACGTCGATCGCTTGCACGACGTTGTTACTGGAGAACTTCGCCGCCAGATGCGCCTCGCGCTGGAAGCGGAGGATGAAGTCGCGGTTGGCGGCCAGGCGCGCGCTGAGCATCTTGACCGCCACCAGCCGGTCCATGCTGACCTGGCGGGCCTTGTAGACGGTTCCCATCGCCCCCTGGCCGAGCCGCTCCAGCAGCTGATAGCCGGGGATCTGCTCAGCCAGCAGGGCGGCGAGTTCCTGCTTCGCCCGGCGGGCCTGGGTGGCCGTCAGGAACCCGCCCTTGACCAGACGGACGAGCAACCCGTCGGCCCCGCCCTCGCCTCCGCGGCACTGCTGGAACTCGTCGCGCGTCAGCAGCCCGCGCGTCACCAGGGCCTGACCCAACCGCTCCTCGTCGGGCGTCGTCGCGGCCGGTTCGGGTTTGCTCGTCGTCGCCATTGATGACCTGCCTGGAAGGGGAAAAGGACTGCCCCGGACGGGCGGCGGCGCAAGGCTCTGCGGCTGCTGCCGGGCGCTCAGCGCCCGGTACGCAGCCGATCGCCGAGAAATCGGTCCAGGTCCGGGATGGCGTAAATCTTCTGGGCAGTCGCATCGCAATCGTACTCGACCCTGCGGAAGCGGACCGTCTTGCCGTCGAACAGAACATAGCAGGCGCGCCGGTCGCCGTCGCGCGGCTGGCCGACCGACCCGACGTTGCACAGCGTCTTGCGCCCGTCCAGCTCATAGGTGTGGTCGATCTCGTCGGGACTGTAGAAGGCGTGGGGCTCCGTGAAGACGCCCGGGACGTGGGTGTGTCCGACGAAGCAGTAGCGCTTGATCAGCCCGAAGATGCGGTCCATCTTGCGCTGGTTGTAAACATCCTCGGGAAAGACGTACTCGTGCAGCGGGTTGGCGGGCGAGCCGTGGACGAGTTGCACGTCGCCGATGCGGTGCGTCGTCGGCAACTCGGACAGGAACTCCCATCGGCGGTCGGCGGCCTGGCGATTGCGGACCGGGGCGTCGATCTGGTCTCGCGTCCAGTACGTGGCCCGCTCGGCCGTCGGATTGAAGTCCTTCGGGTCGAACAGGGCGGCCTGGTCGTGGTTGCCGAGGATGGTAATGGCGAACCCCATCGCCTGCTCCAGGCACTCGCGTGGGTTGGGGCCGTACCCGACCACGTCGCCCAGGCAGTAGTACATATCGACCCCCTGGGCGGCGGTATCCTTGAGGACCGCCTGCAAGGCTTCGAGGTTGCTGTGGATATCGCTGAGAATCGCGATCATAAACGCCCCACGCGGGTACGGATGGGCCGGTGCGCCTCAACGACGCATTATAGCCCGGCGCGGGGTGAAATCGAAGTGAAAGTGCGGTGAGTGGTGTGTTCCTGCTGGCGCCGCGTGGGCGTCCGTCGCTGACGCTTCTACCAACACGGAGCGTCAGCGACGGACGCACCCGGTGTCCGGGGCTCCTCGAACCTGCACGCGAACAGCTTCCGGCTCAGTCCCCGTACCAGTACCCCGGCGCTCCGGTGGGGTGGTAGCCGACCGGCTGAAGGCCGCCGGTGCGCTGCAGGGGGGTGTTGCCGGGCCGCGCGAAGCCCGGCGCCGGCGGGTAGCCGAACGCGGTGGCCGTCGGCTGGGCCGGCCAGTTAGGGAAGTGACCGGCGGCGCCGTATGGCTGGGCCGTGGCCTCCGCCGGGTAGTACAGATACCACGGCGCCAGCTCGACGTTGGTGTTGCCGACCTGGACCCGCAACTGGATCCGGCACGTCCCGCTGACCTTCAAGTCGGGAAGACCCCACGCTCTCGCCGGGGCCGGCAGTGCCAGCACCGACACGACCAGCACGGTTGTCCCTAACGCCATTCTCACGGTGACATCCTTTCGCGAACGGGAAGGAGGAAACTGCCCCGGGGTGGCCGGCGCCGGCCCGCAGGCCGCGCCGCCCGGCGCGTCCGTTCGCGCCAGGGGCGGCCGTGCTTCCGCTGCACACTCCAGGATTACCCAGGAAACTCGGGGGGGTAGCGAAACTGGTTCACGGCGGGAGAAATTGGCGGTCAGGCAAACGACACGCCCGCGCCAGACGGCGCGGGCAGAAGAGGCATCCGTGCCCCGGGGCGACTGTCCGACGCGGAAGGATCGCCTCAATAGCCGTAGCCGTGGCCGTACCAGTACGACGGGGCCTGGTAGCCGTAGCCCGTGTAGCCGTAGGGCTGCGTGTAGTTCGGGTAAGAATAAGGTGCGGACGGGTAGTAGCCCTGGTTCGGGTAGTAGGCGACGGGCTGATAGATCCGGTTCGGGTTGGCGACGGTCTTGCCGCTCTCGCCCTGCTGCCCGCCCTGATCGCCGCCCTGTTGCCCTTGCGGGGCCGCAGCCGGAGTCCCGGCATGCGAGTCGTAGTAGTGGCCGGCGTCGTACCCACCGTACCCACCGTAGCCGCCATCGGCGCCGTAGGGAGACGGCATGTAGCCGAAGGAGACGCCGCAGCACCCCACGTCGGTCGGACACCCCGGCACCTGGCCGTTACGGAACAGACCCCAGAGCCAGCAGTTGTTACCGCTCTCGAACCCAATGTTGAACCCGATGTTGAACTTGATCCAGGCGGACGCACGCTGCTCGGCGGCGGCCGTCAGCCCGAGGGCAAGAACGCCCGCGATCAGGAAACGCTTCACGTTTCGTTCTCCTCTGCTGTTCTGCCTTGCCCGATTCAGATCTCACCAGCGAGAGCCGCAACCACGGGCACTTAAAGATTCCCCCCGGGCGGCCGGTAGGCCAGACAAAATGGTGCCGGCGGGGCAAGAGGTGACGCCCCGGGGACGTTTTCCGCCGCACGCGCGCGCAGACCGGCGAAAGTGGCGCGTTTGGCTAAAGTCGGCGGGCGGAGAGCAGACGGCGGGAAAGCTGGTCTTGACGGAGGCCAGTCACCCTCTCCGCCGGGGCAGTTGACAACGCGGCCGGCACCTTTACCATGCCGGGATGACGCTGACGACCATTTGGCTGAACAAGAACCTCTCCGGCGTATTCAACGCCATCGAGGCGATCCGCGCCGCCGACACGGCCGGCGCATTCCACATCTTCTGCACGCACACCAACCCGGACGCGCCCGCGCTGCGCGTCGGCGACGGTGCGGAGGTCGAGCCGCGCGGGTTGAGTGAGGCGGCCTACCTCGACTACTGCCTCGACTTCGCGCGGCGGCACCGGGTGGGGCTGTTCGTCCCCGGCAAGGGACTGGCCGCCATCGTGCGCGCACGCGGCCGGTTCGAGGCGGCCGGGGTGCGCCTGCTGGCGGCGGCCGACGCGGACACCTTGCCCCTCCTGGAGAACAAGGCGGCGCTGTACCGCGCGCTCGGCCCGGACCTGGTGCGCCTGCCCGAGTATGCGGTGGTCAACGACCTGGCGGGGTTCGACGCGGCGTGCGCTCGGCTCCAGGCCCGGCACGCGGCGGTGTGTTTCAAGCCGGCGGTGGCGATGTTCGGCGAGGGCTTCCACATCCTCACGCCTGGCCGGAGCGGGCTGGAGCGGTTGCTGCGCGGGGGAGTGCTCCGGATCGACGTCGCGGAGGCGCGCCGCCACCTGGGCGCGGCGCGGACCTTTCCCGATCTGATGGTGATGCAGTACCTGCCTGGGGTAGAGCGAAGTGTGGACTGCCTGGCACGGCGCGGCGAGTTGATCCGCTGCGTTGTGCGCCGCAAGCCGGACCGGGACGGCGGCGCTCAGTTGCTGGAGGAGAACCCGGAGATCGTGGAGGCGGTGCGGCGATTAACGGCGCGCCTCGGTCTGGACGCGCTGTGCAACGTCCAGTTTCGTGACGCCGACGGGGTGCCGCACCTGCTGGAGATCAACCCGCGCATGTCCGGGGGGCTCCACTTCGCATGCCTGTCGGGCGTGGCCTTCCCCTACTGGGCCGTGCGCCTGGCCCTGGGCACGGCCCGGCCCGAGGACGTCCCCGTGCCCCGGACCGGGGTGCGCGTCGGGCAGGTGAGCCAGGCGATCCTGTTATAAACCCTCGTTGTGCGGTTGGGGCAGGTCGAGCATCTGCGGCTGCGCTGCGGCGCGTGCCGTGGCGGTGTCGCGGGGCTGATTTTATGTATAGATAGAATCTCCTGAATCATCGATTCCAAATGTCTGCTGTCGCGAACCGTGTTCGCGAGGCCACCCAGAACAGGTGCAAGGAGGAAGCAGCGGTTCAGGACTGGCGGACCAAACGCCCTGACGCCGACGAGCCGGAAACGTCAGCGCCGGCTTTGTCCAGGCTGCCGTCGCTGGCGCGTCCGGCTAACCGCGCCCGTGCGCTATCCAGCTAGAATCCCTCGTCGGCCAGGCGGCGGATGAGCGGGCCGTAGCGCGGCAGCGGGTCGCGCCAGAACCCGCGGTGACGCCCGAGCGGGTTGAACCAGTTTACCAGGCTGAGGTGGTCGCCCTCCCAGAGATCCAGGCTCTCGCCGTGAGTCGCGGACGCCACCGACACGACGCCATCGTTCGGTCCCTCGCACTTCTCCACGATGCCGCTCGGGAGGAACCACTCCGGGTTGAGGCAGGTCGATTCCAGTTGTCCGGCGACGGAGAAGTAGCGTACATTGGGAGCGTCCAGAACCTCCTCGTTGAAGCGGCAGCACCGCGCGGTTGTCAGGTCGTAGAATCCCTGGGTGGGGATCCGCAAGAGGTTGAGCAGGGGTTTGACGAGGCGCTCGAACCGGGTGAGGCCCCAGTCGGCGAAGGCAGAGCCCCGGTGCGGGGTGCCGAGGGTGGTCAAGGTGAGGACGCGGTCGGCCATGCCCAGGCGGCTGATCAGATACCGACTGTCGAGCCCGCCCATGCTGTGCGCCAGCAGGTGGACCGGCTCCGCGGGACATTCTCGGTCGAGGAACGCCTTCAGCTGGGCGGCCCGCTCGGCGATACCCGCGGTGGGGCTTAGACGCGGGACGAGGACGCGGTTGCCGGCGGCGCAGAGCAGGGTCGGGATGCCCGGGAAGTAGGAGGCCAGCGTCAGCCCGGCAAGGCGGATGCGCTCGAATCCGAAAAAGCCGTGGATCAGGACAATCGGGGCTCGAAGTTTGGGGATGAGCATCGTTATCACCGCGTCTGTGCGATCCGCGAAAACCTGATCGATTCTATGTGAAGCTGGTGTGGCCCAGCAAGAGCGGTGCCGGTTACGCCGACCGTTGCCCCGGGCGCGTGTGGACGGCGGGCAGCCGGCACGGTATCTGCTCACGCTTGTCGCCGGGTGATATCAACAAAGGAGAGTGACATGTGCTGCAAACTGCTCCGGACGGAAAACGACTTCGTGCTGACGGTGCTCCGGGTCGTGCTGGGCGTGGTGTTCTTCGCCCACGGTGCCCAGAAGGTGCTCGGGTGGTGGGGGGGGCCAGGGTTTGAACAAACCGTGACCATGTTCACCGAGCAAATGAGCATCCCCGCTCCGGTGGCCTACCTGGTCATGGCGTGTGAGTTCCTCGGCGGGGCCGCGCTGGTGGTCGGGTTCCTGGGCCGGGTGGCGGCACTGGGGATCATCGTCATCATGGTCGGGGCAATCGCAATGGTGCATGGGCAGCACGGGCTGTTCCTGGCTCAGAAGGGGTTCGAGTATAACCTGGTCCTCATCGCCGTCGCACTGGCGGTCATGGTAAAAGGCTCCGGAGCGCTCTCGGTGGACCATGTGCTGGCCGGACCGCCGGACCGCAACTGAGCCGCCGGGCTCGCCTCCGAATCCGCCGCCGGTAGAGGGGGAGGACTGCCAGTGTCCTCGCCCTCTCACAACAAGCCATGACCGTTCGGGCCGTCAGCGGGTTCTGCCGAAGCAGACGAGGGTGAGGTCATCGCCGGCCGGCCGGCCGGCCGCGAAGCGGAGCACGTCGTCAAGGATCGCCTGGCCGAGGGCCGCCGCTCCCGGCGGGGCGGCCCGCGCCGCCGCGTGGAGCCGGTCCGTCCCGTACAGATCTCCCGTCGGGTTGCGCGCCTCGGTCACCCCGTCCGTGTACAGCGCCAGGCAGTCCCCCGGCTCCAGATGCAGCGTCGCCTCCTGGTACGGCCGATCGATACCGGCGAGCGGTAGGCCGGCAATCTCGTCGCCGATGTAACTGACGGTCCCGTCTCGGCGGCGGAGCAGCGGCAGCAGGTGCCCGGCGTTCACCAGGGTGAGGGAGAAGCGGGCCGGGTCGAGCACCGCCGCCACGAAGGTGACGAATCGATCGTCGCCGACGGCCCGGGCGAGCGCCAGGTTGAGTTGGCGCACCGCCTGCGCCGCCGTCGGGGCCGCGGCGAAGCAGGAACGGGCCGACGCCGACAGCCGGGCCATGAGCAGGGCCGCCGACACGCCCTTGCCGGCCACGTCTCCCAGCGCAACCGCCAGCCGGTCCCCAGTCAGCGGGACGTAGTCGTAGTAGTCGCCGCCGACGTGCTGGGCCGGCTCGTAGTGGTCGAAGAAGTCTACCCCGGGCGCGATCGGCGGACCCTCGGGGAGGAAGTTCTGCTGGATGCGCCGGGCCGCCTGCACGTCGCGCAGCTCCTCGTGCAGGCGGGCCAGTTCCACCGCCCGAGCCGCCTGCGAGCTGGCGCAGCGGAGAACGTCGAGATCCTCCTGGTTGAAGATGCTGCGCCGGTCGCGCGTGTCGATCTGGATCACGCCGAGGGGTTCGCCCGCCTGGCTGAGGAGCGGGACGCACATCACGGACCGCAGACCCAGCGCCATGATGCTCTCGCTGGAGTCGAACCGCTCGTCCGTGCCCGCGTCCGCGCTGAGGACGGCGCGCCGAGTGGCCAGGGCGTGGGTGACGACGGCCCGGCTGAACGACGGGGCGGCGGGGGCGGGGCCGCGGCGCTGGCGGACGGCGCGCGGGACCATCTGCCCGGTGGCCGGATCCTGGAGCAGCGCGAACCCACGGTCGGCCTGGGGGAAGATGGTGAACAGACTTTCGAGGATCTTCGCCAGCACCTCGCCCAGGTCGAGCGACGCGCCGAGGGCGTTGGCGATCTCCAGGACGGCCCGCAACTTGGCCTCGGCGGCCACCTCGACGCGCAGCCCGCCCGTCAGCTCGAGGGATCCCAGGATGGTCGGGCTGGCTGCCGGCCGGGTCGCCTCCAGCGCGCTCGCCGGCACGGCGGGGAGGGCGCCGATCCCGCCCGAGCCGGGGAACGGGCCGGCGTGAAAGGTCAGGGTCAGCCCCGGCAGTTCGATCCGGTCCCGGTCGGTCAGACGGATGCGCTGGTGGATCGGGAACCCATTGAGGGACGTCCCGTTGCGGCTCCCCAGATCCTCCAGGTGGTACGCCGCGTCCTGGTAGATCACCGCGGCGTGGCGACCGGAGATCTGGGCGACGAGCAGCGCCACGTCGCACCCGGGGTCGCGCCCGAGTACCGTTGTCTTGTCGCGCAGTGGGTAGTCTCGTCCCCCGCTCTCGTCGCGCAGGAAGGCCATGACGATCCCTCCGGGCAGTCGAACCTCGCGAGCCCGGCCCGGCCTACGCCTGGAACGCCTTGACTGCCTCCTCGCGGGTGGCGCAAATCTGGCAGATCCGGTGGATCCGCATCAGTTCCAGAACGGTGCGGACGATCTGCGTGGTGTGACACAGTTTGAGATCCCCGCCGGCCTCCGAGAGGCGCTTCAGGCACGACAGGACGGCGCCGCAGCCGCGGCTATCCATGAACTGGACGCGGCCCAGGTCGAGGACGAGCTTGCGGCACCCGGCAAGGATCGGGGACATGTCCTCGCGGAAGTTCTCCGCGTTGCTGGCATCCAGGGCGTCGGCGTTGACCGTCGCCACCGTCACGTCGCCGATCTTCTCAACAGTCGGTTCCATGTCTCCCCCGTGAGAGTCCCCAGAGGTCGCCGGGCCGCGCCCCTGGGCCGTGTCGGCCAACCCCGCCGGGGTTGCCCGCGTGCGCCCGGCCGAACGTCGCTCAGTGCCGTTTCTTGACGAGCCGCACGCCGTGGCGGCCGGTGTCGTCCCGCAGGAATTCCACCTCATCAACCGACTGGCGGATCAGGTACACGCCGAAGCCGGACTCGCGGCCGGCGTCGAACACCGGCGGCTGGACGGCGTCCGGGTCGAACCCTTCGCCCTCGTGGAAGATGGTGACGCCGACGTGGTCGAGCGCGGTCGTGACGGTCACCTCGATCGGCTGGCCGGGCTCGCGCCGGTAGGCGTGCAGCATGATGTTCGCTACCGCCTCGGACAGCGCCAACTCCAGCCGGTTCAGCGCTTCGTCGTGGCCCGGCCCCCAGGCGCGGGCGCAGGCTTCGCGGACGAACGCGCGGATCGGCCCGAGTTCGGTCAGGTCGCTCACGAACTGACGGGTTACGACCTCCACGGCAGCCACCTCCTCGGGGCGCTATCATCCTACCCGATGGGCCGCCCCTCGCATAGAGTCGGCGTGGCGGAACCCGTCGGAAGGGGGGCCGTGGTCCTGCTCCCCTCTCCCACCAGGGGAGAGGGGAGAGCCAGAGCAGATGGCGCACGGTCCAGGCGAGCGGGCCGACGCCCTCCTCGATCACCCGGAGGCTCCCTTGACCCACAAGTTCCAGGATCCCGCCGCCTCGGCCCTCGACCCTCGCCCGTTGTCGCCGCTCCCGCCACGAGGTAGCATAACTCCGGGTCGCCCCGCCGCGTCTCACGTCGCTCGTCGGAGCCTTCCGGAATGGTCCTTCTCTGTCGGTCGTGTGTCGTTGGCGTCGCCGTGCCTCCCGGCGCCACTACGGTCGGGTTGAGGTGTCCTCATTGCGGGACCGTCATCGGGCCGCCGAACTCCGAGCCGGTTTCCGGCAGCGCCGGCGGCGGTTCGCCTGCAACGCGGCGTACCGTGGTGGTGGGCGCGGCGTTCGTCGCCTGCCTGGCCCTGCCGGTAGCCCTCTGCCTTTTCCTGCTGACCGGAGACGGGGAGCCCGCTCAGGCCACGCGGGCGGCCGTTGCCGCAGCGCCGCGTGACTGGAAGGTTGCACCCGACGCGGCGCCGGGTAGACAGGTGCCGGACAGCCGTGCCGGCAACGGAGAACAGCGAGGCCCCAACGATGCACCGCTGCCATTCCCTGTCACCCTGCTGTCGCTGGCTGTTGAGGAGGCGGCTGCGGCCGCGCCGCGCCAGCCTCGCGAAGCAACCGCCGAACGACCGCCGCCTCTCGTGCTTCCCGCTCAGCCTCGGCCGGGTGAACCTGGCATTATGGACAGGGCCAATCCTGCCGATCCGGGGAGTCCTCCCGCGACAGGGCAATCCGAGGCGACGGGCGGCGGGCTGGGCGATCCGACAACGCCGAAGGGGCCGAGTCCACAGCCGGGCGCGGCGGAGGTGGTGCCACAGGGAAAAAGTCCGGGGCAGCGCATCAGCTTCCTCGGCAGCGTCGCGGAGGGCGGGCGCTTCTGCATCATCGCCGACCGCTCTGCCAGCATGCGCGGCAACGCGCTGGAACTGGTCAAGTTCGAGTTGGTGCGGACGCTCAGGAGTATCGGGCCGGTACACCAGTTCTTCACGATCTTCTTCAACACGCAGGCGTTCCCGCAACCGGGGTTGCGCTGGCTGCCCGGGGGTACGGGCGTGCCGGCCGTGCTGCCGTGGATCGCGAATATCCGCGGGGACGGAAACACGAACCCGGCCCCGGCCCTGGAGCTGGCCTTTCAGCTGCAGCCCCGGCCGGACGCCATCTTTTTCATGACCGATGGCCAGTTCGACCCTCGCGTGGCAGACCGGGTCGCCTTCCTCAACCGGCAGGGGCCGCGCATCCCCATCAACACCATCCTCTTCATCCACGAAAACCCGTCGCGTCCGCCCGGCCCGGCGCAGGCCATGCGCGACGTGCAGCAGATCCGGCTCGCGGGCGCGCTGCTGCAGCGCATCGCCGTGCAGTCCGGCGGTAGTTTCCGGGCGGTCGTGGCTCCGCCGAACTTTCCGGGCCGGCCGGGACTGAGGTGAGGGCGTGGACGCGGCTCGGATAGCATTACTGCCTCCTGCGCCGCTCAGGAATCCTCGCTGGTGGGTCGTGTCTAACTTCGCATGTCAGCGCGGGTCTTTGTCTCTCCCCCGCACCGACGCCTCGGGCGCGGACGGGCGCTGATCGTTTACGGCGGCGTCCGCGCCCGAGGCGTCGGTGCGGGGCTTTCACTTCCGCGTCAGTTTGTCCGCCGCTCCCGCGAGCCGGTAAAGCTGCTCGGTCCGATCGAAGGCCGGGTCGCGCGCGTTAATCAATGTCAGCTTCACGTTCGGTGCCAGCAGCCCGAGCGCCTCGGGGATGTCGAGGACGCGCAGCACGTTGAGGAAGATCGGCCCGTCCCTGTGCGACTTCGGCGGATCGATGAGCACCACTTCCTTGATCGACGGCTCAAAGAGCGCGGCGTAAGCGGCGATGATTCCCGCCTGGCCGACCCCAACGATTCTTCGCACTTCGGGTGTTGGATTGAATTTAGGAATCCCTTTAATCGAGCTGATGAGGTGGTAGAGCTTTTGTTGATCGATTGTCCGACCCAGCAGAACGTGTGATCGTTCTACATAATTGGGAGGTGATTTTCGTGTCCACTTGATTCCATCCTCGAATGCGACACCTGCACGGGCTTCCGGCAACTCGAAGAACCTCGAATAGAACAGAACCCAGGAAAGCCCTTTCTCGGTGTAGGTCTCGCGGAGCTTTGCGAAATTGACCTGCTGCTTCGCGGAAGAGTCTTCAAGGAAGTACACAGTCAACGGCTTTCCGCCAATCAACTCCCCGTCGTCCATGCGAACGTCGTCCGCGCCAGCGATCTTGGCAGGAAATGCCTGGAAACACCTGTCCTTGAGTTGCTGGACCAGCTGCTTCTTCCACTCCGCGAACTTCCCCTTCTCCGGCAGCAGCACCTTCGCCCGGGGCACGAACGTCTCGTCAATGGATGCGTTCCGCGCGTCCTTCGGGATGACGGCGTCGGTCGGGAAGACGCGCAGCACCTTGCCCGGCAGCGGCTTGAATTTCGCCGAATCCTCGACCGGCGTGGTCGTGTCGTTCTTGACGTGCTGGTTGATGAATTTGAAGATCGCGACGCGCAGATCCGGCCGGTAGTCGTGGCCGCCCTTGCTAACGTGCTCGTCCACCAGCTCGCCCTTGCCGTACATCTTGTAGAGCTTGCGCAGCCGTTCGATGATGCGGCGGTTGCCGTCCATCGGGAAGATGCGGTCGTTGTCCGAGTTGGCGAACAGCAGCGGCCGCGGCGCCACCAGCGCCGCGATCGTCGTCCACTCCCATCCATAGGTGTTGATGAGAAACATGCAGTCGCAGTGGCCGTTGATCACCTTGTTCTTGACGTAGCTCTCCAGGTCGCTCATGCCGCTGACCGGCACGGCGCACTTGACGCGCTCGTCGGCGGCGGCGACCCAGAACGTCGCCGCGCCGCCGCCGCTGATGCCCGTCACGGCGATCCTGTCCGCGTCCACGTCCGGCCGGCTCACCAGGTAGTCGATGCCGCGCACGCCGTTCCAGCACTCGACGCCCGCGGGCGTGTAGCCCGCCGCCCGCCACCACCAGCGGTTCTCCAGCTTGTCCCTGTCCTTGAGGCCGTACGCCTTCGCGTGGATCCACGGCCGGCCATAGGTGCCGTGGTGGACGCCGGGGATCTCGCCCAGCTGCAGCGTGTCGAGGACGAGGCAGACGTAACCGTTCGACGCGAACCACATGCCGTGGTCCTGGAACGCCGTCTTGTTCCCGTCGCGGCCCTTGCCCGAGTGCCCGCAGACGTACAGCACCGCCGGCACCTTGCCCCTGGCGTTCTTCGGTCGGTACAGGTTGGCGGTCACGTACAGGCCCGGCTTGCTCTGGTAGTGCAGCTTTTCGATCACCACCCCCTCGCGTTCGAGCGTGCCGGTGACGGTCGCCCTGAGGGGCGTCTTCTCGGGCAGCGGCCACAGCCCGAGCATGTCCATGTACTCGCGGTAGAGGCGCGGCCGCTTCTGCTGCCACTCGTCGAGGGTTTTGGCACCGTCGAGAAAGCGCTGGCCGAGGCGGTCCGTCTCGGCGGCCAGGTACTTCTCGATCATGACGTCACCGGGTTTTGCGTCCTTCGGCGGCTGCCCGGCAGCGGGAGCAGCGACAGCGAGCAGCGCGGCGACACACAGCGTCAGGGTACGGCGTGCGGGCATGGCGGGATCTCCGTTGGCCTCGGATCGTTTCGAGGGAGTATAAGCGGCGGTGGGCCGGACGGCGAAGGAAAACGCCAGAGGCCCGACCTCGTCCGGACGAGTCGGTCGGATGAACGGCGCGGGAAAGGGCTTGTAATCGCCCCGCGCCGCCGTCAAGATAGACCCGATCTTCCGACGCCCGGGAAGGGGAAACCTCGTCTTTGGCGTCCGACTCTGGGCGTGGTTGAACATGATCCGGGTAGAGGGCCGATGCCTTTACCTCTCACCGTTCCCTGACGACTGTGGCGACCCAGCCCGGAAGGTTGCCCTGCTCCCTCTGAGCGGGACGGGAACGTTCTATACTCTGGCAGCCTGGCATTGAAAACTGGAGGGGCACTCCATGTGTGGCATCGTCGGGTACACGGGCCGTCGCGAGGCGGTCCCGCTGCTCCTGGAGGGGTTGCGGCGCCTCGAATATCGCGGGTACGACAGCGCCGGCGTGGCGACCGTCGCCGGGAACAAGCTGCGCGTTCACAAGAGCGTCGGGCGCATCGCCCGTCTCGGCGAGTTGCTCGACCAGCAACCGGCCCCCGGCACCGAGGGCATCAGTCACACGCGCTGGGCCACCCACGGTCCGCCCAGCGATCGGAACGCCCACCCGCACGTCGGCGGCGACGGGATCGTCGCCGTCGTTCTCTACGGCGTCATCGAGAACTACGTCGCCCTCAAGAAGCAGCTCCAGGCCGAGGGGTACGAGTTCCGCAGCGACACTGATAGTGAGGTGATCGCCCACCTGATCGCCAGCTACCTCGACGGCGATCTCGTCGAGGCGGTCCACAAGGCGTGCGGCCGCCTCAAGGGCACCTACGGCCTGGCGGTCATCAGCCCGCGCTTCCCCGGCGTGGTCGTCGGCGCGCGCCTGGGCAGCCCGCTGGTGCTCGGGATCGGCACCGGCGAGAACTTCCTCGCCAGCGACCCCAGCGCCCTGCTCGGGTACACCGACCGCGTCGTCTACCTCGACGACCGCCAGATGTGCGTCCTCACGGCTGACAAGTGGGATCTCGTCACCCCGGGCCGCGACTGCGCCCCCGCCCAGGTCCACCACCTCGACTGGGATCCCGGCGACGCCGAGAAGGGTGAGTTCTCGCACCACATGCTCAAGGAGATTTACGAGCAGCCCGAGGTGATCGAGCGGGCGATGGCCGGCCGGCTGAACGAGGAGGAGGGAACCGCCCACTTCGGCGGCCTGAACCTGTCGCCGGCCCAGCTGCGCCAGATCGACCGGATCATCCTCACCGGCTGCGGCACCAGCTATCACGCCGGCCTGATCGGCGAGTACCTGTTCGAGACGCTGGCGCGTCTGCCGGTCGAGGTCGAGTATGCATCGGAGTTCCGCTACCGCAACGCGCCGATCGACCGCAACACGATCGTCATCGGCATCACCCAGTCGGGGGAGACGGCCGACACCCTCGCCGCTCTGCGCGAGTCGAAGCGCAAGGGGATCACGACGCTGGCTTTGTGCAACGTCGTCGGGAGTACAATCGCCCGCGAGGCGGACGGCGGCGTTTACCTGCATGCCGGTCCGGAGGTCGGCGTCGCCAGCACCAAGGCGTTCACGGCCCAGGTGACGGTGCTCAACCTGCTCGCCCTGTACCTCGGGCGCATGCGGCATGTGTCGAGCGTCGCCGGCGCGCGCCTCATCAGCGAGCTGCACGCCCTGCCGGACCTGATCCGCCAGACGCTCCGGTGCCACGACGCCGTCAAGGCGATCGCCCAGCGCTACTACGAGATGCGCAACTGCCTGTACCTGGGGCGGCAGTACCTGTTCCCGGTGGCGCTGGAGGGGGCGCTGAAGCTCAAGGAGATCAGCTACGTCCACGCCGAGGGCTACCCGGCGGCCGAGATGAAGCACGGCCCGATCGCGCTCGTCGATGAGCAGACGCCGTCGGTGTTCCTGATCCCGCACAGCGCCGTCTACGACAAGGTGATGAGCAACCTGGAGGAGATCAAGGCGCGGCACGGGCCGGTGATCGCGGTGGCGTGCGAGGGGGACGAGCGGATCGTTGCCAAGGCGGACCACGTCATTTACATCCCCGACGCGCCGGACCACCTGCAGCCGCTGCTGGCGGTGATCCCGCTGCAACTGCTCGCCTATCACGTCGCACTGCTGCGCGGCTGCGACATCGACAAGCCGCGAAACCTGGCCAAGAGCGTGACGGTGGAGTAAAGGCAGGAGGCAGGCGGCACCGCGATCAGTTCGCGGTGCCGCCTGCCTCCTGCCGGCTGCCCCGAGGGGAATTCGCCTATGCGCATCTGTGTCTTCGAGGATCGGGACGTCGTCAATCTGGAGCCGGTTGCCCTGACGCGCCCGGTGTTTGACCTGCGCTGCGGCGCCGAGACGCTCCGCGAGCGTCAGGCACGGGCGTTCGCGGCCGACGAGGTCGGCGCCATCGCCCGGCCGCAGCTGGTTGACCTGTGCCGGCTCGCTCACCCGGGCCTTATCGTCAACAACCGCGACTGGCTGCGCGACGGGACGACGGTCCTCGTCAACGCCCGCTGGCTCCCTCCGCCCGGTACTGTCGAGAACCCGACTGCGCCGCGCGTCGGCGTCGTCGGCGATGAGGTCGCCTATGTCGTCCTGCCCGCCCAGGCATCGCCCGACTGCACGTTCGCAATGATCGACGACTGGGTCGCCGGGTGCCGCGACACCCTGCCTCGCGCCGCGGCGGGCGGAGTTGTGGTGCGCTACCTGTGGGATCTCGTCCACCATAACGCGCAGGCGCTGCGCGACGACCTCGGCTGGTTCCGGGCGCAGCACGGGACGGGGCCGCGGCCGGCGGGGCTGGCAGTGGTCGGGCCGGACGAGGCGCTCGTGATTCACCCAACGGCTGCGGTCGATCCGTTCGTCGTGGCGGACACGCGCAACGGGCCGGTGCTGATCGACCGCGACGCCGTCGTCCACTCCTTCAGCCGGCTGGAAGGGCCGTGCTACATCGGCCCGGGGAGCTGGATCCTCGGCGCCAAGTTCCGCGGCGGGACGGTTGGACCCGGCTGCCGCATCGGCGGCGAGTTCGAGGCGAGCATCGTCCAGGGGTACAGCAACAAGTATCACGACGGGTTCCTCGGCCACAGCTACCTCGGCGAGTGGGTCAACCTCGCGGCCAGCACCCAGGTGAGCGACCTGCGCAACGACTACGGCCCGGTCAGCGTCACCGTTAACGGCCAGCGTGTTCAGAGCGGCCTGAGCAAGGTCGGCTCGTTCCTCGGCGACCACACCAAGTCGGGCCTGAATACCCTCCTCAACACCGGAACCACCGCCGGCGTCTTCTGCAACCTGCTGCCGACCGGCAGCCTGCTGCCGCAGCTGGTCCCGTCGTTCTGCGTCATGGGACCGGGCCAGGTCCAGGAGCGCTGGGATCTGCGGCAGCTCTTCGCGACGGCGAACATCGTGATGGGGCGGCGCGGCCGGGAGCTGACCGCTACCCACAGCGAGCTGTTCTTCCACCTCTACGACGAGACGGCGGCATATCGGCGCAAGGTCATCCGCGAGAGTGAAATGAAGCGCCTGCGGCGAAGCATGTGAGCGTGCGGCAGAGCCCGCCGCGCGCCTTCTCCAGATTTCCCGGCTGGACTTTTGTGACGCGGTCGCAATCTGTGTACAATAACAGTGCTGCCCTGCCTGGGATGGCGGCGAAATCGCGGTCGGGTGTGAACTCCGACCGTTCCGCCGGTGTCCCGAACAAAGTCAATGGCGGCCCCCGGCGTTGTTCGGGGTGGCGCAACCTGCCGATTGTGGCGGGTGTGCCGGGCATGCCCGACCCCCGGAACCGTTTGGGGGAAGGAGATTCGCCGCTGACTGCTTGACGCGCCTCATCCCCCACGGGATGATGCCAGGTAGGGTGGGGGAAAGGGTCCGCTCGGAACCTTCCGGCCGCGACCCTCCTTCCCTGGTTGGTTCGCCTGCCCGCGAGAACGTCCTTCGCGGCGGACACGAGAATCGGACCCTATCCGACCTGGAGGTGACCGACGGCGACAGCGCTAGCGCGACTCAGTGCTCATCGCAACCGGCCCTCCGGCTCGGAGTCGCATCCGCAGAAGGAGGCCCATTGAGCGTCACAGCGATGAGATCGAAACCGCCTCGCACCCTGGCGCCGGTCGCCGATCGCGCCGTCCTGGCGGCCCGCATCGCCGAGGACAACAAGGCGCGTGATGTCCTCGTCCTCGACATGCGCGGCATCACCCCCCTGTACGACTTCGTCGTGCTTGCGACCGGGGCCAGCCGCCGCCAGATCCACACCATCACCGAGGAGATCGACGCGGCCCTCCGCGGGCTCGGCGACACCCGCACCTCGATCGACGGCTACGAGGCCAGCAACTGGGTGGCGCAGGACTACGGCGACCTCGTCGTCCACCTGTTCGACCCGGAGACGCGGAACTACTACAGCCTCGAAGAACTGTGGGCCGACGCGCCGCGCGTGGACTGGAAGAGCGACTGAGCGAGTTACCTCAACACCTTTCCCCTCATGCCCACCTGCCTCGGCAGGTGGGCAGAGGTTCTTTTTGTCCCCCAATACCCCCACCAGGCCCACGGGTCGCGCCCTGCGGGCCAGGCGCTGAACACCCGGCCCGCGGGGCGCGACCCGCGGGCTTTCGGCTTTTCCCTCATGAACCTCCTCGACCAGATCCAGGACCAGTTCCGGCAGGCGCTGTCGGGGTTCGGCGTTGACGTCGAAAAGTACGTCGCCCTCATCCGGCCGACCCAGGACGCGAAGCATGGCGATTACCAGGCCAACTGCGCCATGAGCCTGGCGAAGGAGCTGGGCAGGAAGCCGCGCGACGTGGCCCAGGAGATCGCCGCCCACCTGCCGCAGGGCGACTTTCTCGAACCGCCGGAGGTGGCCGGGCCGGGCTTCATCAACGTCCGCCTTCAGAAAGACTGGATCGCGGCCCGGCTGCGGGAAATGGCGCGCGACGACCGGCTCGGCGTGCTCCCGGCGGCCGCGCCGCAGACGGTCGTGATCGACTACAGCTCACCGAACGTCGCCAAGCCGCTGCACGTCGGCCACCTGCGCAGTACGATCATCGGCGACGCCCTGACGCGGCTGCTGCGGTTCCTCGGCCACCGGGTCATCACCGACAACCACCTGGGCGACTGGGGCCTGCAGTTCGGGATGCTGCTGTACGGCTACAAGCATCTCCGGGACGACGCCGCGCTGCAGGCCGACCCGGTGCGCGAACTGGCCCGGCTCTACGTCGCGGTGCGCGAGCTGATCAAGGCGGCCGAGGACGTCGAGGACGCTCCGGAGAACGCCACGAAGTACCCCGCCGACCGGCTGGAGGAGTCGCGGCAGGTGCTGGCCGCCTGCCGGCAGGAGACGGCCGGGCTCCACGCGGGCGACCCGGAGAACGTGCGCCTGTGGGAGACGTTCATGCCGTCGTGCCTGGAGGATCTGAACGCAATCTATCGGCGACTGGGCGTGCTCGCGTTCGACCACACCCACGGCGAGAGCTTCTACAACCCGATGCTGCCTGGCGTGGTTGACGACTTGCTGACGGCCGGCGTCGCGCAGACCAGCGACGGGGCGGTGGTGGTATTCCTGGCGGAGGACCGGCCGCCGGCGCTGGTGCGGTCGTCGCACGGGGCGTTCACGTACATGACCTCGGACCTGGCGACAATCCGCTACCGGGTCGAGACATGGGCTCCGAACGACATCCTTTACGTCGTCGATTTCCGGCAGACGCTCCACTTCAAGAACCTGTTTGCGATCGCGCGGCGGTGGGGCTACGACCGGGTGCGGCTGGAGCACGTCTCGTTCGGGTCGGTGGTGGGGCCGGACCGCAAGCCGATCAAGACTCGGGAGGGCGGGGCGATCGAACTCGGCGCTCTGCTCGACGAGGCAGTTGAGCGCGCCGGCCAGGCGTATGAGCAGTCGCGCAAGGAGCGGCAGGAGCATCACATCCCGGTTCCCGAGCTGACGCCCGAGGAGCGCAAGGAGATCGAGGAAGTCGTCGGCATCGGCGCCGTCAAGTACGCCGACCTGTGCCAGAATCGGACGAGCGATTACGTCTTCAGCTGGGACAAGATGCTCGCCATGTCCGGCAACACCGGCACCTACATGCAGTACGCTTACGCGCGCACGCGGGCCATCTTCCGCAAGGGGGATGAACAGGTGGCGTCCTTCCGCGCCGAGCCGCCCTTACCCTCTCTGGAAACTCCGGAAGAGAGGGCGCTGGGGTTGAAATTGCTCCAGCTCGGTGAGGCGTTGCGCATGGCCGGTAGCGAGCGGCAACCGCACGCGATTACGGCTTATCTGTGGGAGCTGTCGAAGAGTCTGAACGCCTTTTACGAGGCGTGTCCCGTACTGACAGCGGACACGTCCGAGCTGCGGCGGAGCCGGCTGCTGCTATGCGATCTGACGGGCCGCGCAATCCAGCTCGGTCTGGTGCTGCTGGGAATTCGGACCGTCGAGCGGATGTGATCCGACCAACCCGGACGCTACAGCTGATACCGACGAGGTTCAGGCGCACGATTGACTTGCCCTCCCGCGTCGCCAGAATGATCCTCAGCCCGCGCCGCCCGCGGCCGAACACCTGTGATCTGCTACCCTGACGAGGTTCCCATGCTCCCCCATCTGCCCCGCACTTGCCTCGCGGCCGTGCTGACGCTGACGCTCGCCTTCGCCACCCTCGACGGCGGCGCGCAGGAGCCCGCGGCCAGGCGCCGGCCGGTCCCGGACAAGACCGCCCGCGTCGCCGCCGCGAAGCTCGTTGACGAGATCTTCCAGCAGGACTTCGCCAACGCGAAGGACGCCGACGCCCGGACGCGGCTGGCCGCCACCCTCCTGCAGCAGGCGCGCGACAGTCGGCGCGACGACCTGCCCGCCGCCTACGTCCTCTACGAACGTGCTCGCGCGGCGGCGGCGGCCGGGGGCAACTACCAGCTCGCTCTCCAGACGGCCGACGAGCAGGCCGCCGAGTTCGATGTCCCCGCCCTCGACCTGAAGGCCGACGCCCTGACAGCCGCCGGCAAGGTGCTGGTCGGCGAGGAGCCGAATCGATCGCTGGTCGATGTGGCGCTGCGGCTGGTCGGCGATGCGATCGACGCCGACAACTACCCGGCCGCCCTCCGATTCGGCGAGGTGGCCGAGAATGCCGCCAAGAAGGCGAAGAAGATCCCGCTCGTCAACGCCGTCCGCAAGCGCCTCGACGAGGTCGCGACCATGCAGAAGGGGTACAGCCGGCTGCAGCCGTATCTCGATCGCCTCAAGAACGACCCCAAGGATGCGGAGGCCAACCTGAAGCTCGGCGAGTACTACGGCCTGCTCAAGGGTAAGTGGGAGAAGGCGCTGCCGCTGCTGGCTCGCGGCGGCGATGCGGCGCTGCGGGCGCAGGCGGCGCTGGACCTCGGCCGCCCGAAGGAAGGCAAGCCGCAGCTGGCGGTCGCGGACGGGTGGTGGAACCTGGCGGAGAAGTACAAGGATTCGGTCCGGCTGAATATGCTGCGGCGCGCCGCTCACTGGTACGAGCAGGCGGCCCTCGGGCTGTCTGGTCTGAGCCGCACCAAGGCGCTCAAGCGCCTCGACAGGGTCGCGGCCCTCGCTCAGGGGTCAGTGCCGGTCAAGGCCGGGCCGGTGGGACCGATCAAGGTGTTCGAGGGCCACACCGGCGAGATCCGCGGCGTCGCCTTCTCGCCCAGCGGGCAGCATGCTGTCTCCGGCGCCAAGGACGAGACGGTGCGCGTCTGGAACGTGGCGACCGGCAAGCAGGAGCGCGTCCTGAAGGGCCACACCAAGGAGGTGTGGGGGGTTGCTTACCACCCGAACGGGCGGCAGGTGCTGTCGGCCAGCTGGGACACGACGGCCCGACTGTGGGACGCCCAGACGGGGAAAGAGGTGCGCGTCTACCGCCACCCCAAGGACATCAACAGCGTCGCCGTCGCGCGCGACGGCCGGTGGCTGCTGACCGGGTGCGACGACGGGTATGTGCGCCTGTGGGATCTGAACACCGGCGAGGAGACGCGCCGCTACAGCGGCCACGAGGGCTACGTCTACGGCGTGGCGTTCTCGCCGGACGGCCGGTACGTCGCCTCGGGCGGGCAGGATCGGTCAGTGCGCGTCTACGAGCTGGGGACCGGGAAGAAGGTGCGCGAGATCACCGGGCCGACGGCGCCGACCACCCACGTCGCTTTCTCGGGAGACAGCCGGTATGTGTTCGCCTGCGGGGACAACGCGGCCCACATGTGGGAGATCGCGACCGGCAAGGAGGTGAAGCGGTTCGAGGGACCGACCGGCAGCGGGTACGCGCTGGGGATGGCGGTCTCGCCGGACGGGCGCCGCCTCCTGACCGGCCACGAGGACAAGTCGGTGCGGCTATGGGACGTGGCGACCGGCAAGGAAATCCAGCGCTTCGAGGGGCACACCGGGCAGGTGATCTGCGTGGCGTTCTCCGCCGACGGCGGCCGCGCGATCTCTGGCAGCGCCGATAACACCGTCCGCCTCTGGGGGCTGCCGGTGCGCTGAACTCCAGGCTCCTCCCGGCGCCGCCGGACCAACCAGCGTGACAGCCCACGGGTGGCGTCCCGTGGGCTGTCAGACTTTTTTGAGTCTCTCGAAAGCTCCGCGCACGAATAACCGGGATTCCAGCGTCAACCCACCGGCGCCTTCGCGAGCTGGGTCAACCTCCCGCGGAGCGCGGCCGTCATCGCCTCGCTGTTCTCCTCGGCGAACAGGGTGTCGTGGGATCCGGGCAAGGTGTGCAGGTCGATACCGCCGGTGACCCACTGCTCCCAGCCGAGCAGCGGATCGTCGAAGTCGGTCGCCGCCCAGTGGAACCCCTCGGCCGCGCTGATCAGCAGCGCCTGACCGGGGAACTGCCCCTGCGGCCGGTACAGCAGGTGAGCCGTGGACAGCGCCGCCCACACGTCCTTGAGGCTGTCCTCGGTCAGCATCTCGACGCCACCGACCCGCGGGGCGTTCCACTTCTCCAGCCCGAGCCGGTAGTAAACGCGCGCCTTCACCTTCTCGAACCGATCGCGCAGGTACTGCGTCTTGCCGCGCCGGTCGAGATCCACGAACGTTCGCCAGTGCATCAGCAGGCGCCGCGGGAGAGGGTGTTTCTTCGGGTAATTCGGGGCGTACATGTCGAAAATAACGAGGGCCGGCACCTCGTGGCCCTGCGCCCGCAGCTGCAGCGCCAGCTCGAGGGCGACGACCGCTCCGATGGAGTAGCCGCCGACGAGGTACGGCCCGCGCGGGCATGCGGCGGTGATCTCGCGCAGGTAGTGGGCGGCGATGTCCTCGATCCGGTCCGGCGGCCGTGGCCCGCCATCGACCCCGATCGCCTTGACGCCGTAAATCGGCCGGTCCGGCCCGAGCAGCCGGGCGAGGGTGTGGAACGTGTAGACGTGCCCGCCCACCCCGGCGATCAGGAACAGCGGCGCCCCCTTCCCGCCCGGGTGGAGGGGGACCAGCGAGCTGTCGGCCTCGGCCGGCTGCTCACGCTTCACGACGCTCGCCAGCTGGCCCAGCGTCGGCGCCGTGATCAGGGCGCCCAGCGGCAGGCTAAACCCCAGGTGCTGCTTGATCCGCCCGGTCAACTCGGCGGCCAGGAGGGAGTGGCCGCCGAGGTCGAAGAAGTTGTCCGTCACCCCGATCGGCCTGACCTGCAGCACCTCCTCCCACAGGGCCGCCAGGGCGCGCTCGGTGTCGTCGCGTGGCGGCACGACATCCCGCCCGGCCTCGGCCTGGTTTGGGTCGGGGGCCGGCAGGGCGCGGCGATCGACCTTCCCGTTGGGGGAGATCGGCAGCGCCTCCAGCAGGATGAAGCGGCTCGGCACCATATGAACCGGCAGGACGGTGCGCAGGTAGTGCCGCAGCTCGCTCGTCCGCAGCGGCTCCCCGGTGCCGCCGCGCGGGACCACGTAGGCCACCAGCGATTGCTGCCCGGTCCCGTCCGGGCGCGCCACGACGACCGCGCCGCCGACGGCTGCGTGCTGGCCCAGCGCGCCTTCCACCTCGCCCAGCTCGACCCGGAAACCGCGGATCTTGACCTGATGATCGACGCGCCCGAGGTAGTCGATCTGGCCGTCCGGTCGGTAGCGGACCAGGTCGCCGGTCCGGTAGAGCCGGGGGCCTCCCGCCCCCCCCCGGCCCCCCTCCCCCACGAGGGAGGAGGGGGGAGCAGCAGGGGTGGGGTGGCTGGAGGGTGGTCCGGCGCCGGCACCCTTCTCCCCCCTCTCCCCTGGTGGGAGAGGGGGGGAGGGGGGTGCGGGGGCCGCGAACGGGTGGGGAATGAATTTCTCGGCGGTCAGCTCCGGCCGGTTCAGGTAGCCGCGGGCCAGGCCGACGCCGCCGATGAGGAGTTCCCCCGGCGCCCCGAGCGGGACCGGCTGCAGGTCGCGGTTCAGGATATAGGCCTCGTAGTTCGCCAGCGGGCGGCCGATCGGCACGTCCGGGCTCCCGTCCAGTTCGACCGGCCTCCGGGGGCCGGCCAGTTCCACGAGCGTCGCCGCGATCGTTGTCTCGGTCGGGCCGTAGGAGTTCGCCAGTCGCACGCGCGGTTCAACCCGCGTGCTCCAGGCCGCCAGCCGCTCGGGCAGGGCCGCCTCGCCGCCGATGATCACCAGGCCGACGGTCGGTGGCAACGCGAGGCTCGGCGTCCCCAGCGCAGCGGTTAGCTCGTGCCAGTACGCGGTCGGCAGGCTCAGGACGGTGACCCCCCAGGCCGCGGCCCGGTCGAGGAAGTGGGCCACCGACTCGAGCATCGACGGAGTCCGCAGCACCAGCGTCGCCCCCGTCGTGAGAGTGCAGTGGATGTCCTCGGCGCTGGCGTCGAAGCTGATCGAGGCGAACTGCAGGACGCGGTCCCGGTCGGTCAGGCTGTAAGCTCGGCTGGCGACCGTGATGTAGTTCACGAGCGCCCGGTGCGAGATCAGCACGCCCTTGGGGAGCCCGGTCGAGCCGGACGTGTAAATGACGTAGGCCAGATGGTCCGGGTGGGCGCGCCGGTCTGGCGGCTGGTCGGCCGTCAGGTTGTCGGGGCTGAGGGATTCCAGATGGCGCCAGAGGGCGTCGTCGAGGATGACCAGGCGTGCGGTGCTCAGCGGCAGCTTGTCGGCCAGGTGAGCCTGCGTCACCAGCACCGGCATGCGGCTGTCCCCGATCATGTGGGTCAGCCGGTCGTGCGGGTACGCCGGGTCGAGCGGGACATACGCCCCGCCCGCCTTGAGGATGCCGAGCAGGCCGGTGATCAGGTCCGGCGACTGGGCGACGCACAGGCCCACGAGCACGTCCGGACCGACGCCCAGGGACTGCAGATGGCGGGCCAGTCGGTTGGCGCGGGCGTTCAACTCAGCGTAGGTCAGTTGCTGGTCCTCCTGGCACACCGCCGGGTGGTCCGGCCGGCGGGCCGCCTGCTCCTCGAACAGCTGGTGAGCGCAGCGGTCCGCGGGGTACGGCTCGGTGGGGCCGCGCCAGTCCACGAGCAGCTGCTGCCGCTCGGCCGGCGAGAGGAGGCAGAGCTGCGTCGGCCGCAAATCGGGATCGGCCGCCAGACCGTCGAGCAGCGCCTGGAGGTGTCCCACCATGCGAATGACGGCGGCCTCGTCCGACCGCTGGGTTCGATAGGCCAGCGCGCAGCGACAGCCCTCCGGTCCCGAGGCGAGCAGCAGGCTCAGGCCCAGCGGAAGTTCGCCTTCCGGAACCGAGTCCGGGGGCCGGGGGTGACTGCGGCGTCCGAGCGGTTCGTCTGTAAAGGTGATGGCGGCCTGAAACGGCCGAACCGCCTCTGCGTCATGCTCGCCGGCCAGCGCCTCGGCGAACGGGCCGGACGATACCCCAGGCTGGGCGAGCGCCTGCGAAGTGCTCGCGCGAACCCGGCGCAGCAACTCACGAAAGGAGGGTGATTCCGAGACATCGCCGCGCAACAACAACGGGGCGGAGGAACCCCCCGCGCCGTTCGTCGCCGGCTCCGCCGGTCGGCAGACCGCGGCTCGCAACACGAACTCGTCCTGTCCGGTGTAGACGTGCAGGAGGGCCTGGAACGCCGACAGCGCGGTCAAAAGCGGAGACGAGTCCACACGCTGGCCGAGGACGGCGAGGCTGTCTCCCAGCGCCCTGGGTAGCTCACGGATCGTCGGGGCCGGTCGGTCGGTGCCGGAGCTGTCGAGGGGAAGTTGACGCGGCCAGTCGTGATTCCATTGCATGGCGAGCCCTTCTTCTGCGCAGAACCGACCCCGTGAGGTATCTCCCGCGTTCTGAGGTAACGCAGGGGGAGCGTTGAGCTGTCGCGACGAACGCGCCCCGAGATCCGTCAAACGATGGACCGGGCGGTGCGGCTCGGTTCGCGGCGCCTACCCGGTGCGTTGACCAACTGGGAAACAACCGTGCCCGACCGCACAGAAGCATGCCCCCGCAAATCCGCAGGCCGGGGCTTTTCTGCGGGGGCCATCACTTCCCGCCGGCCGGCTTGACCACGCACAGCAGGAACGTCGGATTGAGCGACTCGAAGCGCAGCGACTCCAGTTGCTCCACGCCGCGGGCGAAGTTCACCAGCAGCACCTGCACCGACCCCGCCAGCCCCTTGAGGATCGGGTAGGCGGTGCTCAGCATCTCCAGCGTCCCCAGATGTGCCACCAGGCGCCCACCCGGCCGCAGGGCGGCATACGCCGCCTCGGCGATGCGCGCGATCTCGCGCCCGTCGCCGCCGACGAAGATCGCGCCGGGCGGCGGCAGTCCCTGGAACACGGCCGGGGCGATGCCGTGGACCGCCTTGAGGTTGCCGGTCCCGAACGTCTCAGCGTTGGCGAGGATCAGGTGGTAGTCGGCCGCGTCCTGCTCGATGGCGTACACCATGCCCGGGTCGCTCAGCTGGGCCGCCTCGATCGCCACCGACCCGGACCCGGCGCCGACGTCCCACACCACCGTCCCGGGGTGAATGTCGAGCAGTGACAGGGCAATGGCCCGCACCTCCGCCTGGGTGATCAGCCCGCTCTTCGGCCGGCTCTGGGCGAACACATCGTCCGGGTTGCCGAACAGGCGGAACCGGGCCGCCTCGCGCCGCCGGTCGGGCGCCCCAGGCTTGCGCTTGAGGATCATCACGTTCAGCGGGGAGAACTCCATCTCGGCGATGTCGGCCAGTTCCCCCTGGGTGACGCGCTCGTCCGGCCCGCCCAGGTTCTCGCAGACGTAGGCGCGGAAGTAGTCGAGGCCGCGCGCCACCAGCTGCCGCGCCACCTCCGGCGGACCCTCCGTCTCGGTCGTGAACAGCCCGACTGTCTCGGCCGTCCGAACGCGGTCGAGGACGTCCTGCAGCGGGTACGTCGCCAGGTTCGTCAGGTACGCCTCCTCCCATGTCTCCTTGATGCGCGCGAAGGCGAGCTGCATGCTGCTGACGTGCGGCAGCACCTCGAACCGCTCCTTGCCCAGCCGGTCGCACAGGTAGCGGGCGACGCCGTAGAACAACGGGTCGCCGCTCGCGACGATGACCATGCGCCGTCGGCCGAGGTTGGTTTCCAGGGTGCGGACGACCTCCTGCAGGTCCGGGCCGATGCGATAGCGCTCGGCGCTCAGCTCGGGCAGCAGGCCGAGGGTATGCTCCGACCCGAGGACGAGGTCGGCCCCGGTCAGCAGCTCACGGGCGCGGGCGGTCAGGCCGGTCAGCCCATCGCTGCCGACGCCGAGGATGTGGATCTTGGGTTCGACGGCGCTCACGGAGGTTCCTCGCGTTCGTGTGGCCTGGAAGGGCTTCGGCGCGTGATTGTATACTGTCGGTGCCGGAAAAGGTATCGCCGGTTTCCGAACCCGAGGAACCCCACCATGACACCGCGTCTCTGCTGCCTCGCCCTGGTTCTCGCGGCCTGTGCGGCCAGCGCCGACCCGCCGGCGAAGTACGCCCGCCCCGAATTGCTGATCGAGGCGTCGGAACTGGCCAAACCCGAGGCCGCGAAGAAGTTCCAGATCCTCGACATTCGCGTGAAGAGCGACTACGAGGCCGGCCACATCCCCGGCGCCGTCCGGGTCGATGCCGCCACCTGGGCGAGGGCGTTCGCGGCCGGGCAGGATCCGGAGGCGTGGACGAAACGCCTTGGCGCCGCCGGCCTGGCGAACACCGCGCGGCCGGTGGTGGTTTACGGCAACGACGTGCGCGGCGCGGCGAGCGCCTGGTGGCTCCTCCGTTACTGGGGGTTCAAGGACGTCCGGCTCCTCAACGGCGGGTGGGAGGCGTGGCAGGCGGCGCGCGGCCCCACGGAGAAGGGGCAGAAGGCCGCCGAGGCCGGCCAACCGAAGCTCATCGCCCAGCCCGGCCTGCTCGCGACGAAACAGGAGGTGCTGAAAAACCTCGCGGCGAAGCGGGCTACCGTGCTCGACGCACGCTCCGAGGGCGAGTACTGCGGCGACGTGAAGCTGGCGAAGCGCGGCGGCGCCATCCCCGGCTCGAAGCACCTGGAGTGGTCGGCGACCATCGACAGGGCCACGCAGCGCTTCAAGGCGCCGGCCGAGTTGGCGAAGCTGTTCGAGGATGCCGGCATCGACCCGAAGCGGCCGGCCATCACCTACTGCCAGTCGGGCAGCCGGGCGGCGGTGATGGCGTTCGTGCTGGAGTTGATGGGCGGCGACGAGGTGAGCAACTACTACCGCAGCTGGGCCGAGTGGGGCAACGACCCAAAAACGCCGGTGGCCATGCCGAAGAAGCGGTAACGGTGGGCGCACGCTTCGGCGGCTGAGTACGCAGGTGCGGACTCACTGCGGCGAATCCGCTTTCTCCAGGGTGACGGCCGGGACGTCCTCCGTCAGGAAGAGGCCGAGCACCGCGCCGCTGGGTAAGTCGCACAGCAAGATCTGCGGGCCGCCGAGCGCTACCTGCAACGCGCCGGTCCGCGACTCCCCCGCGGGGGCCTTGACGGTGACCTGCCAGTTCAGCCCCGGTCCTTTGCGAAGCGCGACCCGCTCGAAGCCGGACCAGTCCGCGCGCAACACCTCACCGCCCACGCGCACGTGGAACGTTTCGGTAGCCGTGCCGCGGTCGGTTGACGCGAAACGAGGGGCCAGGACGGTGAACCGTCGCTTCGCCGGCTCGGCGAGGGTCAGGGTCCACAGCTCTTTCCCCGCCCGCGGCGAGACCCGGCCGGCGCTGACCACCGTCACCTGCGCCATCTCCCTGAGCAGGTAGTTCTCCCCGTCGTGCGCGACGAGCCCCGAGAGGGCGGTGCCAGCGTGCTCCGTTCCGTCGGCGAGGATCACCACCTGCTCTCCGCCCCGGGCGACGAGCTTGCGGACCAGGCCCATCGGGACGACCAGCTCGACCCCGGGCGCCAGGCGCATCTCCAGCCGGTGATCGCCCGGCGCCGGAATCCCCAGGGCGTACCCGAAATGTCCGCCGTCGCCCACGCGGACGGGCGTCACGCGCCTCGTTGCGCCCAACTTGGTGACCAGGTCGAGGACCAACGGACCTTCTGGAATGGGCGTCAGCGGCGCCGGCCCCGGCTTGCTCGCCCGGCCCGGATTCGACCCCGCCGGAGCACCTCCGGCCCCGGGCAGCCCCGGCGACAGGGGTCTGCCCCCGCCGCCACCCACCAGAATCAGCACGAGGAGTATCAGGCACGCAACGCCAACGGCCAGCGCGGCCCAGACGAGCAGGCGGCGCGGCGGGCGTGCGGGCGCGGGGAGCGACACGCTGCTGCTCGACACGGGCAACGTCCAGCCGCGCTCGGGTGTGGCGACGGCGCCGTCGATCAACGATGGTCCCACCCCGGCCGTGGGCAGTGTGACGGTCGCGGCCCGTGCCGGCCAGGCGGGCGCGCTGGCGCCGACCTGACAGAACGGAGTCAGTGCCGCGACCACGTCGGCGGGGGTCTGGTAGCGGTCCTCCGGTCGCTTGGCCAGCAGGCGGCGCAGGACCGCGGCCACGCCCTGCGGCACGTCGGGGCGGACCCCCTCAATCCCCGGCGGCTCCGCGTTTTGGTGAAGGAGCAGTTTCTGGGCGAGCCCGCCCTCGGGAAAAGGAGGATGCCCCGCCAGGAGATAGTACAGCGTGCCGCCAAGGCTGTAGAGATCCGCGCGGATGTCGGCGCGCCGGGCATCCAGGGCCTGCTCGGGGGCCAGGTAATCCGGCGTTCCCATCACTGCGCCGGTCCGCGTCATGTCCTCGACCAGGCTTCCTTCCGGGCCGGTCGCGCGCGGTCGGGCCAGGCCCAGGTCGAGTACCTTCACCGTCCCGCGCCCGTCCACCATCAGGTTGCTGGGTTTGATGTCGCGGTGGACCATCCCCTGCTCGTGGGCGTACTGCATCCCGGCGGCCGCCTGACGGATGTACTCGCACGCCTGCCCCACCGGCAGCGGCCCGCCGCGCTGCACGAGCCGCGCCAGATCTACCCCTTCGATCAGTTCCATCACCAGGTAGTGCCGGTCCCCGACCTGACCGGCGTCGTGGGCCAGTACGACGTGCGGATGGGCCAGTTGGGCGGCCACCTGAATCTCACGCCGAAACCGCTGGACGGCCTGGGGACTGTCGAGGTACTCGGGGCGGAGCAATTTGACAGCCACCCGCCGGTTCATCACCCCATGCCGCGCCTTGAAGACTGCCCCCATACCGCCTTCGCCCAGGCGCTCCAGCAGTACATACGGACCCAGCACCAGCTCGTCCGCCTTGCCCTGAAACAGCCGCTCGACCTGGTAAGGCGTGAGCCAACCGCGCTTGACCAGCTCGTCCCCCAGGGCGCGCGGGTCGGCGAACGATGTCTGCAATCGCTCCACTTCCTGTTGCTGGGGTGCTGGCAAGAGTTGGCACAGCGCTGTCACGAGGTCGGCGACGGAGATAACGGACATGGCATGTTCCCGGCAGGAGGTGGGCCAGAGACAGCAGCTGGAGAATCATTCTACTTCTTCGCGTATGGCGACGCCAGCGTACCGCCGCCCCACGCGCCGGCGTAATAGCTTAATGTTCTACACAAGTCGCTCTTGACAACGAGGGGCTGGCGGCTAGCGCATGAGGAACCCCCAGGAGGTTCCTCATGTTTCCGCTTGCCGACGGCCCCAACTCCTTCGTCCAGCAGCATTTCC
>JADLBT010000510.1 GCA_020847555.1 Gemmataceae bacterium
CGCCGCAGATGTACACGTCGCCCGGCCCCTCGACGAGCGGGCCGACGTCGCGGTAGCTTTTACGGCAGAAGGAACAGTAGGCGTTGCGATTGCGCCCTGTGCTCCCGGTGGGCCGCCGCCCACCGCTCCCCCCGCCGGAGTTTTTGTCCGCCATGCAATCTCCTTGTCCACGCAGGCCCGAGCCGCAAGGGGTCGGGGTCCAGGTTCGAGGTCTAATCGAGTGTGAGATACGCGGTCGTCAGGTGGGTTAACGCCCCTGGGTGTGGTGACGTCATGTACACCTCGCCCTGCCCCTCCCGCGACCTGTCGAAGTGGTGGCTCCCAACAGGTGTTGCTGGTTCCTGTTTCGAGATTCTACGATCCGCCCGGAAGTCACGCAAGCACTTTCGGTGCCGGGCGGCCGGGGGCGACGAGCCCGCCCGTGCTACGGTCGCGCCTGCCGTCGTGTCCGACAGGGGCGTCATGCGCGGACACCCCGGTCAGGGCATCCGGTGGGCGTTAAGCCCGTCCTGGGGGCGCCTTCAGCGAGTCGGCGCCGCCCGGTTCGAGCAGCGTGCGGACGCGCTCGAATTCCTCCGCACTCATGTCCCCGCGGGCGACCAACTCGCGGAAGCGCTGCAGCTCGGCCTGCGGGGTGAGCCGGTCCGGAGGAGATTGCCGAAACCGCCGCGCCGCCCAGACGACCACCGCCCCGCCGGCGATGAGGAACGCCGCCAGAAGGATATACATCCCGATCAGCTCGGTGGTCGGCGTGCCGGCACCGCAGAGGACATTGCCGGTGAGATGACAGGCTCCCGTCATGGTCGGCCCGTTCGGGGGCGCCGGCGAGATGCCTCGCTCCCACCGTGGGGGAGGTCGTCTCGCCGTGGTCATTATAGAGCCCGACCTGCACCCGAAAGGCAAAAGTCGTCGCAAACTGGGCCGCTGGCTGGCAGACCGCTCCGGTAACGGCGCTGGTGAAGGCTGGCGAACCTGGGCAGCCGTCCAGGCACGTTTCGCTTGTCCGCGCCAGGGGACACGCTAAGCTAACAGGACGGAGTGTAAACCTCTTCCCTCGGCCCTCTCCCCTGCGCGGGGAGGAGGCCGGGGGGGAGAGGTTCTTCCAACCATCCCCAACGACTGGCCGCACTGATGACACGTCTCTTCACGATCCTGGCAACCATGTTGATGCTCGCCCTGCTGACCACCTTCGGGTTCGGCCTGTACACGATGTCCCTGGACGTGTCGGTGTACAAGAACGAGATCTACATGGTCCACTTCGCGCTGGGGCTGTTCACGTCGCTGGGGGCGCTGCTCGTCCACTGCATCATCTTCACCTACTTCCTCGGCACCGGGCGCTGGGTCAAGGAGGTGGGCCTGGCGTATGCGCTGCCGGACGCGGACTACCCGAAGACGACGCGCGAGCTGAAACGGACCGTTTTCCCGCCGGCGCTGTACGCGATGCTGATCACCATCGCGACGGCGGCCGCCGGCGCCGGCCGGCAGGTCGGCGCCTGGCCCTGGTCGGTCCATCTGGTCCTGGCGATTCTGGCCATCCTGATCAATGTGTGGGCGTTCCGGGTCGAGTACCGCTGTCTGAGCACCAACGGGCAGGTAATCGAGGGCGTCCTTGCCGAGGTCGAGCGCATCCGCGCCGAGCGCGGCCTACCGACGAGCGCCGAGGATCTGCTCGGCCAGGGGCGCTAGGAGTTCACGGACAGGACTACCCGGATGAGGTTACCAGTTCTGTAAAGCCCACGGGTTGCAACCCGTGGGCTTGAGCCACAGGAAGTCCTGCTGGCGCGACCGGCCGGACCTGTCCCAGCGAGTTTATCCCGCCAGCTCGCCCGGGCGTTGCGTCCCTGCTTGCTTGCGTTTTCCTCACCCCCCAGCTAAGGTAAGAACAACCCTGTTGGCCCTTCCGAGACCGCACCCATGCGATACCTCTGTGCGTGCCTGGCCGCCCTGCTCGTCGCCCCCGTCGCGGTCGCGGACGGCGCCTCTCTCAAGGACGCCCGGCAACGGCTCCTCCGCGGGAACTACGCCGAGGCGCGCGAGCAATTCACCGAACTCCTCAAGGAGCCCAAACATCAGGCTGCTGCGGCGGTCGGCCTGGCCCGCGCCCTGCAGGCCGAGGGCGCGTACGACAAGGCGCTTGCGGCCCTCGACGCTGCCCTGAAGGACCAGCCGAAAAGTGCGGACCTGCACGCCGCCCGCGCCGAACTCCTCTCCATCCGCGGCCGCTGGGACGACGCCCAGGAGGCGGCCCGGGAGGCGCTGCGCCTCGCGCGTGACGCGAACTTTCCGGCCCACTGGATCCTCGCTCGGCTCTATCGCGACCGCGGGCTGTTCGACAAGGCGAACACCGAGCTGGTCTGGTTCGTCCGGGCGTACAACAAACGCATCGACGACGGCCAGGACGTCGTTGATCCCGACGAGTTGCTGCTGATCGGCCTGGCCAGCGCCGAGCGCGCCCGATGGGATAGCCGCCTGTCCGACCAGTTCAAGGACGTCCTCGCCGATCTGTGGGGCGTCGCCGCCAGGAACGACAAGGACTTCTGGCCCGCCCACTATCACTCGGGCCGCCTCTATCTGGAGAAGTACAACAAGGCCGGCGCCCTGCGCGCCTTCGACAAGGCGCTCACCATCAATCCGCGCGCCGCCGAGGCGCTGCTCGGCAAGGGGCTGCTCGCCCTGCAGAGTTACGAACTCAAGAGCGCCGAGGACTTCGCGAAACGCGCCCTGGAGATCAACCCGCGCCTGCCCGAGGCGCTGCGCCTGCTCGCCGACATCCAGTTCATGGCCGGGGATCTCAAGGAGACGCTCGGCCTCCTGGAGAAGGCGCGGGCCGTCAACCCGCGCGAGGAGCCGACCCTGGCCCGCATCGCCGCCTGCCTGCACCTGCAGCGCAAGGACGCCGAGTTCAAGGCGGTCGTCGCCGAGGTCGAGAAGCACAACCCGAAACCCGGGCTGTTCTACGCCGAACTCGGCGAACGCTTCGAGGAGCGGAAGCTGTACGACCCGGCCGAGAAGTATTACAAGCAGGCCATCAAACTGCGGCCGAACCTCACCGCCCCGCGCAACCACCTCGGTCTGCTGTACATGCGCATGGGCAAGGAGGAGGCGGCGCGACCGATCCTCGAGAACGCGGCCGAGGTCGATGAGTTCAATATCCGTGTTTACAACTCGCTCAAGGTGCTGAGCCACCTCGACGGTTACCAAACGCTCGACACCGATCACTTCCAGCTGCGGCACGACCCGAAAAACGACAAGGTGCTGGCCGCGTTCATGGCGAAGTACCTGGAGGACATCCACCGCGAGCTGGCCGAGCTGTTCCAGTACA
>JADLBT010000511.1 GCA_020847555.1 Gemmataceae bacterium
AACTGGCATACCGGCAAGAGCGAAAAATGCCTGCTGTGCTTCCCGCGACTGGAGACCGGCCAGGCTCCCGCCTGTTTCCACTCCTGTGTCGGGCGCATCCGCTACCTGGGCGTGCTGCTCTACGACGCCAGCCGCATCGAGGAGGTCGCCAAACAACCCGACGAGGAGCTGGTCGAGGCACACCGCTCGCTCATCCTCGATCCGAACGACCCACTGGTGGTCGATGCGGCAATCATGAACGGCATCCACTGGTCGGTGATCGAGGCGGCCCAGCGCTCGCCCGTCTACCAGTTCGTCAAGGTGTGGAAGCTGGCCCTGCCGCCGCACATCGAGTACCGCACGCTGCCGATGCTCTTCTACGTCCCGCCCCTGTCGCCGGTGATGGCGCGGCAGGAGGGCGGAACCGTGCAGCACGTCTCGCAGGATCTGTTCCACGACATCGACGAGGCGCGGGTGCCGATGAAGTTCCTCGCCAATCTGTTCGGCGCCGGCCACGAGGGCAAGGTGCGCTACGCCCTGGCCAAGCAGAAGGCGGTGCGCTGGTATCGGCGGGCGCTGACGGTGGGCGACATCGACATGGCGGCGGCCGAGAAGATGCTGCGCGAGGCCGATTGCACGCCGGAGGAGGCCGAGGAGATCTACAAGCTGACCTCGCTCTGCACCTTCGAGGACCGCTTCGTCATCCCGCCGGCGCACCGCGAGGAGGCGCTGGAGATGATGAAGGATCCGCACGAACACAAGCAAGAGGCGGGCTTCGGATTCCTGTCCGGTCCGCGGAGGGGGCTGTAATGGAGACGACCTGCGATCTGTACGACGCCCTCGCGGGCCTGCTCGCCTATCCCGACGGCGACTTCGCCGTGCGGCTGCAGCGCTGTCGCGAACGGCTGGCCGGCCGATTCCCCGAGGCGGCCGGACTGCTCGCCCGGTTCGCCGAGCGCATGGGCGGTCTGAACATCGGGGAACTGGAAGAGCTGTACACGCGCACGTTCGACCTGGACCCGGTCGCGTCGCTGGAGGTGGGCTGGCACCTGTTCGGGGAGAACTACAGCCGCGGCGAGTTCCTGGTCACGATGCGGCAGCTGCTGCGGAAGTACGGACTGCCCGAAGCGACCGAGTTGCCCGACCACCTGACCCAGGTGCTGCCGACCGTCGCCCGCATGGATCAGGCGGAGGCGGACCGTTTCACGACCGCTCATGTACTGCCCGCCCTGGGGAAGATGCTGGCGGGGCTCGGGCAAAAAGAGAGTCCCTACGCCGACGTGCTCGAGACGGTGCGCACCGTGCTTACCAGCCCGTATGCCGTCGCGCTGCAAGGGGTAGATCATGACTGACTGGACGAATTATCTGGACACGCTGCTGTTCGCGGTGCTGCCCTACGTGGCCCTGGTCACGCTGGTGCTGGTCACCATCCAGCGCTACCGGGCGCAGCGCTTCACCTACTCCAGCCTGTCGTCGCAGTTCCTGGAGAACCAGCAGCACTTCTGGGGGCTGGTGCCGTTCCACTACGGCATCCTGGCGGTGGCCGCCGGGCACGTTATCGCCTTCCTGATCCCGCGCGAGGTTCTGTTCTGGAACAGTCAGCCGCTGCGCCTCTACATCCTCGAGGTGTCGGCGCTGATATTCGGTCTGCTGACCCTGATCGGGCTGCTGGCGATGATCGGCCGGCGGCTGGGCAACAGCAAGCTCCAGGTGGTGACGACTCCGTCGGACTGGGTGCTGTACGGGTTGCTGCTGCTGCAGGTGGCGACGGGCGTGGCGGTGGCGGTGTTCTACCCGTGGGGTTCGTCGTGGTTCGCGACGTCGGCGGCGCCTTACCTGTGGTCGCTGGTGAAGCTGAACCCGGACGTCAGCTACATCGCGGCGATGCCCCACCTGGTGAAACTGCACGTGGTCGGCGCATACGCCCTGATTGCCTTCTTCCCGTTCACGCGGCTGGTCCACATCCTCGTGGTCCCGAACCCGTACCTGTGGCGCAAGCCGCAGGTGGTGCGCTGGTATCGCAAGGGGGGACACCGCAGTGAGGCGGAGGTCGAGTCATGAAAAGTCGCGTCGTGACAATCGTCCTGCTCGTCGGGGTGGCGTTTAGCGGGCTGGCGCTGGCGGGGCGGCTGAGCGGCTACCGTCTGCCGGGCAACCAGCAGGGGTACGAGCCCAACCAGCCGATCGCCTTCTCGCACCGGCTGCATGCGGGCGAACTGCAGATTTCCTGTCAATATTGCCACGGCGGCTCCGAGAAGAGCCGCCACGCGGGCATCCCGGCGGCGAACGTGTGCATGAACTGTCACAAGTCTGTCACTGCCACGATGGAGGCGGTGCGGGCCGAGGACAAGCATGCGAAGCACGAGCACCGCCAGCCGAAGCCTGTCGTCTCGCCGGAACTGAAGAAGCTGTACGACGCGCTGGCGCTGGACGACAAGCTGCAGCCCATCCCGGGCAAGTCGCCGCGCTCGATTGAGTGGGTGAAGGTCCACAACCTGCCGGACCACGCCTCCTTCGACCACCGTGCTCACGTCGCGGCGGGGGTGGCGTGCCAGAAGTGCCACGGGCCGGTCGAGACGATGGAGCGGGTGCGCCAGGTCGAGAGCCTGTCGATGGGTTGGTGCGTGAACTGTCACCGCGAAGCCAACATCACCGGCGTCGCGGGCAAGAAGGTGCGGGCCTCGACCGACTGCTCGACGTGCCACTATTGACGGCCGGCAAGCCCACGAATTGCAATCCGTGGGCCTTGGAGAGGTTAAATGTCTGGAGAAACTACCAAGCGCTACTGGGTGAGCCTCGGGCAACGGGACGACGATGCCAACTTCCTGCGCGCCGCCGAGAACGAGTTTCCCGAAACTCCCGGACCCGATGCCGGCCCCAACCGGCGCGACTTCCTGCGCGCCGCCGGCTTCGCCTTCGCGGGGACGATGATCGCCGGCTGCGGCGAGGGGCCGCTGCCCCGCGCGCCGGTGCAGCACGCCCTACCCTACGCCACCCAGCCCGAGGAGATCACGCCCGGCCGCGCCACCTACTACGCCTCGACCTGCGCCGCCTGCAGCGCGGGCTGTGGGCTGCTGGTCAAGACGCGCGACGGCCGCCCGATCAAGCTGGAGGGGAGCCCGGAACACCCGCTGTCGCACGGCGGGCTGTGCGCCGTCGGCCAGGCGTCGGTGCTGGGCCTGTACGATCGCCACCGCTTGCAGCACCCGCTGCGCGACGGTCAGCGGGCCACCTGGGCGGAGGTCGATCGTGACATCCGCGCCCATCTCCAGGAAGTGCGCCGCCTGGGCAAGGCGGTGCGCGTCCTCTCCACCACGGTCACCAGTCCGACCCTGCGGGCCGCGATCGGCCGCCTGCTCGGCGATTCGCGGGACGCGCGTCACGTCGTTTACGACCCGCTCTCCTGCTCGGCGATCCTCGACGCCCACGAGCGCACCCACGGCGCCCGCGTCCTGCCGCACTACCACTTTGACCGGGCGGAAGTCATCGTTAGCTTCGACGCCGATTTCCTCGGGACGTGGATTTCGCCTGTCGAGTTCGCCGCCGCCTACCGCCAGGGGCGCAGCCTGGCGGGCAGCCCGCCGCGTCTGTCGTATCACGCCCAGTTCGAGTCGCGTCTGTCTCTCACCGGAGCGAAGGCCGACCGGCGCGTGCGCGTCGCGCCCGGCGAGGTGGGCCTGATTGTGACCCATCTCGCCCGCCGCCTCGCGGAGCGCGCCGGCGCCGCCTTCGACATCACCGGCATCACGCCTTCGCCCGTCCCGGCGGAGTTGCTCGACCAGCTGGCCGCGCGGCTGTGGGCGGCGCGCGGCCGCAGCCTCGTCGTGTGCGGCAGCCAGGACGTACCGGCGCAGGTGGCGTGCAACTTCCTCAACCACCTGCTCGGCACCTACGGGAGTACGGTGGACATCGCCGCTCCCTCTTATCAGAGGCAAGGAAGTGACAGGGACGTGGCGGCGCTGCTGCGCGAGTTGCGTCAGGGGCGGGTCGGGGCGCTGTTCATCCTCGACGGCAACCCAGTGTACGACTTGCCCGGCGGCGATGAGCTGACGAACCTGCTGCGGCGCGTGCCGCTCGTGGTGAGTTGCGCCGAGCGGGCCGACGAGACGGCGGCGGTCGCGAAGTACGTCTGCCCGCGGCCGCACTACCTCGCATCGTGGAGCGACGCCGAGCCGGTCGCGGGGTTGCTGACCTTGACGCAGCCGACTCTCCGCCCGCTGGGCGAGGCGCGGCCGGTCCTGGAAAGTCTCGCGGCGTGGGTGGGGGCACCGCGGCCGGCGCTGGCGCTGCTGCAAGATCACTGGCGCGAGCGCGTTCTGCCGCGCCAGTCCTCGGGCCGCAGTTTCCAGGCGTCCTGGGACCAGGCGGTCCACGATGGCTTCACGCGCGTTACCCCCCCAGCGGTACAGACCAGGGCGTTTGCGCTCAACGCGGTCCGGCCCATCCTCAGGGCAGACCAGCCCGCGGCCGAGGGCTTCGCTCTGGTCCTGTACCCCAAGGTCGGCATGCTCGACGGCAGTCAGGCGTACAACCCGTGGCTGCAGGAACTGCCCGATCCGATCACGAAAAGTACCTGGGACAACTACGCCTGCCTCTCGCCCGCGGTTGCGTCCCGCCTCGGCCTCGCCGAGGGCGACGTGGTGCGCCTGGAGGCGCAGGGCAGTCCGGCCGTCGAGTTGCCCGTGCTGCTCCAACCGGGGCAGCATGACGGAACGGTCGCCGTGGCGCTGGGCTACGGCAACCGCGCCAGTGCCCGCTTCGCCGAGGTCGGGCCGCAGTGGCTCGAAGCGCGGCCGACGCTCGGCCCCAACGGCCTGGTCGGCGTCAATGCGGCGCCGCTGCTGGCCTGGGACGGCGACACGCTCCGCCAGGTGCGCGGCACGGTGCGACTGACACGGACGAATCGCCGGCACACGCTGGCGCTGACACAGGCGCATCACACGATTACGGTGCCGCCGCTCCTGGCTCCGCACGGGCAGCAGCGGCGGCCGATGATCCAGGAGACAACTCGCGATGGCCTGGCGGCCGGCTGGCGTGCGGAACCACCCTCCCCACACGGGCAGCAGGAAGATCTCTGGCCGAACGACCATCCGGTCACGGGGTCGCGCTGGGGCATGGTCATTGACCTGACCGCCTGCACCGGCTGCAGCGCCTGCGTGGTTGCCTGCCAGGTCGAGAACAACATCCCGGTCGTCGGCAAGGACGAGGTGCAGCGTCAGCGCGAGATGCACTGGCTGCGCATCGATCGCTACTACTCCGGCGACGGCGGTGACGTGGACGTGGCGTTCCAGCCGATGCTGTGCCAGCACTGCGGCAACGCCCCGTGCGAGACGGTCTGCCCGGTGCTCGCGACCGTCCACAGCTCCGAGGGGCTCAACCAGCAGATCTACAACCGCTGCGTCGGCACCCGCTACTGCGCCAACAACTGCCCGTACAAGGTCCGCCGATTTAACTGGTTCAACTACGCGCACGAGGACGCGCTGCAGAACCTCGTCCTGAACCCCGATGTGACGGTGCGGTCGCGCGGCGTGATGGAGAAGTGCAGCTTCTGCGTCCAGCGCATCCAGAATGCCAGGGCCGAGGCCCGCCGGCGCGGCGAGCCGATGGCGGACGGCGCCATCCAGACCGCCTGCCAGCAGTCGTGCCCGGCGCACGCCCTCGTCTTCGGCGATTTGAACGACCCCAGAAGTGAAGTGAGCCGGTTGATGCGCGACCAGCGCCGCTACCGCGTGCTGGCCGAACTGAACGTGCAGCCGTCGATCGGTTATCTCGGGGTGGTGCGCAACCGCCCGGCTGGGGGAGGGGAGGAGCACCGTGACTGAGGTCTGTTCCACATTACGTCAACCGCTGGTTGATGGGGATAAGTCGCTGGGCCAGATCACCGCGGACGTTTGCGCCCCGCTGGAGCGGCGGCCGACGGGCCTGTGGTGGGCTGCGTTCCTGGGCGCGTCGAGCTTGCTGCTGCTCGGCGTCGTCGCGGTGACGTACCAGATCGCGACCGGCATCGGAACCTGGGGCCTGAACCGCACGGTCGGCTGGGCGTTCGACATCACCAACTTCGTCTTCTGGGTCGGCATCGGCCACGCCGGTACGCTGATCTCGGCGATTCTGTTCCTGTTCCGGCAGAAGTGGCGCACGGCGGTCAACCGCTCGGCCGAGGCGATGACGCTGTTCGCCGTCATGTGTGCCGGCCTGTTTCCGCTGATCCACATGGGCCGGCCGTGGCTGTTCTTCTGGGTCTTCCCGTATCCGAATACGCGCGGCTCGCTGTGGGTCAACTTCCGCTCGCCGCTGGTGTGGGACTTCTTCGCCATCTCGACCTACTTCCTGATCTCGCTCATCTTCTGGTACGTCGGCCTGCTGCCGGACCTGGCGACGGTGCGCGACCGGGCCAGGCCGGGCCTGCGCAAGCGCATCTTCGGTATCTTGAGCTTCGGCTGGAACGGGTCGTTCCGCACCTGGCACCGCTACGAGTTGGTCTACCTGCTGCTGGCCGGACTGGCGACGCCGCTGGTCGTGTCGGTGCATTCGATCGTCAGTACCGACTTCGCGACGGCGGTCCTGCCCGGGTGGCACGCGACCATCTTCCCGCCGTACTTCGTCGCCGGGGCCATCTTCTCCGGCATGGCGATGGTGCTGACGCTGATGCTTATCGCCCGCAAGGTGATGCACCTGGAAGAGTACATCACGATACGGCACGTCGATGCGATGTGCAAGATGGTGCTGGCGACGAGCTGCATGGTGGCGCTGGCGTATGCCATCGAATTCTTCACCGCCCTGTACTCGGGCAACCCCTACGAGCACTTCGCGTTCATGAACCGGGCGCTGGGGCCGCTCGCGTGGGGCTACTGGATCATGGTCGGCTGCAATGTGATCGTGCCGCAGCTGCTGTGGTTCAAGAAGGTGCGCACGACGGTGGCGGTGGTGTTCGTGCTGACGCTGCTGGTCAACGTCGGCATGTGGTTCGAGCGCTTCATCATCATCGTGACGTCGCTGAGCCGCGACTTCCTGCCGTCGAGCTGGGCGTCCTACAGCCCGACGCTGGTCGAGATCGCGACCTTGATCGGGAGTTTTGGGCTGTTCTTCACGCTGTTCCTGCTGTTCTGCCGATTCCTGCCGATGATCGCCTTCGCCGAGATCAAGGGCGTATCCGGCTACGCCAGGGGGCACAGGAAACATCTCGAGCCGAGCCCCAACGGGGCGCCCGCCGGCACCGACGGCCAGGCTAGCCCGGAGGGAGAGGCACGGGAACTCGTCGTGACGCGGACTCAGAGCGGAGGCTTGCCATGAACCGGCGACTCTTTCTCGGCACCTTTGAACGCGAGGAGGATCTGCTGGGCGCGACCGCGGAGGCCCGGCAGCAGGGGCTTCGTATCGTCGATGTCTACACGCCCTACGCCGTCCACGGGCTCGACCACGCCATGGGCCTGGCCCCGTCGCGCCTGGGCCGCGCCTGCTTCGTTTTCGGGTTGCTCGGCGTCGGGTTCGCGCTGTGGTTCCAGTTCTGGGCGTCGGCGGTGGACTGGCCGATCAACGTCGGCGGGCGGCCGTGGAACTCGCTGCCGGCGTTCGTGCCGGTGGCGTTCGAGGTCATGGTGCTGTTCGCCGGGGTGGGCGTCGTCCTGTCGTTCCTGCTCGTCAGCCGGCTCTATCCGGGCAAGCGAGCGGTCGTGCCGGTCGCCGAGGTGACCGACGATCGCTTCGCCCTGGTGCTCGAAGAGAATGACGCGGCGTTCGACGTGGACACCGTCCGCCGGCTGTTCGCAGCGCACCACGCGGTCGCGACCGAGGAGCGCGAGGAGCAGGATCCCCCGCCTCCACCGGCGCCGGCCCCGCGGTCGCGTGTGCGAATAAACGCGGCGCTGCTCGTACTGCTGGTGGTGCTGGTGGCGCTCAACTGGTTCCTCACTCCTGACCCGGGCCAGCCGAACCGGGAGTTCCTGCCGGACATGGCGCGGTCGGTGCCGTATGACGCCTTCGCGCCGAACCCGAACTTCCCCAACGGCCAAACGCTCCAGACGCCTCCGCCCGGAACAATCCCGCGCGGTCAGCTACCGCTGCACTACGCCGCGACGCCGGAGGATGCCCTCCGGGCCGGGCGCGAGCTGATCAACCCGCTCGACGGCAAGTCGGCCCAGATCCGCGAGCGCGGCGCCCTGGTCTACGCCAACTACTGCCTGCTGTGCCACGGTCCGGCGGGCAAGGGCGACGGCCCGGTGGCAGTGCGCGGCGTGCCGCCCCCGCCGTCGTTGCTGGCGGACCACGCCCTGCAGATGAAGGACGGGCAACTCTTCCATGTGCTGACCTACGGGCAGGGCAACATGGCGTCGTATGCGTCGCAGCTGTCGCGCGAGGATCGCTGGAGCGCCATCCTGCACATTCGGGCTCTGCAGCAGGCGGGAAAGGGGCAACCATGAATCGCGACGACTTCACCTTCCGCGCCCCACGGCAAGCGGTGCGCGCCTGCACGGTACTGGCCGCGATCGGGGCCGTGGCAGTGGCGGCCGGGCTGGCTGTTGCGCCGACGGAAACCTGGGCCAGCCTGCTGCTGGTGAGCTATGCGCTGGTTGGCCTGAGCCTGGGGAGCGCCGTGCTGATCGCGCTGCAATACGTCACCGGCGCCGGCTGGGGCGTCGCCCTGCGGCGCGTGCCGGAAGCGATGGCCCTGGCCCTGCCGGTCGGCGCGGTTGGGATCCTGCTGGTTCTGGTGTGCGCCCCGAGCCTCTACCCCTGGACGTCCCACACCGACGCCCACACCGGCCACGTCTCCGAGCTGAAACACCTGTGGCTGAGCCGGCCCTTCTTCCTGGTCCGGGCGGTGGTCTACCTCGCCTGCTGGTACGCCTTCATTCTCGCTCTGGTGCGCAACTCGCGCCGCCAGGATCGTGACGGGGCGGTGTCACACACCCGCCGCAATGTGGCCCTCTCGGCGGCGTTCCTGGTCGTTTTCGGCGTGACATGCTGGCTGGCGAGCTACGACTGGGTGATGTCGCTGGAGCCGGAGTGGTACAGCACGATCTTCGGGCTGTACGCCTTCGCCGGGCTTTTCCTCGGCGGGTTGGCGGCGCTGACACTGCTGGTGCTCTGGCTGCGGCGCGCCGGCCCGCTGCGCCGCGTCGTCAGCGTGGACCACCTGCACGACCTGGGCAAGCTGGTGTTCGCCTTCAGCACGTTCTGGGTGTACATCTGGTTCTGCCAGTACATGCTGATCTGGTACGTCAACAATCCGGAGGAGACGGCTTACTACATCCGGCGCCAGGACGGGGCGTGGCAGTCGCTGCTGGTTCTCTCGGTGGTGCTCAACTGGGGCGTGCCGTTCCTGGCGTTGCTGTCGCGGGCGGCCAAGCGTAACGCGGTCTGGCTGGGACGGGTCTGCGCGGTGGTACTGCTCGGCCAGTGGCTCGACCTGTACGTGCTGATCGGCCCGCCCTTCGGCCAGCCGACGGTGCAGGAACTGGCGCTGCAGGCGGTCCTGCTGCTCGGGGCCGGAGGGGTCTTCTGCCTGGCGGTGTTCCGTGCGCTGGGCCAGGCGCCGCTCGTCCCGGTGGGCGATCCCTTCCTGGTGGAGAGTCTGCCCGCCAGCAGCACCGCGTTCGCAGGAAGGCTGGCCCATAATCCGGGTGAGGATGTCTGCTTCCCTGTCACCCACGAGGGCAGAGGGGGGCAGCAAATCGGCCAGGCTCACCCGGACCGTGTCTAATTCGCGATCCGGTTATTACCGTCCGAGCCGCGCCCGCAGTGCAGCGGCGTAAGCGGACTGGCGCTGCCGCTTGGAGAGCGGGAGGAAGCGGCCTGGCGCTTACGCCGCTGCGCTGCGGGCGCGGCTCGGACATTATCACGGCGGCGTGAAGGAACCCTGCGAGGCTACCCCGCGTCAAGGAGCGAGGTCATGACCGCACTCACCGCACCGGCCACCTCTCCCGCGGCGCCGCCCACCGTGCGCCCCTCGGGCAACGCCCTGCAGCTGGCGCTCGGGACGGGGGCGTTCGCCTGCTGCTTTGCCATCTTTGGCTCGGTCTCGGCCCTGATGCCGGTGCTGCGCGACCGCCTCGGTCTGGACCCGGTGCAGGTCAGTATCGCGCTGGCGATCCCGGTCCTGCTCGGCAGCCTCGGCCGCATCCCGCTCGGCATCCTGACCGACCGCTACGGCGGCCGGGTGGTGTTCCTCGTGGTGATGGCCTGCTCGATCCTGCCGGCGGTGCTCATGGGCTGGGTGAGCGATTACCAGCAACTCCTGGTGTGCGGTTTCTTCATCGGCGTGGCGCTGGCGAGCTTCTCGGTTGGGGTCGGGTTTGTCAGCGGGTGGTATCCGCCGCAGCGGCAGGGGATGGCGCTGGGGGTGTACGGGGCCGGGAACATCGGCCAGTCACTGGCCGCATTCGGGGGACCGCTGCTGGCGGCGGCGTTCGGCTCAGCCGCGTGGGGCTTCTGGTCGTTCGCGATCCTGACGTTCGCCTGGCTGGTGCTGTTCGCCCTGCTCGCCCGCAACGCCCCCCTGGCCGGGCCGACGCGATCCCTCGCCGACTTCCTGCGCCCGCTGGGCGACCCGATGGGCTGGGTGCTGAGCCTGTACTACTTCCTCACCTTCGGCGGGTTCGTCGCGATGGCGATCTACCTGCCGATCCTCCTGACGGAGATGTTCAGCCTGACGCCAGCGGACGCCGGGCTGCGCACCGCCGGGTTCGTCGTGCTGGCAACGGCACTGCGGCCGCTCGGCGGGATCCTGGCCGACCGAGTCGGCGGGCGGCGCATCCTGCTGTGGGTATTTCCGGTGACGGCGGTCATGGCGATCTTCCTGGCGTGCCCGCTGATGATCACGTTCACGATCGGGGCGCTGGGAATGGCGGCAGCGATCGGGCTGGGCAACGGGGCGGTGTTCAAGCTGGTGCCCGATTACTTCCCGCGCGCGGTCGGCACGGTGACGGGACTGGTCGGGGCGGCCGGTGGTCTTGGTGGGTTCTTCCCTCCGCTCGTCCTCGGCCTGATCCGGACCACGACCGGCTCGTACACCGTGGGTTTCGTCCTCCTGGCGCTTTTCTGCGCTGCGTGTTTTCTGGTGTGTGCCCGGGTTGGACGGCCGGCACCATCGGTCCGGCCCCCCGCCTCGGCGGTTTAAGGCGGGGACAGGCGCCCTGGTGTTCACAGCTTTTTACGAAGCCCACGGGCCGTTGCCGCAGGAGCCGGCTCCGTCCGACGATGGCGTTACTAACGGTCGAACAGGTTGTATTTGCGAGGGAGTGCCGCCGAGGGGTAGCACGAGGGCAACCGCGCTGGCGTCCGCAGAGGCCGATCGTTACCGTGAAGGGGGTGCGGTGTGCTGGACGGCGACGATGAACCTGAGAGGGGTATGCGGTGGTGCCGGCGCTCGATACCATCCACCTGGGCGATTGTGTCGCCCAGCTGCAGCAACTCCCGACCGGGGCGATCGATCTCGCCTTCGCCGATCCCCCGTTCAACATCGGCTACGAGTACGATGTCTACGACGACCGGCGCGATTGCCGCGCCTACGCGGACTGGACGCGGCGCTGGATGAGTGAGGTGAGCCGCGCCCTCAAGCCGGACGGGACGTTCTGGATCGCCATCGGCGACGAATACGCGGCCGAGGTGAAGCTGATCGCCCAGAACGACCTGAGACTGACCTGCCGCAGCTGGGTCATCTGGTATTACACGTTCGGCGTCAACTGCACGAAGAAGTTCAGCCGATCGCACGCCCACCTGTTCCACTTCGTCAAGGATCCGCAGCGGTTCACGTTCAACGACGCCGAAATCCGCGTCCCGTCCGCACGGCAACTCGTCTACGCCGACACGCGCGCCAACCCGGCCGGACGGTTGCCCGACGACACCTGGATCCTGCGCCCGCAGGACGTCCCGAATGGGTTCGCGCCGGACCACGACACATGGTACTTCCCGCGCGTCGCGGGCACGTTCAAGGAGCGAGCTGGCTTCCACGGCTGCCAGATGCCCGAGCGGCTGCTGGGGCGCATCATCGCGTGCTGCTCGAACCGCGGCGAGGTCGTGCTGGATCCGTTTGCCGGGAGCGGGACGACGCTGGCGGTTGCGAAGAAACTGGGGCGGCGCTGGCTGGGGTTCGAGTTGTCGGAGAACTACGCGGCCCAGGCGACGGCGCGCATCGCGAAGGCCGAGGTCGGGCAGTCGCTCGAAGGGGCTGCCGAACCGCTGCAGAGCGCGCCCGCGACGCCGCCGAACGGCAACGGGCGTCGCAAACGCGCGTACTAATGGTTCCTTGCAGCTGATGGGTTACCAGCCTGGAGCGCCAGCGCCGGACGCTTTCAAGCGTCCGGCGCTGGCGCTCCAGGCTGGTGGCGCACGCTGGGACGCACGCCGCCATGCCTCGGGATGCGGGCATCACTTCATGGGCGGCTGGAGCTTACTCTGAAGATCCTTCGCCAGCGCGGCCCGGCTGGCGGCCGGCGCCTTCTGCAGATCCTTGAATCCCTTGTCCAGGATGTCGGCCTGGGCCGGATCCACCTTCCGGACGTTCGCGACCAGCGTCGGGAAGGAAGTCGCCTCGCTCCCCATCGGCTGCCCGGAGGCGTAGCGCTGCAGGATGGCCCGCGGCTCCGCGAGCGGATCGCTCGGCACCTTGATCTGAATATCCTGCTCCCGCTGACCGCACCCAGCCACGAACCCGGCTAGAAGGAGCCCCGTCAGGATCGCGTATTTCCGGATCATGTCGGTTTCTCCTGGTTAGAACTCGCCGAGCGGCATGCCGTCGCGGGCGTTGCCGAGGCGCTGGAAGGTGATCACGTCAATCGTGTCTGTGATGAACCGCACGGACCCGTCACCGAGGACCGCGTTCACCCCGCCGGTGTGCATACTCCGCGGCGGGATGATCCCGTACCCCCAGTCGTGGGCTCCGCCGGGGCAGCAGTTGCCGCCAGCGGTGGGGTACTGCCAGTTCGGCGGCGCGGCGGTGGTCAGTGTCGATTGCCCGGCCGCGTACCACGCCCACATCGTTCCGTTGTTCGACCGCAGCCCGGTCGGCGCGGTCTGGGCCGCGGACCCGATGGCGTTCAGCTCGGCGAGCGTCGGGAAGTCCCGGTTCACGACCGAGGTGAACAGACCGTCGCCCACGTAGAAAATGTCGTACGGGTACTTTCCGGCCGACGCCGTGCCGGCCGCACCGGACCCGCTCAGGATCTCGGACCCCATCAGGGTGTTCGATAGACCGTCGCTCACGAACGACATCTTCCGGTCCACCGAGTACGACATCATCCCATTGAACCGATTGCCAGCCCAAACCGTCTCGACGGAGCTGCCGGTGGACCAGGCGTAGTTGGTCCCCGGGCCGTCCCACCCGTTCGGATGCGTCCCGCGCGCCGATGCCGGCGGAGCGGACGGACACAGGAAGACCGAGAGCTTCGTGTTCATCAGCGTGCCGTACGTCCAGCCCCAGTTCGACAGGTTGGCCTGGCCCTGGTTGTACAGGGCGGTTTGCTCGACGTACGGGAGCAGGAAGTAGTTGGCGCTCAGGGCTTCCCAGACGTTCCCGCCGACCTGCCTGTAGTTCCGCGGGAACACCTTGCGGACGTCATGGTAGTTGTGCATGGCCAGGCCGAGCTGCTTGAGGTTGTTCTGGCACTGGGCGCGGTTGGCCGCCTCACGCACCTTCTGGACCGCGGGCAGCAACAGGCCGATGAGGATGGCGATGATAGCGATCACCACCAGCAGCTCGATCAGGGTGAACGCCGGGCGAACACGACGCGGGTCGGAACGAGGGAGAGGCGTCATAAGACCTCCGTAACGGGATGAGAATGGAGGACCCCTGGGCGGGATGGAACGTAGCAGTTTCTTCCTGGTGGCCGGTGGGGCGGAGAGGAATTCGGCGCCGCAACTCACCAAATTCCTTGCATCCAGGCGATTGTACCCTTCCTGCCGGGAGCCGACAACAGAATTGTTCAGGTTTTTTTCATAAGAGCGCGGGGGCGTTTCAAACCCGCGCTGACGCTTCGGGCTCGGACCGCGTCGGGTCTTTTGCTCCCGGCGCCACTTCAAAGAGCGTCAGCAAAAGTCAGGCGGAGGCGCCAACGGGGCCGCCGCGCCCCGGGAGCGCTCGCTGCAAGGGACAGGCGGTTGCGTTGACCTCGTCGCCCCTGCGATACGCGCCGAGCAGGGCGCGCGACTGGACCGCCAGCTGGCGCCGGACCTCGCGCCGCCTGCCGCGCACCCGCAGGATGGTCATGTCATCGTAGGCGGTCGTCTGGTGTCGCAGCCACGCGAGGACCGCCGCCTCGGCCCGCTGCTCGACTGGGATGCGCTCCGTGCGCGCCACGGTCCCACTTCCGACCGGGGTGGCGTGGGCGGTCACGGCGTCGGCGAGGCGATTCGCCAGGTCGGCGTGGCGCGGGGCGAAGGCCAGGAACGCCAGCACCGCCGCGCGAAAATCCTCGACATACTCCGCCTGCTTCACCGCCCGTCGGCGCGTGTCCGCGGCGCGCCGACGGGCATAGGCCGGGGCCGCACGTTCGGCCGCCAGTTCGGCGCGCACCGCCTCGACGGCGTCGGCAGCCGCCCACACTCCGAGCGAGAAGACCTTGCGCCCGCGCCGCTGCTGGACCGTCCACGTCGGCCCCGCCGCCTTCACCCGGCGTGTCAGGCCGGCGTCACCGGGCGGGACCAGCACCCAGTTGACGGGCACCCGTAGAATGGCACCGTCGGCGGCCCGGACGGATCGGTCATCCGGGCCGGGGGCCACCACGCGAGTCTGGTCGGGCATTTTCCTTCCTCCAGATCAGCACAACCGGCACCGCTGTAATGGTTCGGCGGGGGAGGGTAGGGACTTTAGAAAAGTACCCCGCGGCCCGTCCTGCCGGGCGGGAGAGGTGGGGGCCGGATCGCTCGGGATTTGTCACGGCTCTCGAATTCTCGGCGCAAGTTCGCCACGGAGATGCGTCATGCGGGTAGTGGAAAGGAGGCTCACCATGTGCGAGACCAGGCCGGAACCCGTGCGGGAGTCGGAGGGTCTACCCGACTGGGCAGCCCGGGAGAACCCGGAGACACCGGAGGGCCGCCCATCCGTTGACGTCCTCCGCCTGCCCAGACCGCGGCCCGCGCCGATTCACGACCTGCAGCGCTGGCTCGACCTGTGCGGCTGAGCCGCCAGGCATTCTTGCCTGCTCCACCTCCGGGCGTCATCCGTTCAACTCGATCTGCCGGTACTGAATGCGGTCCGGCTGCCACACCCCCAACCCGAGCACGCCAGCGAGGACGACATGCTCCGGCTGGCGGCGGTCGAAGACCTCCGAGGCGCGCGCCTGGCGGGAGCGCAGGTGTTCCAGCGCGCTGCGCGTGGCGCTCGCGACGTCCAGCGCAACCGGCGCCAGCGCCTGCGGAGCACGGTTGAGCAGCCCCATTTGCGCGACCGGCTGCCACCCCTCCAGCAACCGCCTGGCGTCGAGGATCTGCCAGCCGATCAGATCCAGCGCGACCGGATCCGTCGCGAAGAACAGTCCCTTGTGCCGCCACGTTCCCCACGACCGATTCCACGGTCCCGGACCGCCCTCGTACACGCCGATCAGCCCGTCCATGATGTGCAGCGTTGCCTTCTCGATCAGCGGCCCCTGGGCAACGGCGGTCGGGATGAACGTGTTGCACTGGTTCGGCCCGCTCGTCGCCCCGCCCGGCCGGTAGATGCCGCTGATGTGGCTGCGGGCCACATTGCTGTTCATCCCATGCGACAGATTCTTCAGCGCCAGCGTCACGCCCGCCGATCGATGGTCCTTCAGGCACGGCAGGGTAACGACCTTGTTCACCAGGCGCGTGACGATCATCGACAGGTGGGTGCGGAAGCGCCGGTCGTCCTTCGGATCGTGGTCGGGGGCGCAGAACCCCATCGAGACGAACACGTCGCGATCGTACCCGACCACGTGCGGATCGCGCTCGCGGCGGCGCCCCTCCAGCCCGTCGAGCGCCAGCTGCGTGTCGCTGTAGTTCGTTGCCGACGCGAACCACCGGACCCCTTCCATGCCGCGCTCGCGCAGGACGCGCTCGTACCCGGCGTCGCGGAACTCGTTGGCGTAGCGCTCGAAGACGAGGATGTTGCGGGCCGGAACGCCGGCGCTCTTGAGCCCCGCAACGACTTCCAGCAGGACGGCTGGGCTGGAGATGCACGGGACGACGGATCTGCCCTGGCCGGGCTGACGCTTGCCGACCGGGTTGACCTTGATGCCGACAAGGTCGTCGCGCTCGAAGAAGGTGCGCCAGGCATCGGGCGGGCCGTCGGCGCCGGTCAGCTCGCACATGCCGCGGTCCATCATGCACCGGACGGCGTCGGGATTGATGACGTTGTCGTTGCTGACGGACCCAGGGTGGCGCACCTCGACGACCTTGCCGGGGTACAGGCCAGGCATGGCGAAGCGCGACCGCTGCGCGGCGACGACCGCCGGAGCAGGGGGGGGATTCCGGGTCGCCAACTCCTGCCACCCGCGCAGTCCGAGCCAGCCGAGCGGAAGGCCGGCGGCCAGGCCGGCGCCCGCCCCGACGAGGAAGCCGCGGCGCGTGACGCTCCCGGCCGCTGGTTCCTCGGGTGTCGTACTCATGGTGTCTCTCCTGCGGTGGGTTCGCGCCGGGCGTCAGCCATCGATGGTAACGCAGGCGAGAAGAGAAAGCCAGGGAGTGAGGCGTGAGGAGGAAGTTTGCAAGCCCACGGGCTGCGCCCCGCGGGAAGTCTCCGGCGCTTCGCCCACGGGCCGCAAACCCGTGGGCTTTGGCTCCTCACTTCCACTCACGCGGATACCTTCTTCTCCTCCTCGATCAGCGCGAGGAACACCTCTTCCAGCGACCCGTCGTTGGCGGCCTGCCTGCGCAGGTCGGCCAGCGTACCGCAGGCGACAAGCCGGCCGTGGTTGACGACGCCGATCCGGCCCGCCAGTTCCTGGGCCACGTCGAGCGAGTGCGTCGAGAGGAAGATGGTCGCCCCGCGCCGGGCCTCCTGGCGCAGCAGATCCTTGAGCAGGCGGACGCTCGGCGGGTCGAGGCCGACCGTCGGCTCGTCCACGATCAGCACCTGCGGCTCGTGCAGCAGAGCGGCCGCGAAGACTGTCCGCTGACGCATGCCGTGCGAGTAGTTCTGCGTCAGGTCGTCCACGAAATCGTGGAGCCGGAACACCTCGATCAGCTGGGCGGTGCGCGCTCGGGCGCGCTCCGGCTCCATCCCGTACATGCCGGCGATGAACTGGAGGAATTCGCGGCCGGTGAGACGCTCGTAGACGAACGGCTGATCGGGGACGTAGCTAATTAGCCGGCGGGCCTGCTCCCCGTCCGACTGCAGGTCGAACCCGCCGATACGGACGGTCCCGGCGGACGGAAACAGCAGCCCGCACATCATCTTGATCGTGGTCGTCTTCCCGGCCCCGTTCGGACCGAGGAAGGCGAACAGCTCGCCGCGCTCGATGTGCAGGGACAGACGGTCCACGGCGAGCTTGTTGCCATACGACTTGGACACCTGGTCCAGCTCGATCATGGGGTCCGGCATGTGCCCGCCCACGTTCGGTTACTTGAACACCGCGCGCTGCACCACCACATCGCCGTCCGGGTAGAGGATCTCCTGCCGCAGGACGGCCCCATCGTCCGCCCGCGCCCAGAGCCGGGCGACGACCCGCCCGGCCGTGCGGTACTCGACGCGCCAGCACGGCAGGTCGGCGTTCTGCCAGGGCAGGGTCGCGAGGGTGACGGCCGCATCGGCGATGCGAACCGTCAAGCGCGGTCCGCCGTCGGCGGCCGTGTCGGCCAGCGGGTCGAGCAGCGGCACGCGCCACGCCATCCCCTCGTGCAGCCCGGTGAGGCGGTGCAGGGGGTGGAGGACGTTCAGCACCTTGCCGTTCGCCGCGACCTCGACCGGCGGCGCGTGCTGGTCCATGCCGTCGGCCACCAGGCGGACCCGGCACATCGTCCCGTCCACCGTCGCGCTGACCTCCGCCTGTCGCAGCGCCTTCCGCGGACCGAGCGCCACGCGGCAGATGAGGTTGCGCAACACCCCCCTGGGGGTAATCCGGTAGGCGCCCGTCAGCTCGCGGACACGCAACTTGCCGGCGCGGAACGCCGGTTGGGGCTGGAAGGCGAAGCGGATCTCGTAGATTCGGTCCGGCCGGCGGTTCACCCAGGTGAGGGCGTTACCGGCCAGCTGCCCGCGGTATTCCACGTCCCAGACGACGGCCGTGGCACCCGCCTCCTGGTTGGTGATCCCGTCCCCGGCGCCGCCAGCCCCCCCGCGGGGCGGAGCGATCGGCAGGCCCGCCTCGTCCGCCAGGTCGAGCGCGAACGGGGGCGGCTGCCCGGCCGGCTGCCACACCTCGCGGTAGAACAGCCACGCGGTAACCGCCAGCCAGAAGGCGACGATCAGCACGCTCACCAGCCGCGACGGCATGAGAATCCCCAGAGTTCGGTGCCGGCCGACAGCTAGCGCAGAGACAGGCGACCTGGTGTGCAAGGGGCTCTGGAAAGCCCACGGGTCACCACCCGCGGGCTTTCCAGGAACCCGACGAGCCGGGCGGCCGAGCAGGGCAGGGCAGCAGGATCAGCCGGCGGCCGTCCCGGCGAGCTGCCTGGTCGGCGCCTGGCCCGGGACGAGATCCGCGAGCAGCCGGTGCATGAGGGCCATCGCCGCGCGCGCCTCCTGCTCGGTGATGACGAGCGGCGGGGCGACGCGCAGCACCTTCTTCGCGAGCGCTCCGAGCAGGTGGATGCCGTCGCCGCCGTCGCCGCGGTAGCACGCCAGCACCGCCGCGTTCGCCCAGTCCGCCGCCGACTTCCCGCCGTGGTCGCCGAACTCGACGCCCCAGACCATCCCACCGCGCTCGCCGCGCACCGCCGTCACGAACGGCAGCTCCTTCAGACGTACCAGTCCCTCCTCCAGCACCGCCGACGCGCGACGGCACGGCCCGAGGACGTCGCGAGCGGCGAACTCGTCGAGCGTCGCCAGCACGCCGGCGCAGCACAGCGGGTTGGCGCTCCACGTATCTGAGCCCTCGCCGTAATCGAGGCTCGCGAACAGGTCCGCCCGACCGACCGCCGCGGCGACCGGCACACCGTTACCGAGCCCCTTGCCCAGCACCACGATGTCTGGCTCGATGCCGTAGGTCTCGTAGGCGAACAGATCGCCGGTCCGACCGAAGTTCGACTGCACCTCGTCGAGGATGAATACCAGGTCGTTCTCGCGGCAGAACTCCTGCACCATCTGCAGGTACGCCTTCGGCGGGTGGTACGATCCGCCGCCGCCGAGGTACGGCTCGGTGATGAACACGCCCAGGCGCCGCCCGAACTGGTGCTTGAGGGCGTCCAGCTCACGGCGGTACGGGGCCGGGTCGAAGGGCCGCTCGCGCAGGCTGACGTCGGCACACTCGGCCGTCGGGAAGGAGACGAAGCGCACGCGCGGATCGCGGTCGCGGTCCGTCTCGGACCCGGTGACGGCGCCGGCGATCCCCTTCTTGCCGTGGAAGCCGTTGCGCGTCGCGACGATCACCTCGCGCGTCCGGTCGCGCGCCAGGGCCGCCCACAGCGCCTTCTGGATCGCCTCGGATCCGGACGCGGCCCACATCACCTGTTCGAGCCGCCGGCCGCCGGGGCGTCCCTGGCACACCTCGGCCAGGCGCCGGCTCGCCTCCGTTTCGAGCGGGGTGACGGCGTTGTAGGCGGTCATCGGCAGGGCCGCGAAGTACGGTTCCGCCGACGGGTCTGCCCCGTCCCACCCCAGGTAGCCGGTGAAGCGCTTCAGCCAGGCGGTCGGGTTGTGGCCGAGGTTAGCGACGAGCACGCCCGAGGTGAAGTCGTAAAGGCGTCGCCCCTCCGGCGTCCAGTGGTAGATGCCGGCGCTCTTCGCGAGGACCGCCTGCGTCGGCGGGTAAGTGCGCAGGGCGCGGGGCTCGTAGCGCGCGACCTGATCGCGGGCGGCATTCGATGCGGTTTCGTGCGGATGGTGGAGCGGTGTGGTCATCGTGCGCGGTCCAGATAGGTTGGGGTCGGCGCGGCGGGCTGCGCCGCCCGCTCACCCTGGCAATTTACCCTCGCCCGGCGGGTTTTCAATGCGGCTGCGGGGCGAGCGCAGCTCACACCCGGTTCGGGTAGAGTACCGTCGGTTCGGCGCGGCCGGGGCTGTGGAGTACCAGTCCGCCGTCGGGGCCGTTCACCTCGACCATGCTGCCCGGCCGGCCGGCGACGTGCGCCTGCAACAGCGCCTCCAGTGCCTGCACGACTGCCACCGTGTTGCGGTCCGCAGACAGGTCATTGTACGTCAGCCCGCGCATCGCTTCGAGCCGCTGCGTCCGCTGTGCGGCGGGGCCGCCGAACTCGACGAACGCGACCTCCTCGAAGAACTTCTGCAGGATCTCGATGCCGTAGCCGCGCTGGCTGCGCTCGCCCCACGGCTCGACGAACGTGCCGTTGTAATGGTGGTTCGGCGTGTTCTTCATCTCCAGCGGCGTGCGCCCCTCGATCGCCACCTCGACGCCGCGCTTGCGCTGGTGGGCGTTCCACACGCCGTTGTCGAACCGGAACTGCACCTCCTGCTCGACGTACCCGGGGAAGTTGTCCGGCGTCACCCAGCTGGTGTGAATGTCGAACGCCGCCTCGCGCCCGTCCGGGTGGGTGTAGACCATCTGCAGCTGGACCGAGTCCCACGTCGAGCCGTCCGCCGGACCGACCAGGCCACGCTGTCCGGGGGCCGTGATCCGCGCCAGCCGCCACGCCTCCCTCTCACCTCCAACCTCTCTTTCACGAGGGGAGAGGGAAGAACTGCTTTCTCCCCTCTCTCCCCTCGCGGGAGAGGGGGAGAACGTGAAGTCGATCAGCTTGATGTAGTGGCAGGCGACGTAGGTGCCGGGATTGCGGCCGGTGATCCACTCGGCGAACTGGCTGCCGCTGATCTGCTTCGGCTCCAGCAGCGAGCAGTAGCCGTTGTTGACGTGGTTCAGCACCCCATCGACGACGTGGGTGCGGAGTTTCTTGTGATCCGGGTCGCCGAGCTTGTGGTACACGACCTTCGCCAGCACACCCTTCTTGCGAGCGAGGACGTCCAGCTCGTCGAGTTGCTGCAGGCTCAGGACGGACGGCTTCTCGATCAGGACGTGCTTGCCGGCCTCCAGGGCGAGCCGGGCCGGCTCGAAGTGGCGGTTGTCGGGCGTGGCAATGCAAACCGCATCGACGCCGTGGCCTGTTAACTGCGTCACCGCGTCCGACCCGGCGAAGCTGGCGAAGTCGGCGACGCGGCCCGCCGACGCCTGCTTGTAGCGCTCGGCGCGCGTCCCGGTACGGCTGGCGACGGCGGCCAACTCGACCTCGACCAGGCCGAAGTCGCGGCGGTACAGGCCGGCGGCGTGCAGGTGCTCGAACAGCGGCCGGTAGGTGTCGTCGAAGATCATGCCCAGGCCGACCATGCCGGCCCGGAGACGGTTGCGGGTGAGGTTCGCGGTCGGTTGCATGCGGACATGATATGCGTCCGCCACAGTTCGTCAGTGGGACCGGCGGTGGAAGGGAGGATGGCTGGGGAAGGAGCTTCCGGCCCGACCGTGCGGCCGAGCCTGTCCGGCAGACCCGAAGTACCACGTCACCGAGGAACGGGTTGCCAGACAGGGTTCCGCAAGGTAGCATCAGCCGGTTCCTGGCGAGAGAGGTTCCTTCGCCACCCCAGCAGACTTCCGCGCGAGAGCACAACCATGCAGACCCAGTTCCTCAACCCGCCGACTCTCTGTCCGACGCACGGCTGGACCCACGTCGTCACGGCAACCGGCGGCAAGATGGCGTACATCTCCGGCCAGGTGAGCGTGAACGAACGCGGCGAGGTCGTCGGCAAGGGCGACTTACAAGCCCAAACCCAGCAGACCTTCGAGAACCTCAAACATGCCCTGGCCGCGGTGGGGGCTACCTTCCGTGACGTGGTGAAGACCAACCTCTACGTGGTCGGCCTGAAGCCCGAGCACGTGCCCGTCCTCCGCGAGGTGCGCAGCCGCTACGTCAACGCCGAGCAACCGCCCGCGAGCACCCTCGTGGGGGTGTCGGCCCTGGTAGGAACTGACTGGCTGATCGAGATCGAAGCCGTCGCCGTCCTGACGGGCTGAACTGTTAAGACTGGCGGACCAAACGCCATGACGCTGACGAGCCGGAAGCGACTGGAGTTTGGTCCGGTAGCCCTGGGAAAGCCGTCGTGCGGCCCCGGTCGGGTACAGCGGATTGTTCGCTGGCCCGCGTGCGGGTCGCCGTTCGAGGTGCGCGCCCCCACCTGACTGTCTTTCCCACCGCCACTCCGACCCGCCCACCGCTGCCGACCCAAAGTTCCCTGGGCGGCGGCTTCTCTTACGGCTCGAACATTTCTTGGAGCACATCGAGCACGGCCGCCGCCGGCTTGTCGTCTATTCTCCCCAGTTTCTTGATCAATCGTGCCCGATCCACGGCCCGGATCTGGTCGAGCACGACTTGGCCGTCCTTGCCCTTGAACCGGCAGGGCACCCGCGTCGGGTAGGACTGTCCCCTGGTCGTCAACGGCGCGACGATCACCGTGCGGATATGGTGGTTGATTTCGTCCGGGGACACGACAAGGCAAGGTCGCGTCTTCTTGATCTCGCTGCCGACCGTCGGATCCAGGTTGACCAGGTAGACTTCAAAACGGCTTATCGCCATTCCCATTCGCCCTCGTCCCACTCGGACAGGCTCGGCGCCACGTCGTCAAGGAGGGCGTCGTCGCCGCGCTGCGCCATCTTCTGGAAGGCCGTCGCCCAGCTGGCCCGCGGCTTCTTGACAGGCCGTATCACCAAGGCGTCGTCCTCCGCGCTGATCTCGACCTCCCCGGACAGGCCCGTCTGTTGGAGCAGCGCCTTCGGGATACGAATGCCCTGCGAGTTTCCGATCGGTACAATGCGCGTCTTCATGGCTGAGATCTCCCCGTGCTTACAGTGTAGCTACCTGGGAAGACCTTTGACAACCCCAACCCGAGATGAGAGAGTTCCGTTCCCGTGGGGGAAGCGCTGGGGACTGGCCCCACGGGACGCCATCCGTGGGCTTTACCCATCCTGCGGCGAACCGTGCCTTTTTCTCGTTACCTCATATCGTTAGCCGCGTACCTCCGAACGCTTCCCCCGAGGATGAGACTCCGATGGCTCGTGTCGTCTGTCAGGTGTTGTTCCGGCCCGGCCGCCTCACGTTCGTCTGGTCCAACGGGACTGCCTCCTTCGAGCCCTACCACAAGACCGGCACCGCGTTGGAGGAGTTTCACGCCCTGCTTCGGCAGACCGACGAGCGCCTGCACGTCCTCGCCGGTGCAGCCGCGGGACACGACGCGGCGGCCGCTCTCGCCCAGGCCGGACACCAGCTCTACCGCAGCCTTTTCCGCAGCGACACGGTCAGCGCCGACGCCGCTCAGGAGGCGCAGCGCTGGTTCGAGGAGATGTCGGAGCGCGAGGGGATCGAACGCCTGGAAATCCTGACCGACTCCCCCACCCCGCTGCCCTGGGCCGCCGTCACCGCCCGCCCGCCCGACGAGGGGGCGTTTCGCGCTGGTGGCGACGCCTGGCAGTCGTTCTGGGGCGCGCGTTTCCTTCTGGGCGTGGACCGCCGCCTGAACCCGCTGACGCGCCGCCCGGTCCTGCACGAACCAAACGTCCTTCTCGTCATCGACCCGGCTGCCCGCGCTGCCCTGTCCGGCGCGCAGCAGGACCGCCTCCGCGCGTTCACCCAGTCCGGCGGGTTCCGCGTGGCTGAGTCCGTGCGCGACCTGGACGACGCGGTCCGCGCCGGCCGGCCCGACATGCTGTACATCTTTGCCCGCATGCGGGGGGCGTTCGTGCTGCTCGGCGAGGACACCGTCTCCGGCGCTGAGCTGCGCGAGTTGCTGGACGCCGAGGGACCGATCGGCGGCGATATCGTGGCGATCCTGAATGCGTGCCGGGTCGGTGACGAAGGCGGCGCCGCGGATCCATTTGCGTTCCTGCGCGAGCTGGGGCCGCGGGCGTTCGTCGCTCCTTCCGCCCCGCCGCCCGCCGAAGCGGCCGGGCGTTTCGGTCTGGATCTGCTGGGCGGCCTCCTGACGCGCGGCGAGGCGCTGGGGCGATTGCTCCAGCAGCTGCGTCCGGACCACGGTCCGCTCGGGGTTCTTTATGCGGTCTGTGGCCCGGCCGACCTGTGCGTCACCGGCCTGCCGGGACAGCCCGCGAGCAACCAACCCGAAGTGCCGGGCGCCGGTGCTGGCGCGGCGCCCGCCTCGCTGCCCGACTTCCCGTACTTCCCGCTGCTTCCTTACGATGTCGATGACAGCGCACTGTTCATCGGCCGCGAAACCGACACGGAACTGTTCGCGGAGCTGCTCGACGAGCCCGGGGCGCGGTTGGCGGTACTCCACGGAGGCGCCGGGGCCGGCAAGGGGTCGTTGCTCCGGAGTGGGCTGATCCCCTACCTGGAAGGAGCGACCGGCTACGGCGTGCTGCTGGACCGCACCGAGGCGCCGGCGGAGGGAACGACCGAGGCGGACTGTCTGGCCCTGGTGGTGCGCGCGACGAACGACCTGGCCGGCCAGCTGGCCCTCGCGCTGACCGCCTACTGTGCCCGGCCGTGGATCTACGCCACGCCCGCCGGCCGCACCGTCACCGTCGATCTGCCCGGACTCCTGCGGCGTTGCGTCAGCGAGGGGCTGGCCGCCGGCCAGGAGACGGCCATCCGCGCGGCCGGGGAGGGGAGCAGGCCGCCCGCCCTGCCCGACGCCGCGCCTCCGGGCGCCGGCACAGACGCCATCGACACCGAGGCGCTTCGCCGCGCTCTCCGCAGCGACAACGCCCTCCTGGGCCGCGTTCTGACGGCGCTGACCGAGCGCTTGCCGCACGATCTGGTGGTGCTGATCGAGCAGGGCGAGGAGTTGCTCACGCTCAGTCGCCAGCCCGGGGGCATGCGGCCGGCCCTGCGGGGAGCGGCGCTCCTGCGCGGCGTGGCCGAGTCTCCGGCCGGCGCCCGGCTGGTCGTGTCGGTGCGGACCGATTATCACGGGCAATTCCTGGCCGCGTTCGGCGAGGTGCGCGGGGACCGCAAGGTCATCCGCGACTACCTGCTCACGCTGCCGGACGAGGAGGCGCTGGTCGAGGCCGTCCTCGGCCCGACCGTCACCGAGCCTCCCCCAGGTGGAACGGAGGCCCCCTTTGCGAAGTACAACTTCCGCTTCGAGGAGGGGTTGCCGGAAGCGGTGGTCCGCGAGGCGCACGAGGCCGGGCGGCGCGACGGGCACGCCGTCCTGCCAATGCTGCAGATTATCTGCGCCCAGCTGTACCGGACGCTGGAAGGTCGGGCGAACCGGGTGGTGCGGGCCGACGACCTGCGCGAGGTGACGACACCGCTGAAAAGGTATTCGCGGGGGCTGGTGGGCAGCGCGGCCGGGCTCGCCAACTATCTCGACTTCCTGCTCCGGCGAACATTCCCGAGCAGCGGCCGAGATCGGGAGGCCATGCTGCGGCTGCTGGCGGATCTGCAAACGCGGCAGCCCGATGGGGCTGTCACCCGCGACCTGGTCACCGCCGAGGAAGCCGCGAAGCGCTGGCAAGGCGTCACGCCGTTCGACGCGGCCCTGGAAGCCGTGTCCGCCCCCGACGTCCACCTGCTCGAGGAGAGCTGGCTGAACGTCGGCGGGCAGGAGGAACGCTACATCAGCCTCGGTCACGACGTACTGGCGCCGGTGGTGGCGCGGCGCGGCGAGGAGGCCGAGCGCCGGCAGCACGGTCGGGCAAAGGTGGTGGACACTCTCTGGATCATGGTCCCGCTGCTGATCCTGGCGGCGGTGGTGGCCTGGCGGTTCGGGATGGCGAGGCGGGCGGCGGAAGAGGGCGAATCGGGTGGCCAGACACTCAAGGAGGAACTCAAGAAGCTGCAAACGTTCAAGATCGAGGCCATCGCCTCACGCTGGCCGCTGTACCTCGGCAGCCTCGCCAGGGCCGAGACGGCCATTCGGTCGGGAGACCTGGTGCGGGCGCGGCAGTTCCTCGTCATGGCGCGGCCGCGATCATTCAACGAGGAGGATCTGCGCGGGTTCGAGTGGTTCTACCTGTGGGGTCGGCTGCATCAGGAGCGACAGACCCTGAGCGGCCACCGGGGGCCGGTGAACGCGGTCGCCCTCACTCCGGATGGCAAGCTGCTCGCGACCGCCGACGAGGGCGGCACGGTCCGGCTGTGGGACGGGGCGAGCGGCCAGATCCGCGCCGCCCTCGTCGGCCACAAGGGGGCCGTCCACGCCCTCGCCCTCGCGCCCGACGGCAAGACCGTCGCCTCCGGCGGGGCGGACGGCTCCATCCTGCTCTGGGACGCCACGGCCGGGGAGAAGGAATACGCCGAGGTCGCCAAACCGCAGGCGACCCTCGCGCGGCAGAAGGGCGCCGTCCGCGTGCTCGCCTTCGCCCCCGACGGCAAGACACTCGCAGCGACCGGGGCCGACGGAACCGTACAGTTGTGGGACGTGCCGGCGAAGGACGGGGCGAAGCCGCGGGCTAGCCTGGCGGAGCACAAGGGTGCTGTCGAGGCGCTCGCCTTCGCGCCCGACGGCAAGACGCTGGCTACCGGCGGCACGGATGAGGTCGTGCGGTTGTGGGACGTTTCGGCCGCCGGCAAGGAGAAGGTGAGTCGCAAGCTTGAAGGGCACGGCGGGCCGGTGCACGCGGTGGCGTTCGGGCCGGGCGGGAAGTACCTGGCCAGCGCCGCGCCGGAGAAGCGGAACGGGGCCGAGGTGGCGACGGTGCGCGTCTGGGATCCGGCGAGCGGCAAGGAACTGGCGGCCCTCGATCCGGCCCCGGTCCGCGTGTTCGCGCTGGCGTTCCTGGACGGGAAAACGCTGGCGACCGGGGGTAGCGGCGACGCGGTCCGACTGTGGGACGCGGCGACCGGCCGGCCGCGCGGGCAGCTGAAGGGGCATCTCGGCTGGGTGCGTGCTCTGGCGGCGGCGCCTGGCGGCAAGAGCCTGCTCTCCGGCAGCGTGGACGGGACGGCGCGGCTGTGGGGCGCGGACGGCCGGAGTGGGTCGAACGTGCTCGGTAGCCACAAGGGGTGGGCGAACGCGGTGGCCTTCTCACCCGACGACAGGCAACTTGTCTCGGGCGGGGCCGACGGCGCGATCAAGCTGTGGGATCCGGCGACCGGCAAGGAGGAGAAGACGCTGACCGGCCACAAGGGGGCGGTCCTGGCGCTGGCGTACGCGCCGGACGGGAAGCTGCTGGCGTCCGGCGGCGCGGACGGTACGCTGCGTCTGTGGGACACCGACCCCAGCTCGAAGACGTTCGGGTCGGAGCGGCACGTGCTGAAGGGACACCAGGGAGCGGTGACCTGCCTGTCCTACGCGCCCACGGGCAAGGGTATCCTCTCCGGCGGAGAGGACGGTGCGCTCCAGCTATGGATAATCAACCCGGAGGAACAGAAGGACGTCCCGGCCGCGACCTTCAAGGGCCACGCCGGGGCGGTCCGCGGCGTCGCCTTTCTGGTGGGGACGAGCCTGGTGGCGAGCGGTGGCGACGATCGAATGCTCCTGGTCTGGGATCTCAAAACGGGCCAGCAGAAGGGCCAGCCGTTGCAGGGACAGACAGCGGAGATCCGGGCGCTCACCTACTGGCCGAAGACCAACAGATATGTGATCGCCGCCGGCGCCGACCGAACGCTGCGGATGTGGGACGTGGTGGACGGCAAGGAGGAAACGGCCCTGCGCGGCCACACGGACACCGTCAATGCCGTGGCGATCAGCGGAGGGGGGAAGCCGGTCCTGGTTTCGGGCGGGTGGGACGGCATGGTGAAGCTCTGGGATCCGGCGCGCGGGTGGACCCGCTTCACGCTGACCGGCCACAGCGGGCCGGTGCAGGCAGTCGCTGTCTCGACTGATCGGCATGTTCTCGCCTCTGCGGGCCGCGACGGCACGGTGCGTCTCTGGCGTGCCGCCCTCGAACCGTTCCCTGCTGTCCGGCCCCACGCTCAGGAGTGAGGCTCCGAGCCGTCACGGGCGCTCCGG